>CAKZOO010000058.1 GCA_937136455.1 uncultured Flavobacteriaceae bacterium | reverse complement strand
GTACAACATCTTGCTTTCTTGTCTGAGGAAGAAAAAGAAGTCTTTAAGACTTTCGGAGAGATTTCTCAAAAAGAAATCATCATACAAGCCGCTCAAAGACAGAAGTTTTTAGATCAAGGCCAGTCTTTAAATCTTATGATAGCTCCTAAAGCTAACCTAAAAGAAGTGAATCAGCTTATGATTTTTGGTTGGGAGAATGGAATCAAAGGATTTTATTATCAAAGAAGTGCAAATCCCAGTCAAGAATTGGCTAGATCCCTTATGGAATGTAAATCTTGTGAAGGTTAATTTCATTTATATTTAAAATAAGTGTAAACAAAAATACCATGGAACTTGACTTTTCTAAGAAAATAAAAGAATTTTTGAAGCGATCTGAAGCCGCAGAGCGTAGTGGACCCAAAAGTGGAGCGCAAACTCCTGCAAAACCATCAGAGCGCAAAAAAGGTTCTAGTAAGAATAAGAAGGGTTCTGCTGGCGGTAAAGGAGGCTCAATTACATTTTCTGCAAAAGTTATTACTTCTCTTAAGAATAAAGTTAAGGAACATAACGAGAAGCACTCTAAAAAAGTCACCCTTGGTCAACTAAAGAAAATTTATCGTCGCGGCGCTGGTGCTTTTTCATCCAGCCACCGCCCCGGCAAGACCAGAGGTCAGTGGGCAATGGCCCGAGTAAATACATTCCTTAAAATGGTTAGGGGAGGCAAGGTCAAAAAGTCTTACCGTGCTGCTGATCAAGATGTAGCTAAAGGTTCAGAAGAGTATTATCTTGAGCGTGAAGGGGAAGCTTTTATTGATTTTGATGATATTGATTTTGACCTTGCTCATATCGACCTAGTTAAAGCTGGAGCTAACGAGTGGGAACAGGACGATTCTACGGAAGATCTTGAATACACAGACGCAGAAAAGAAAACTTTAAATAAGCCATTCAGACTTAAAGGTGGCAAAAAGAAGTTTGGTGTTTATGTTAAAAATCCAAAAACTGGCAATGTAATCATGGTTAAGTTTGGAGATCCCAACATGGAGATTAAGCGTGATGATCCAGATCGTCGTCGCAATTTCAGAGCGCGTCACAAATGTGATACTGCCAAAGATAAGACTACCCCACGTTATTGGAGTTGTAAGTTTTGGTCTAAGCGCCCAGTAAATTCAATGGCTTCTGAAGATGTTATTGCTTGGGATGAAGAAGAGAAGTTCTCTGAGTGGGGTTGGGATGATGAAGGGTTCGCTGAATATGATGACATCATTCGCGAACTACCTGAGCTTTCAGAAGTTCAAGAAATTGTTGAAGAAGAAGAGCTTTGATATATAATCATGCATTAGCATGAGAGATACTATCGCAGTTTATTCTTTGTGGCGTGATAGCGAGCCGCATATTCACAGGACTCTAAGCCAATTAGAGGATCTGGAGTCTTTAGATTATGACTTTGAGTATTATTTTTATGAAAACGACTCTAAAGATAACACTGTAAGTATTCTAGAGGGTTGGATGCGAGAAAGAAAAGGGGTTTTTCTCCATGAAAATTTAAATAAACAAAAGTTCGGAAGCACTAGAGATGTAAAAAGAATGCAGCTCTTGTGTGAATGCCGCAACAAGTGTAAAAATTTATTGCGAGACACTGAGAGTAAGTATAGCTTATTGATTGATTCTGATATTGAGTTTGATAAAAATAATTTAATTCAACATTTAAATACTATTAAAGAAATTGACGATTGTTGTTTAATTACATCAAACGTTAGGCAAGATATTCCAGATTTAATGTATGGAGCTACGGAAGATAGCTATTATGATGTTTATCCACTTTTTGACAGTCGTGGTAAAAAATGCTGGTATTTTACGGACTGTCCGTTTACAAATGGATTAGATCGAATGAAATGGAGCTTGGGCCAACCAGTAAAATGTGCTTCAGCTTTTGGTGGGTTTGCATTAATGAAGACAGATGTGTTGAAAAAGGTTAAATGGTCTACAGATGGAATGTGTGATCACGTTAATTTCTGTAAAGAGATTCGGGCTTACGGCTCAATATATTCAGATCCTAAAAATAAAGTTTACACAAATATTGATAAATCTCTGGTTGATATATCATCTTGTAAGAATATAGCGAAACTCCAGCTTCGACAAGTTTAAAAATGAATTGCAAGATTGTCTCAATGTTCAACGACTCTCATTTGAAGCTTCACGAAGTGTCAAAGAGGTCGATAAACCACTTCTGTGATCTAAGTGGTGTTAGTTGTGATTTTTTTAGAATACCTAATGATTTTGAAAGACCTCCTGCTTGGTATAAAATAAAAGTTATCCTAGACTTACTGAAAACATATGACGGACACATTATATGGATGGACGCAGACTCGGTCATCCATAACAATGATATAAGTATTGGAAGCTACTTAGATGAAAACAAACTTTACATAGTAAAAGATTTTAACCAGATTAATACTGGTTTTTTTATCGTAAAAACATGTCAGGAAACCACAGACTTTTTTCAAAAAGTTTGGTCAATGACAGAATACATTGACCATATTTGGTGGGAACAAGCAGCAATTATACACTTGTATGATGACAATTACTTGGAATGTCAATCATTTACAAAAGAGTTAGACCAAGGCATTTTTAACTCTTACCCTATGGAGTACTACGGAAAAGAAAAAAATTTTAAAGGGTGCATATCTGATAAGAGTTTTACGTGTCACTTCCCTTCTCTACCTTTGAATCTAAGACTGGACTTAATGAAAAAACATAGTAATATAAGAATATGAATATAATGAGAAATTCTGAGGAGTCAAGACAAGGTCTTATAAACCTAGTTAATTTTATAGGTAAAGAAGGTTTGACTATGTTGGAAATTGGATCTTATTTGGGGGAATCAACCGCTATTTTTTTAAAGACTGGGTCGTTCGTAAAAATACACTGCCTTGATTTTTGGTCTGGAGGTTATGACCCAAAAGACTACGCCTCAAGTCATATGTCAGGGGTTGAGAGTAAGTTCGATTATTTTGCAAAAAACCACCCAGAGAAAATAAACAAAATCAAAGCTAATAGCTTAGAGATACCAAACCTATTCGACGATGACTACTTTGATTTCATATACATAGATGGGGACCATTCGTACGAGGCTGTAAAGAGAGACATAGCAAACTGCCTACCAAAGTTGAAAAAAAACGGGTATATAGCTGGTCATGATTATGGGTACAGCCTGTTCAATGTAAAACAAGCTGTAGATGAAACAGTTGGAATCCCAGACGGGGTCTTTTGCGACAATTCGTGGGTCAAAAAAATATTATGAAAAAAATAATTATCACAGGAGTCACAGGTCAAGATGGCAGCTTTATGGCTGACTATCTCTTGAAGAATACAGAACACACTATTGTAGCTGGTGTTCGACGATTAAGCGTGAAGAATCACGAAAACATTCAGCATCTTTTGGGTAATCCAAGATTCAAGCTTATTGATTTAGATGTTACTGATTCTGTAAACACAGAAGATGTTATCGCTAAAGAAAAGCCAGATTATTTTATTAATTTTGCAGCTAATTCTTTTGTTGGTGTTAGTTGGTCCCAACCAGCTAATCATATGAATACAAATGCTATGGCTGTAATGTACCAGCTTGAGGCTATTCGTAAACATTGCCCTAAATGCCGTTATTATAATGCTGGCTCCTCAGAGGAGTTTGGAGACGTTTTGCATTCTCCACAGTCAGAACTTCACCCGTTACGACCAAGAAGCCCCTATGGTGTTTCTAAGGCTAGTGCGAGGCATATGGTAAAAGTATGGAGGGACTCTTATAATTTATTTGCTGTTCAAGGGTGGTTGTTCAACCATGAAGGGACTCGTCGTGGAGAAGAGTTCGTGACTCGCAAGATTACTAAAAATGTAGCTCGTATTCAAAACGAGTATGTTAATGGTGACTTCAAACCTCTTGAATTAGGAAATGTTGATGCTAAGCGAGACTGGAGCGATGCTGAAGATTTTGTTAAAGGTATTTGGTTGATGCTTAACCAAGAGCACCCAAAAGAGTATGTTCTCTCTTCAAATGAGACTCATACTATCCGCGAGTTTGTCGAGGAGGCTTTCAACCTTGCTGGATTTGGTTTTGAGAAGTGTCGCTGGGAGGGGCGTGGGGTTGACGAAAAGTACTATCATGAAGATAAAGTCCTCGTCCAGATTAACCCTGCATTCTATCGCCCTGCTGAAGTAGACCTGCTTTTAGGAGATTCTTCGTTGGCGAGAAGGGAGCTTAATTGGAATCCTCAAACTGATTTTCTTGGATTAGTCAGAAAAATGGTTGACCGCGATATTCAAGAGTATTAGCATAGCCTTATGCCAAGAGGTAAAAAGAAATGCCCTAGCTGCGAATCATTAGTCGCAACTGGGGTATCTTCATGTAGATGCGGCCACATTTTTAAGAAGAAGAAGGTTGCTAAACCGAAAATAAGTAAGAGGGATATCTTAAAAAGGCTTGTTGAGGAGCCTCAAAAAAACAAAAGAGTCTTCTACCAGAAAGAGATGAAATTCTTGAACGACTTGGTTGACAAGTATTCATTGGAATTTATGAATGTGGTTAACTTTCACCGCCAGTTTGAGTCTCTAACTTACCTCAGAAGCCCGAAGCTCAAAGATACTCTTGACAAAAAGTTCAGAGCGTTCAATTATGTGGTAGACGAATCAAAGTACCCACAATACAATCTAGGCGAGAAGAGCGGCGAAGATCGTTTCGTAAAGAAGAAGAGGATAACAGTAAAAGATTTTTTAGAAGATAATTAAAATGGCTAATAAGAAAACAGTTGCGACAGTAGATTCAAAAAGTTTATTAAATAATTTTTTGAAAAATAATAAAGATGACCATTTCAACTTTGAGGAGCAAGTGAGTTATAGGGTTTCAAGTGGTTCTCTTGAGTTTGATCATCATCTCGATGGCGGATTCGGCCCCGGTTTGCATCGGTTTGTCGGAATGAATGAAGGGGGTAAAACGTCTGCCTCTTTAGAAGTTATGAAAAACTTCCTAAAAATGCCAAAAGCAAAGGGCGTTTATATCAAAGCCGAGGGTAGGCTCTCTGAAGAGATGATGAAGCGTTGTGGGGTCAATTTTGTTTTTAATTATGATGATTGGGAAGATGGTACATGCTTTGTTTTTGAGTCTAATATTTACGAGACTGTAGTAGATTTAATGAGGCAGCTTGTAGCTTCAAATGAAGAAAAGAATAAATATTGTTTCTGCTTAGATTCCGTTGATGGCTTGATCAAAAAAGCTGATAATGAAAAGACTTTTGAAGAAGCTATTCAAGTTGCGGGTGGGGCTAACATCGCTGCGACTTTCATGAAAAAGATGTCAATCGCTCTTGGCAAAAGAGGCCATATGGCAATCTTTATCTCTCAGGTTAGAGCTGATATCAAACTAGATCCGTATAGTAAAGCTCCTATTCGCCAAACTACCGCGACAGGCGGAAATGCTCTTCTTCACTTCGCAAACTGGATCATTGAATTTGAACCAAGGTTTAATGGCGATCAGATACTACTCAATCCATCTGTTAAGAAGATGGACCCAAAGACTAATCCAGCAATTGGACACTACGCTAAAGTGGTTGTTAAGAAATCCCCGAACGAAAAGACTAACACTAGAATTTCTTACCCTATCCGTTATGGGAGGACTGGCGGGACTTCAATCTGGGTCGAGAAAGAGATTGTCGGGACTCTTGAAGCTTGGGAGTTTGTTAAAAAAGCTGGAGCTTGGATTTCTATCACGGAAGACTTCCAAAATGTTTTAGCTGAAGGGGGATTCTCTCTTCCAGAAAAAGTCCAAGGAGAGAATAAACTGTTCTCTTTGATCGAAGATGATTCGGCTCTTTGCCAATATCTTATAGCCTACTTTAAAAAAGTTTTTAATGGAGAAGAATGAAATTCTACTCTATAGACGGTAAGCTAAGAAATCTAAAAAACCCCAGAAAATATCATATAGACTGGGACGCCTCTAGTAGAAGTAAATTCCAAAAAGCCGTAAAAGATTTCCTCTACCCATATTGGAGCAATGACGTTGTATTTGAAGAGTTTAGAATAGTCGGTAGTCGATTATCGCTAGATTTTTACAACGCAAACAAAAAGATTGCTATTGAAGTTCAAGGTGCTCAACATACTAGGTATGTGAAGCATTTTCATAAAAACAGATACAAGTTTCTGGATCAACTGAAAAGAGATCAGAAAAAGCTGGACTTCTGTGAGGCTAACGGTATAAATCTGGTAGAGATATATCCAGAGGATACTGTAGATCAGTCATTTTTTGAAGAGCAAGATATTTATTTATGAGTGACGATAAAGAAGCGTTTTCAATCCCAAGCGGTTTCGTTGAGAAGATCTACGAGATCTCTGGGGATTCGGACAAGTATAAGGGTGTGATAATGGTGGCTGCTAATGAATCAGGAGACCCCATTGTGTATACTAAATTTGATTCCTCAATTACAGAATTAGGCTTGACAAGAGCTTTAAGTCAGTATTTAACCAGAATCGAAAAAGAGAATGAAGAAATCATATGATTTATAGTTACGAATTAGAAAAACAGCTTTTAGCTGGTCTATTAAAAGACCCTCAGTCTCTTGTAGAGATTTCCAATTTTATTAGTCATAAAGATTTCTACTCTGAGACCTCCCTTTTGCACGCTACGATCTTTAGGGTCATCAAGCAGTCTGTTGATGCTGGAGAGGAGGTGGATAACATTATCTTAGCTCAAAGAGTCAATGAAGTAGGTCTTAGTTTTGAGGGTGACATTAACCCTGCTGATTATATTAAATCACTCTCTATGAGGGCTGTCCCTTCGGGGAACTTAATCAAAACTTGTAAAGAGCTTAAGAAATACTCTATCAGGCGCGAGATTGTGGAGTCTTCATATCTTATAGCTGAGAAGATGAAGGCTATAGCTCCAGAATCTTCTTATCGACAAATTGTCGAGACTGCTGACCATATCTATAACTCTAAAATCAATCTGTTTGATATCGGCAATGATGTTCCTGAAAATATCTATGATGATATGGAGCATCTTATTGAGGATCGAGGTAACAATCCAATCGAAGAGTTTGGGATGATGGGTCCACATGAAAAAATTAATGATATTTACGGATCTCTTTTGCGCCCGGGTAATATTACCGTCATTGTGGCTCGCTCTGGTGTAGGTAAGACTCAATTCTGTATGGATTACGCTACCAAAGTAGCTTTAAAATACAAAGTCCCAGTTTTACACTTTGATAATGGTGAGATGAGCAAAGAGGAGCTTATCATGCGTCAGTGCGCTGCTCACTCTGGAGTTCCAATGTACCTTCTGGAAAGTGGTCAATGGAGAAACGCTGGAGAAGATGTCGTCAATAAAGTAAGGGCTGTTTGGTCTAAAGTTAAAAACCTTAAATTTTATTACTACAATGTCGGTGGCATGGATGTGGATGTCATGATTAACACCTTAAAAAGATTTTACTACTCCACTGTTGGTAGGGGTAATAAGATGGTCTTCTCTTTTGACTATATTAAAACAACTAACGACTCAGTAGGTAATAAAAATGAGTGGCAGGTTGTTGGCGAGATGGTTGATAAGTTTAAAAGATGTATTCAAAAAGAGGTTCTTGAGGATGGAGATCCAGTCATCCCTATGATTACTTCTGTTCAGTCGAATAGGAGTGGTATTACCACGAACAGAAACTCTCAAAATGTTATTGACGATGAAAGTATTGTGTCTCTATCAGACCGAATTACACAATTCTGCTCTCACATGTTCATTATTAGACGCAAGACAGAAGACGAAGTTCAGTTAGAGGGGGAAAGATTTGGCACTCATAAAATGATTAGTGTTAAGTACCGCAGTTTGGGAAGAGATATAGCTGGTGCTATTGAGCCAGTTCAAGTTGAAGATTCTCTTCGGAAGAACTTTATTAATTTAAATTTTAATAATTTTAATATTTCAGAACGTGGCGACTTGAGAGACATTGTTGCGGTTCAAAACGGAGACGCACTATTAGATGACAGTATACCAAATGTACCAGCAGGACAAGAGAGAAGCGACATCCCAGAGCTTGGTTCCTTCTGAAGAGTTTGAAAAAGTTCTTAGCTCAATAGGTTATAAACTTATTGACTGTGGTGATCATTGGAGATCTCAAGCTTTATACAGGAACGGGGACAACGCTACAGCCTTAAAGATTTATAAGAACACTGGAGTCTGGATGGACTTTGTGGAGCCTAAAGGATCTTTACCTTTTGAGGCTTTAGTCCGAATGACTGTAGGTGACAGCCAAGATTTTTCCGAGACTTTAAAAAAAATAAAAAGCGACAAAACTTATGTCGTAAAAAAAGTAGATAGGATAGAGATGGAGCGATGTTACCCAGAAGACTGCTTAGATAAGTTGTTTCCCAACTACAAATTTTACAAAGATAAAGGCATTTCAGAGGAGACTCAAAAATGCTTTCAAGTAGGCTTGGCTGGGGTTGGCAAAATGTATCGTAGAATGGTATTCCCAATCTATAATGATAACCAGCAAATCATTGGATTCTCTGGACGAAAAATTGACGATGATAACGATTATCCTAAATGGAAACACATCGGCAAAAAGAATACTTGGGTTTACCCATCCTTCGTCAAGAACAATGAATGTGATGCTGAGATTGAAAGACTAGGTCAGGTGCACTTAGTGGAGAGTATTGGTGACGCTATGGCTTTATATGACCAAGGCGTTAAGAATGTCTTAGTTTTATTTGGCCTCTCTGCAAGCGCATCTATTATAAACTATCTCTCTAGCAAAGTTTTGGGTGACATTTATATCTGCACCAATAACGACTTTAATTCTTCTGAGAATAGAGGTTTGATCGCAGCAATAAAAAATTACCTAAAGATGTCCAAGTATTTTGATTTAAGTATTTTGACTATCCACTTGCCATACAAAGCAAATGATTTTGGAGAAATGTACCAAAACGGCTATAATATCAATGACTGGCTTAGTAGGAAAATAGACAAACAAGAACAGAGAGACTATATTCAGAAATTCATTTTGAAGAATGGGCATCTATTTAATAAGACAGAAAAGAAATTGGCTCAAAAATTAAAATGACTCAGCCTCAAACAGCTTTATCCGCAAGTAGAATCAAAACAGCTCAAGGGTGTTCTTGGTTGTATTGGTGCAAGTATAAACTCAAGCTTCCTGATACCAGTAATGATGGAGCTAAGAGAGGTTCTATATGTCACTTGATTTTTGAACTCTTAGGAGAAAAAAGAAGAAAAGGTCACTATGATAAAATCATGGAGACTCAAGATGTATTTTCTGTTCCTTCTATTAAGCGACTGATAATGAAACATGCTCGTCGTGACGAAGTGGACGATGAAGATAACATCCAACTCATTAAGGAGATGACCTTCAATGGTCTTAGCTACGATTTCTTTGGTGGTGATTTAGATAAACCTACTAAAGAGCTTTCTGAGCAGGATTTTGATATCGTTAAGAGCGATGGTAAGATTTCCTATAGAATAAGAGGATTCATTGACAAGTTATTTTTGTATAAAAAACAAAAGTTTGCTTTAATTAGGGATTTCAAAACCAGCAAAGAAGTCTTTAAAGGTAAAGACCTTGAAGATAATATGCAGGATCTTATGTATAGTTTAGCGACTAAGCATTTGTATCCAGAATATGAGAACAAACAAAGTGAATTTTTATTCTTAAAATTTGAGCTAGATCAAAACGCAAAAAAAAGCGGCATCATAAGAATGGAGCCTTTAAGCGATGAGGATCTCTTAGGTTTTGAAATGCAGCTTACTCAGATACAGAAGTATCTAGATGGCTTTTCTGAAGATGACGCACTTTCAAACATGGCGGCTAGTCAAGGCTTCCCTTCTGACAATTCATTTAGCGGTCGATTACTTTGTGGGTTTGCTACCAAAAAAGGAGAATTGAAAAAAGACGGGACAAAAAAATGGCACTGTTCCATGAAATTTGATTTCTTCTATTACCTCTTTAAAAACTCAAAGGGGCAAGCTGTAGGATCTTGCTTTGAGGACGAATTCTCTGAGGATGCTGTTCCCGAGGGCTGCACCTACGAAATTCGATATTACAAGGGTTGTCCGTCTCATTGTTCTTGATCTTTGAGGAGATTGATGTAGACTAAAGGAGTAATGACTCCTGTATTCAAATCCACATACTCTTACGGTAAAAGCATCCTAACCTTAGATGATGAGTCTAAGGAGTTTGGTTCGGATTCTCTTATTGAAATGTGCCTTGATAATGACATCAAGGATGTCGTCTTAGTTGAGGACAATTTGACCAGCTTCATGAAGGCTTTCAAAGTTTGTCTAAAGAATGAATTGAATTTGTATTACGGATTAAGATTGACATTCTGTAATGACATGAATGACGATTCTAAGACTTCAAACCACAAAAACATTATTTTCGCTAAGGATGACAAGGGTTGCAAGTTACTTAACTCAATATATTCTTGCGCCTTTACAGAAGGTGATGGGAGAATAGATTACGCCACCTTCAAAGATTATTGGGATGAAACATCACTATCTTTTGTTGTCCCATTTTACGATAGCTATATTTACGAGAATAATTTTCATCAGAAAAATTGCATTCCTGATTTGGAGAGCTTCAACCCTGTCTTCTGGTCAGAGAGTAATGATTTACCATTCGATCATATACTTAATAATAAGCTACGGGAATCCACAAAAAGAAAAGGGTATAGGGTTGCAAAAGTAAAAACGATCCTGTATAAAGAGAAAAAGGACGTTGAAGCTCTTCAGACCTACAAGATTCTCTGCACTAGATCTTTTGGTAAGCAGTCGAAGCTTAGCAGTCCTAACTTAAGCCATTTTGGTAGTGAAGAATTCTGTTTAGAAAGTTATATCAAACAGTCATGAACGATCAGTTATTAAGGTTTGATAAAAAACAAAAGTATCTAGTTCTGGATACTGAAACCGAAGGTTTAAACTTGATCAAGTCGAGACCTTACCAAATCTCTTGGATAATTGCTCAAGGAGATAATATCTTAGAAGAGAATGATAGGTATATCTGGTGGGATGATCTTCACATGTCTGAAGACGCAGCTAGAATCACCAAATTTAATTACAATTACTACAAATCAAAAGCGGAAGACCCTGAGGTTGTCTGGGCTGATTTTTCTAAAGAGCTTTACAATCCAGAATATAAAGTTGTGGGTCAGAATCTCTTAGGGTTTGATGTATATAT
The DNA here is from genome assembly GCA_937136455.1 of uncultured Flavobacteriaceae bacterium. Lineage (GTDB taxonomy): Bacteria > Bacteroidota > Bacteroidia > Flavobacteriales > Flavobacteriaceae > MAG-120531. The sequence continues at coordinate 26,125 of CAKZOO010000058.1, read as the reverse complement.
GATCAATGTTTGGAGAAAGCTAATGGGTCTTGGTTCTGACCATTCATATGTAGACAGGATTATAGATACCCTCAGTTTAGCTAGAGCCATCGCAAAGGAAGATAAACCTGACTTTGATAATTTTTTATGTTGGCAATATGGTTGGAACAATTTTTTCCAAAGAGGTTTGAGAACTGGTCAGGCGACTTTGCTTAAAAAGTATAACATCCCACATGATAAAGATAGATTGCACGATGCTCTTTATGATATTAAGATGAATTTCAAGATTTTTAGAAAGCAGTTATTTGAAATAGAGCTATGAGATACAAAAATCCATTCCCAGCTGGAGTAAAACTTCCAGAGATTGTAGTCCCAAAACATACCTTAGATGAATTGGGTTTAGAGGAGGGGAGTTCTAACAAAGAAATTTTGTATGAGCTTTGCAGAAAAGGATTGAGAGAGAAGGGGATCGTTGAACTGCCAAATAAAAAAGAGTACTATGATCGAGCGGTCATGGAATTAGAGATCTTTGAGGAGTTGGGGTTTATTGATTATATTCTTCTCAACTGGGATGTTCTTTACTTTTGTAAGAAGGAAGGCATCCCAACAGGTGCTGGACGAGGATCTGCTGCAGGTTCTTTAGTCTTGTATCTTTTAGGTGTAACAAATATTAATCCAATTGAATATGACTTATTTTTTGAGAGATTCGTTTCTAGAAGTAGAGCAAAACAGATCGAGCATGATGGTGAAATTTTCCTTGACGGCTCTCTTCTTGCTGACGTTGATAACGATATTTCTTATAATCGTCGGAGTGAAGTCGTTAAGTACATTGAAGAAAAATACAAAGGCAGGACTTCTAAGATCTTAACACTGAATACTCTTAGTGGTAAACTCTGCATGAAGGAGTGCGGCAAGATTGTAGCTGAACTTAATGAAACAGAAGTAAACCAAATTAGTGACAGCATACCAAAACAGTTTGGCAAAGTGGCTAAGTTGGAAGTTGCTTACGAGGAGAGTGAATCCTTTAAGAACCATGTGGATAAACACCCTAAAGCTTTTAGAATAGCTAAAAAATTAGAAGGTTTAGTTAAGAACACTGGCGTCCACCCTTCTGGCATCTCTATTTGTTACTATCAGCAGTCAGATATCATGCCGCTGCAAAAAACTAATGATGGGTCTTTAGTCTCTGGATACGACATGGATGATGTCGCTAGCTTAAGTGTTAAGTTTGATATTTTGGGCCTTAGGACTTTGTCGGTTGTTAATGATGTTTGCGAGGGTTTAGGTTTAAACGTTAACGATATTAACCCTCATGACCCTCTGATTTACACAGCTCTATCTAACTTGCAAAGCCCACAGGGACTCTTCCAGATTGAAGCTGATACCAACTTTAAGGTTTGTCAGAAAGTCGCTCCTAGAAATCTTGAGCAGCTGTCTGCTGTGGTGGCAATTGCTAGACCCGGGGCGTTAGACTTCAAAGATAGATACGCTGAGTATGCTAAGACTGGAGAATTTCAGTCAGTTCATGAATTTTTTGATTCTGTCCTCAGTTATACAGGCGGCATCCCTCTTTATCAGGAGCAGTTGATGAAAATGGCTGTTAAGGTTGGTTTTAGTCTGGATGAAGCGGAGCAACTCCGCCGTATTGTTGGCAAGAAGAAGGTGGATCAAATGCAAGATTGGAAAGCGAAGATTGCAGAGAAAGTTGATCAGCTTGAAAATGCAGACCCAGTTATAGCTGATGTCTTATGGAAAGTGGCAGAAGATTCTGCTAACTACTCCTTCAATAAATCTCACTCTATTAGTTACGCCTACTTAGCTGCTATTACGGTATATTTAAAGTTTAAATATCCACAAGAATTCTTTTTAAGCTTATTGAAATTCGCTAAATTTGAGCCAAACAGTCATGAAGAAATATCTAAAATATCTCAAGAGCTAATTAATTTTGATATTAAACTTCTTCCTCCAAGCCTTAATGATTCAGATATTGACTTTAAGATCGAAGGTAAAGATATTAGATATGGCCTTAATTCAATCAAGGGCGTTTCTGAGAAGGTTCTAGTCAATCTCCTAGACTTCAGAGAGGGATCCTTCTCAAACAAGTATCAGGTGTTTGTAGTGGCTAAACAAGTAGGTTTAAATATTGGTGTTCTATCTAGCTTGATCCAAGCGGGGCTGCTTGACTCTTTTGTCCGCAGCAATCGTTCTGATCTAGTTTTGGAGGCTCAAGTTTTCAACTCTTTAACCGATAGAGAGAAAAGAAACTTCATAGCGTTGGGAGAGACCTACAATTACAATATCATCGAATCGATTAACGATGTAATCGGTAATAGCATGATTGGTGATGATAACAAAAAAATCTTTAGGGACACACGGATAAATACCTTGAAGAAAAAGTGGGAGCCTTATAAAGAAATTTGTAGATTGAATAAGCACTCAATAAAGTATGCGAATTGGCATTTTGAAACTCAGCTCTTAGGCTATAGTTACTCGTATAATATTAGGGATATATTTAAGCATCCTGAAGATTATCAATGTTCCGACTCTGTAAAAATGTCTGGGCCTAGATCTGAAGTTAGATGCGTTGGAGTTTTAGTTGATATTGTAAAAAGAACTAGTCGGAACGGTAATAAATATGCAAGGCTAGAACTGCATGATGAAAAAGGCGTTGTTAATGTATTGTTTATGGATGGCGAAAGAGAATCCCGCTTGACAGATTACCTTGATGCTGGTAATAAATTGCCCAAGAAAGACGATGTTGTTATCATTACTGGCAGTAAGGGGGATGACATAATTTTTGCAAACACCATCAATACCTTAAAAGATAAAATTTACATGAAGTTATCTCAGGTGAAATAAGCGTAACTATACATGATGTCTCTAACTGACTACAATCTCACACCAAAAGCGAAGAAGGCGATAAAAGACTCCAAGTTATTTGCGTCTTCAAATTCTCACGAATTAATTAGAACTGCTCATTTATTTTATGGGTGCTTAAGCAATCTATCTGAAAGGGTGGAATTATTATTTGAGAGTAGGGGTATAGTCTACTCAGCAAAGGATTACATAAAAGATTTTAAAGAATTCTGCAAAAGCGATAAGGATTATTTTGTAAAATCAAAGAATGACAATGCTTGGCATAATGAACTAAATGAAATTATAGCTGATGCTAAATCTTTTGCGGATGATAATGAGGACTTCTTTGTTAATGTTGAGCATATACTTTATTGTGTTTTAAGATCTAGCTTTTCTGAAATTATTGATTCTCGTGATTGTGACACTTTATATATGTCTGAAGTCCTCTGTGAATTAGTTATTGATGCTAGTCTTGTAATAACAAAATCGCCTACAGAAGAGTTTTCAGAATTGGATGAATTACTCGCTATTGCAGGTCGGAATGACCAAGATCTAAAATTCTTGTCTGAGTATTGTGTAGATTTGAATAAGGATGCTGAAGATGGCAATCAAATGCCGATAACATCAAGAGATAAGGAGATGGACCACCTTATCGAAGTTTTGTCGAAGAAGAATAAAAGTAATGCGATTTTACTTGGCGAATCAGGAGTGGGTAAGACAGCTATTGTTGAAGGCTTAGCTCAGAGAATCGTCAGTGGTGAAGTTCCAGCTCATATTGAGATGTGTAGAATCTACTCTGTAGACATAGCTTCCATGGTCGCGGGGACTCAATATAGGGGCCAGTTTGAAGAGAGATTTAAAGGGTTGCTGAAAGAGGTTGAAAGTCTCCCAGAGGTAGTTCTTTTCATTGATGAGATCCATACCTTGATGGGGGCTGGGAACTCTAGTGATAATGGTATAGACGCAGCTAATATGCTTAAACCTGCTTTAGCTAGAGGCTCTGTTAAATGTATAGGAGCTACCACGTTCAAAGAGTATGAGAGATCTTTTGGAAAAGATCCTGCCTTAAAAAGGAGGTTTGATAAAGTAGAAATAAAAGAGCCTACAAAAGATCAAACTCTAGAGATGATTAACAATAGCATTTCTTTCTATAAAGATTTCCATAGAGTTAATTACTCTAAAAAGAATATTCAAGATATCTTAGATTTAAGTGAAATCTACCTATCTAACAAAAAGTTCCCAGAGAAAGCTTTTGATATTATTGATGAAGTAGGCGCTAAAGCTAAGATAGAACAGGATTATCCTCCTGAAGATTTATCCTCAATCAGAGAGAGATTCTCTAGAAAAGGTGAAGATCTTGATGAGGACCAAACTCAAGATTTAATAAAGCGTTACGTTAAAGATTTGGTTTCTTATATGGACGGTGAAGATAAAAAAAGAAAGGTTTCAAGGAATCTAATACTTGAGGTTTTCGAGGAAAAGACTGGTATACCAAAAAAGATAATTGGAGAAAGCAATAGATCTTTCTCTAACTTCCACAAGAAAATGAAGAAGGAGATCTTTGGTCAAGATGAAGCTCTCGAAAGGATTTATAATATTCTCTCCTCAGTAAAAGTGGGGTTAAATGACCCTAACAAGCCTTTGGCGAACTTCTTATTTGTGGGGCCAACTAGCGTAGGCAAGACCTTTACAGCGAAGAATATCGCTAAAAACTTCTTTGGTAATAAAAACTCATTCTTGCAAATTAACATGAGTGAGTATCAGGACAAAACTGGAGTTTCTAAACTGCTTGGAGCTAATGCTGGTTATGTTGGTCACGAAGATGGAGGTATATTGACTGAGTTTGTATCTAATAATCCTAATTCTGTAATTCTATTCGACGAGATAGAAAAGTGTGACCCTAAAATCTTAGATTTGCTACTCCATCTTTTGGATGAAGGCTACATTTCAGACAACTTCAATAGGCGCATAGACTTCTCTAAGTGTATTGTGGTCATGACCACTAATATCGGGCACAAAGAAGCTACGAAAAGCTCTATGGGATTCTTAAGTAGTAATAACGAGGAGGAGTCCTATAAAGACAGCTTATCTAAGTATCTTCGCCCAGAGTTGATCGCTAGGATTCAAAATACTCTGATTTTCAATAGCTTAAATGATGATATCATGGCTAGTATTATTGATGTAGAAATTGAAAAGATTAGGGAGCGCTTGCTGGACAAGAATGTTAATCTTAAAATACAAAAATCTATCAAGCCCTTTTTCATCAAACAAATCAAATCCAAGAAGCTAAATGCTAGAAGCATTAAAGCTTTAGTTGTGAATATGATTCAGTTGCCTATTGCTACCTTCATGATAGGCAGTGAGAAAAGTGAAAAAATATCACTAAAAATTGTTGACAACAGTATCAAGGTATACTAATATAAAAACATGAGCAAGTCAGTTTTAAAAGCAATTCGTAATTCTAAAGGTCGCTTTTTCGGCCTTTACACTAAGCAGGGTGAATCTCTAAACGCTCAGCTTGAATCTGAAACAGATCAAACAATTGTGGTCTATGACCGTAACTTCAATCGCAGTCGTCGTTTCTCCAAGACTAGTATTGTTGGAGTTCGTTCTGGATCGAAGACTTTTGGTCGCATTCGTTAGTTTATTTGGAGTAATCATTCATAACGCAAACCTCATCCCTTTAAAAGGGGTGGGGTTTTGTTATAATATCTTGTGAAGAGTAACTCTATATTTAAGGACCGCTTGTACAGCTTGCCATTCAGTGGTAAAGTCACAGCTGCGGAATCCAAAATTATAAAAAAGATTTTATCAGCCTCTAAGCTTGATATAGAATTAGATAAGATTTCTCTAGTTTCTGTCGAGGAGGATTATGATTTCTATCAAATTTATAGTAGTGGTGAATTATTTGATTTAAAATTCTCTTTAGATTGTGAGAGCGAAAAATTTAATAGGGAAATCAAAAACACCAAACTATGCAAATCTTTTTCCGTCCCGGGTTATTTAAGTAGTGGTATCGTTAGGGTTGGAGACAATATATCTTATTTAATTTGTGAGTCTAGCCCCTCTGAGTCTCTTTTTGATTACGGTCGATCCCATTTAATGTCTAATGTGGATTCTCTCGTCCACTCTTACTGTGATTTTTCTTCAAGATCTAATTATAAACTTCTATACAAAACCTTACTATCTAAACTAATTAAAGGCGCGGATATGGATTCCGTCTTTGATATAGACCAAAAAGCTTATATAGAGTACCACTCTGACTACACTAGGTGTCAAAATATAATCGACGCATTAAGATCTGACATTTTAAGCAGGATGCATTCCCTGCCGAAAATCCACACTGGCAATATCATTGGCGATTTTAATAAAAACTCAATATTTGTTTCGGGAGATAGCTTCTTATTCAAAGATTTAAGATGTGGGTGCAAAGGCCATGTTTATTCTGATATAGCTAATATGACATTGTATTACGGCTTAAATAAACCAGCAGAAAAGGTTCTGTTAGAAAAAATAAGCAGCAAAATGTCCATAGCGCTAGATAGAGATCTGTATAATGAGTTTTATCAAATAGAGCTTAGGAGAAAAGCTTTGGAGTATTTGCTACAATATCTTAAAGAGGTTTATTTTTATGAATCTTCTAGGGTTGAAGTGATTATCAATCTTATTGATTCGTTTTCTCAAAGCTATAAAAGGCTTTGTAAGATCCCTGTTATTAACGAAAATAGGAAGTTTGTATTAAGCAATATAGCTGAGCCTATTTTAGATTCTAAGCCTCAAGATTAATAGTAGAATTCTAGGAGCTTTTCTTTATTATCGGTTATGATTGTTCAGCTTTATAAACCTAATCCCCGAAACACTGGCTGCGCTTTTAGCTGTGATATTGGTAGCGCTAATCAGAAAGGTGAACCCTGTGTGTATGTTAGGGCGGTAAGGCAATTCTCTTGGGACGACAAGAAGAAAACAGGATCTTTTTCTCAGAATTCAAAGAATCCAGAAGCTTCTATCTCCATCAAGCTAAATGAGGTTGAGATTGGGGGTTTGATTCATGCTATTGAAAAATGTGCTGAGTTTAAAGCTTACCACTCTTACGATAGTAATAAAACTCAAATCTCTTTTAAGCTTTGGGAAAGGCAGGGTAGAGACAATGCCTTTTCTTTTGGTATTATTAGAAATTCTACAAACAAATTTGGCATAGGCGTTGAGATGTCAGAAGCTTATTGCTTGCTTGAGTTTTTCAAGTTTGCTTTACAAGAGCTTTACGCTTATCGCATGACTAGAAACGAAGAAATTAAATCTCGTCAGTGAAGAAAAAAGTTTTAATTCATTCTAATTCTTGCAAAGCTTTTACGGGTTTTGGTAAGAATAAGAAAAACATAATGCGTTACCTGCATAACACAGGTAAGTATGAGCTATTTGAGTTGGCCAACGGCATGGAGTGGTCGAACCATCAGCTAAAACTAATGCCTTGGAAAGCTGTTGGAGCTTTACCTCCTAAATCCTCTTTGAGGGGTATGGACCAAGCAAGGCAGAGGGCTGAAGGGTATGGGTTATCTGCCGTTGATAAAGCTGTAAAAGAGTTCAAGCCTGATGTCTATATTGGTCTGGAGGATATCTGGGCTTTTAAAGATTATCATCATAAGCCTTGGTGGAATAAAATAAATTCTATGGTTTGGACTACTTTAGATAGTTTACCAATCCTTCCTCAAGCAATTGAATACGCCCCAAAAATTAAAAACTATTATGTTTGGGCAAGCTTTGCGGAGAAAGCTATGAATGAAATGGGCTATGATCATGTTAAAACACTGCGTGGCTCATTAGATCATAAAAATTTTTACAAGTTAGAGCCAGAGAATAAGAAAAAACTGCGACAGCAACACGGCTTAGAGGATGAGTTCATTATTGGGTTTGTTTTTAGAAATCAACTTAGAAAAAGTGTCCCCAACATCTTAGATGGATTCAAATTGTTTAAAGAGAATAATCCAGAGTCAAAAGCTAAACTACTTCTTCATACTCATTGGGGTGAGGGCTGGGATATCAACAGGTTGCTCAAAGAAAAGGGTGTAGATAAATCTGACATTCTTACCACTTACGTTTGTAACAAATGTGGCACTTACTCAATTGTAAACTTCAGAGGCCAAGAGCAAGATTGTGGTAATTGTGGAACTAAAAAATCTGTAAACACAACTAATACAAGAGCGGGTGTTAGTGAGGAGCAGTTAAATGAAATTTACAATCTCATGGATGTCTATTGCCACCCTTTCACTAGTGGGGGGCAAGAGATTCCTATTCAAGAGGCTAAACTAACTGAATTAATCACCTTGGTCACAGATTACTCTTGTGGCGAAGACAACTGCTCTCCAGAGAGCGCTGGTATCCCATTAGAATGGAATGAGTATAGAGAACCCGGTACTCAATTCATAAAAGCGTCTACCTGCCCGAAGTCGATATTTGAGAAGTTGGAAGAGGTTTACGGCATGACTAGCGATCAAAAAGCTCGTTTAGGTCAAAAAGCTAGAGAATGGGTTATTGATAATTTCTCCATACAAGTTATTGGAAAGCAATTGGAAGATATAATTGATAACATGCCAGATGTTGATTATGACTTTGATTCCAAGTGTAGAGATTACAATCCAGATTACGAAATCCCAAAGCATACCGACTTAGTTGAATTCTTAGTTGATATCTATAAGAACATATTAGATGAAGATGTAGATGAAAACTCTTCTGGAGTTAAACATTGGGTGGGTAAGTTAAAATCTGGACAGAAGGCGGAAGATATTATAAAGCATTTTAGAGGCGTAGCTAAAAAGCAGATTCAAAAAAGTAACGCCAAATCTCTAGAAGATTTACTGGGTGAAGAGGATAAAGATCAAAGAATTGCCGTTGTTATCCCTGAGTCTGAAGTTGATGTTTTATTGATAAATTCCCTGATGAAGAGATTCAAGAAGTTGTATTCTGATTATAATATTTATGTATTTACAAAGCCTGAGTATTTCGAGTTGATTGAGGATAGCCCTCATATCCACAAAGTGTTTAAATATTCACAAGAAATAGAAAACGCTTTCTCTCTAGAGGGTGTTGGCAAGTCTAAGGGTTTATTCAATGCGGCTTTCTATCCTCATGCGACCACTCAAAAATCTGTATGCTTTATGCATAATGGAATAACAAAGCACGAATTCTCTTTTGTATAATGTCTCACTTACTTCATGAATACTCAAAGAGCTTGGGGGTGAAAGCTTCTAAGCCTGACTTACAACAGCATTTTTTTCCTTGTTTAGATGAAAAATATATTGTGTTTTATGATGCGGAACATTTTCAATCCAAAATCTATAAACATTACTCTACGATATTTCAGTTGCTAAAGGATACTTTAGAAAAAAACGACATTAAAATCTATCAAATTGGAGGCAAAAACGCCATAACAGGAGTCAGTAGGCATTTGAGTTGCAGCTTAAAAAATGAAGCGTATATCGTTTCCAAAAGTCTTTTATACCTTGGGCCAGACAGCTACCTAGCTCAGTATGCTAGCTCTCAGGATGTAAAGACGATTACGCTGCATGGGAACAACTACGCAAGCAATACAAAGCCATTCTGGGGCAGTTTCAAGAATAAGGCGTGTATGGAGCCTGAGTGGGATGTTAGGCCATGCTTTTCTAGTCAAGACCCTCAAAGGCAGATTGATTCAATAAAGCCAGAGATTATTTGCAAAAAGATATTAGAGTTTTGCGGGTTAGACTATTTAAATTTCAATTTTAAAACAATTAATATAGGAGATTCTTACTACCAAAAAATTGTTGAGGTTGTCCCCACAGAGATTACCAAAGGGTTACCTAAAAGCCTTTTTGTTCGCATTGATTACGGGGTAGAAGAAGAGGCTCTTATTTACTATTGCGCCAATCACGAGGTGGTTTTGGTAACAGACCAACTTCCGCAAGTGAATATGTTGGTTCAATTCAAAACTAACATCAAGAGGATCCTGTATACCATTCAGGATAAGGAAGATATAATCCCTGAAGAGTATTTTAAAGCTTTAAAGAAGCTAAACATAGATTTCATACTTTTATCAGAAGAGCAAGAAGATCTCCCTTTCTTGAGAAACCAATATTTTGATACCCAAGTACACTTGAAAAATCAAGAGTGCGATGCTATCCCTTGCGCCCCAAATGCTAAGTTTTTGACCAACAAGAAAATTGTTGAGGCTGATAAGGTCTACGCGAGTTACGCCCATTACAAAAAAGGTCTTGACTCCTGCGACAAAGTGTTGGATACTCCTGAATATTGGGAAGAGTCCAAACATTTCTATATTTATGAGCAAGAAGAAAACAGCAACTAAAAAAGTGGCAAAGAAGAAGTTCTTTGGGCCAGACGTTTATAAGCGAGACGCTTATGGCCTTTTAGAAAATGTAGATTACGTCTTCAACGAAGATGGTTCTGTAAACTGGAGGGCTATGATTAAGCCTGAGTTTCTTTACCCTAATAAAGACTGGTTCAATTTTAGGAATAAAGAAATGCCAGATTCTGTAGATGGTCTAGCAGACAACCAGCTTTTGATTATGCTGGGTGGTATCAAGGAGCTTGCTCGTTTAAGAGGGTTTGAAAAAGTGAGTTTCATCACAGAAAGACTCTCAGATGGTTACGTGGTAGTTAGGTGTAAGATCAATTGGATTTCTAACTATGAAAGTTTTGATGGGGTCGGTAGTGAGACTGTTGTTTATGAAGATGTAGCTAATGCTACTTTAGATAATACAGATTCATTTGCTTCTAAGTTCTTAGAGACAATAGCTTGCAATAGGGCTTTTGTTCGTTGCGTTCGGAATTTCTTAAATATCCACATTGTGGGCGCTGATGAGATCGACAAGTCTAAAGGGGCAAACAATAGTATCTCCGTAGAGTCTGTTGAGGTTGCAGCTACAACGCCTATTGGCCTCCTGCAAAAGAGCCTTTTATCTAAGAAGAGTGTGTCTTCATTTGAGGACTTTCTAGAATTACTTAGGCAAATGTATAAAGATGAGGTCTACAATTATGATGTAGAATCTATAAAAACTTGGAAGTCTTGGAAGGATATCCCAACTAAAGAGGTTCGTAAGCTAATTGCTCTTATCCATAAATGATCAAAAGGATAGCCACCGCAGAACAGTTCAATAAAGCTGCTGATGATATTTCAGGCTACTTAAACCTGAAGGATGAAGATAATACTTACCATTATCTTTTACCAAACGGGGTTGAGTCGATGAAGCAAGCTTTTGCTCACGATAAGATGTTGGTTTTTAACGTTTTTGCTTGGGCAAACTTAAATGATCAAGGTAAATATGATGCGGCTATAGTTTTCTTAAAAGATAAAGGGCCAAGACATGGGTTAGAAGTGTTTTCAGAATACGTTTGGCTTTCAGCAAACCCCCGGGTTGGCTACAAGCTTTTAGCTACAGCTATAAAGTATGCTAGGGACAATGATTTTGAGCGTATACAGATGGGTTGTTCTGAAAAATCACCAAATAAAAACAAAGTAAAGAGTCTCTATAGGAGACTTGGATTCATCAAAGATTCAGAAAGTTACATAGCAAAATTATGAGTGGAAAAACTTGCAAAAAAATCAGAAAAGCATTATCATTAATCAATGAAGACGGCACATCAAGAAGAAACTACAGAAGGTTTAAACGCCAATACCAGCGCGTCCCATCCAAACACAAGTCAGATTTCCTCAGAGCGACAGAGGGGCTCTTTCAGTGAGTGGTCTGATAAGAAAGTTGGAGGCTGTTGGATTAAGAACAACAGGAAAGGTGACTCTTATCTATCGGGTAGGGCCAAGCTTTCTCAAGAAGTCCTAAAAAAGCTGATTGAGAACGGTGGCAATCTCAACTTTCATATTTATAAAAACACTTTCCAAGAGGGTAATCAGCCTTCTTATAATTTTTATATACTCTGATTCGCCTCTCTAAGTCTAGTATTTTCTTCTCTTAAGAATTTTATCTCAACCTTTAATTCTGTTACTTGAACAGTTAATTCACTTATCTGAAATCTCATAGCCTCTTTTTCTTCTGAAGAGGCGGTAAGTAAGGATTCTAATTTGCTTACTCTTTCAATTAGGTTACCAAGCAGAACCCCCTCTGTTTCGTAATCTAATTTTTTTATTTGGTGTTCAGCGTTAAGCCTCTTCCCCATATAATTCCATAAGGCCCCACCAAATAACGCTGATATTAGAGATGAGATAACGGTCCAGTGATCCATAAGTCTAATTACACAATTTATCTTAAATTTTATTAAAATATTTCAAAAATCTAGGTTTATGTGTAATTAAAAACAAATGTCGGGGAAACATAAAGATCTTGAAGAGGCGACAGCTTTTGCCTTAAAATATTGTAATCCAGAGGATAACGAAGTCATTTCTGACTTAGATAGGCACACCAGAGAGACCGCTTGGGCTTTACTCCAAAAAATCAAGAGTTTAGAAGCTCAAAAATGCATTTGTGAAGAGTGCGGCTCTGAAGGGGAAGTCGAAGAGGCTTCCGCAGAAGATGTTGAAGAAATAAAAGAAGATAATAAAGTTGAAGCTAAATCTTCTGAAAAAACAGTTGTAGAGGTTTCAGAGACTTCTACTCTAGATAAATTATCCGAAATAGCTGAGAATAATAAAGAATTATTAAAGAAAGCTACAAAAACAGTGGCAGGAGTAGGAGCTGTAGCTGCTACAACTCAAACAGCGGCGGCAGCGACAACTCCAACTTTAACTGCGGCGACAACGACATTCTTCCAAGAAGCTGGGCAAAAAATAGCATCAATTGGTACTGCTGGCATTATGTCGATAGGAAGCGGAGCTTACTTTCAGGCTAAAACAGTTAAGGCTGAAGGCATTGAGATTGCTGTAGTTTCAGAGCAGGAATACGGAGTATTTTCTAAGTTTAATCAATTTACTCAATCAACACTTGGAGTGTCTGCATTCGAAAATATAGTTAAATATGCTGAAGAAGGTTATGGCGATATAGAAGGAACTGGGCCTCCTTCTGAGGGTGAGGGCGGCATCGGGAGCGAGAGTGAGGATGATGGCGAGAGCGGCGGTAAAGCAGTGGAACTCTCTGATGAAGAGAAGTCAGCCAGAGCTGAAGAGGCAGCTGAGAAGAAGAAAGAGCTAGAAGATAAAGGCATCTTACCTAAGATAGACGAGGAATTAGAGGAAGACAAACCTGTAACTGAGCTAGGAGGGTAACATGGAAGAAATATTTGATAAAATTTTAACCCCATACATGTCCTCAATGCCTGAGTTCATTGTTTCATTCATGGGGCTTTTGGGTACACTAGCTTGTATTGTTCCAGAAAACAGTAAACTGGGAAAAATACTTGGCAAAGTGACTGGCGGCTTGAGTAAAATCAAAAATTATCTACTTAAAAAAGTAAAAAAATGAACAAACTAATAACACTACCACTACTATTTGCGGCTTCCTTAGCTAAGGCAGCAATTGTTACCTTCACTGGAGGTACAGCAACCCTTGAAAATGGGGAATCCGTTATCACTGATACGCAATCTCAAAACGAAGGCGTTGTCAGCTACCAAGAAGGCTCTGTAGTCTTAAATTACTTATCCCCTAATGAAGACTGGAGTTTTCAAACTATCGGAAATTATTATGGCGCTGGAGACGATGTGATCCACGGACATTGGACTGCGATTTCAGCGATTGAGATCGGGCGTGAGGGTAATACCCCATTTGACCTTCAGTTCTTCCACATAACCTCTAATACCGAAGTCGGCGGGGGTCCAGCAAGTGGAGATGAAATCATTGCTATACAAGGATGGTTAGATGGGATTGCAGTCACTGAAGAATACCAATTGCCAAGTGATGATTGGGGTGGTGCTTATCAAGACGTTTTTCTCCCCGATTCATTTGATAATGTTGACAAAGTTGTTATTCGCGACTTATCTCAATGGGAGAACGGGGTTTATACACAAGCGGAATGGTCAGCATTCTGCTTCGGAATGGATAACTTTGTATTTGATGAAGTCGTTCCTCAAGATCTCATCATTGGAAACTCAACTGCATTGAAACCTATACCAGAAGTTAGTTCGGCCTTATTCGGGGGGTTGGGGTTGTTATTACTTTTAAATCGGAAAAGAAGGTAATAAGCTCCAAGAAACAACTAAAAACGGCATCCGTTATGGATGCCGTTTCTTTTTTAATCAAAGAGTTCTCTTTCTAGTTTTCTGTATCGAGCGTCAGAATGCCAGACTTCATCGGTTGGAGGAGTGTAAACTCCCTCCTGAGTGTTAATCGGAATTCCCGCCTTGAGCTTCAAGGAAGACGGCTGATATATGTTCAAAGTCGTTGTTTTCGGATTTGAGTCGCTTCCGCAAGAGGTCAGCCCTATCAGAGGAGTTGCTATCGCCAGCAGCCCGTAACTCTTCAATTTCATTAATAAGTTCATTTTTTATCTTTCTGTGTTTGGTTTTGATTTCTAAAAAGGCCAACTTGTTCCTTAGCATAAGGTACAGTTCAATACTTTTCAAAACAGATTTAATCAGAGACATTATTTCTTTACTTTTTTAGCGCTAAAAACTTCTTCCTCTTCACCATCTTTTACACTTTTTACAGAGCCAAAAACATATTTTGCACAATTAATTGCATCATTCTTGGATATGTAAGAGTGGTGATATTCTCCTTTTTTATCGTAAACACGATATTTTACTAATTCTTTGCTCATTTTATGGGTTAAATTCTAAAGCTATGTTTGCTACAAATGTTTTGTCGTCAGAAATCATACCTTGGATAAGGACTTTACCTTCTCTTAACGATATACGTTTGCAGTCAAAAAGGTATTTTTCGTCATCAATAGAGATTTGAGTTACACACGCATTTATGCCAGATTCTACATTGATAATATCATATTTAACAATTTTATCCTGTAGATGTCGGGCTGAGCGGTTTGTTCCTACAACTTTAAGGGTTTTTTCCATTTTTTCTTTATTGTACCATAGGATTGATTCATCCTTATTATTGACTATTATAACTCTTTTATCATATCTATCCAGCCATTTCTTATAAAAATCAACTTTAAATGTGCGTCTATTTTCTGATACAAAGTATTTCCCATTGATATTCCTAATATGATCCATTATACCATGGAATGCCTTTACTTTTTGAGAATTAGACTTTGAATGGTTAGTGAATGCAAACTGTATGCAATTGTAATCCGCTAGTTCTATATTAAAAATATAGCTGGTATCATCACAAGCATACACATCAGAAGACTCACAAAAGCCATTAAATATCCTTCTGGCGGCATTAATTCTCATGATTCTGGACCCACAACAAAAATCCAGATAAGGTTTCGACCTTAAACAGAAGTTTAAAAAGTCTTCCCATATATCTTCTTTATTGATTAGTTGTTTAATTATCATTTCTCTTGCTTATAATACTAAAAGAAGTGTAATATTAAACATGGCGGCTGAAGGAAAAAATGAAGTAGCGAGGAGTTTGTTGGATTTACAACCAACAGCCATACTTGAATTGTATAAAATCTATCCAGATACTGTAGATTCACCTTCAACATTTCTAAGTTTTCATGGAGGTTCCGTTTTCAGGGGTAATTTAATTTGGCAGGGTATTCAATACATACCAATCCCTATTGAGTCTGAGGGATTTGGTGTTTTCGGAGACGGAACTTTGCCAAGGCCCAAGATAAAACTGGGCAACAACGACAAAATTGTTAGCTACTTCTTGGGCAAGTATAAAGATTTTAAAAACGCTAGAGTATTTAGAAAAAAAGTTTTCGTAAAGCATCTAGATGATGCAAACTTTGACAGCGGTAACCCATTTGGGCTAGCTAACTCTGATTCTGAAATCTCGGAAGAGAAGTATTATATAGGTCAAAAAGTCCAAGAGAATAAATCTTATGTAGAGTTTGAGCTTAATCTACCTTTAGATTTAGATAATTTTGATGTTAATCACAGGACTGTGAACGCTAAATACTGTTATTGGCAGTATAGAGGTTTAGGTTGTCGATACCAAGGCTTACCGATAGAAAAAGAAGATGGGGAGGCTTTTACGGACATTAATAATAATATTATAACTGTAGACGCAACTGAAGAATCTAATTATGAAAATCGATTTTATCAACCTGATTCTGGTTACTCTGTTGGTGAGACTGCTTATATTGAAAATAAATCTATCATTTTAGATAGGACGCAGTATAATGGTAGTCCAATATACCATAAGACTTGGTATGTGTGTGTGCAAGCTAACACGGGCCAAAATCCAGAGGATAATCCATCATACTGGCAAAAAGATGGCTGCAATAAAAAGATAGAAGCGTGTCAAAAACGTTTTTCCAGCCAAAGCTTAGTAAAGAGTTTTGTCGGTGAAGAGGAGGCTACTTCTGATTATTTAAACCTGCCTAGAAATAGCGCAGCCTCATTCGCAACGGACAACCCGAATGTAACAGGAGCTTTCAGCAAAGATTCTTGGACGTTTTCGATTTGGGTCCGTGGTCAAGCCCAATACCAAGCTGACGATGGGGATTGGTATAACCCTGCTGTTTTTGCTACTCACGAATTACCTAGAACTAATTTTGAGTTTTCCCCAGATGAAGACGGAACTTTCAACACTAATTTAGTAAAGGCTAACTTGCATTTCTCATCGAGAGTTGAAGAGGATGAAAGCTCTTACTTAGATTTTGCTACAATCGCAGAGGCTGGGGCAGATAATAAATTAACTAGAGTAGACACAAAGATTGCATCCCAAGATAAATTTCATTGTGTAGTCTTAAGAAAAAATGCTGATTCGACAATAGAAGTTTTAGTCGATCCTCAAAAAGACCAGTATGGAACAACTGTTTATTCTAGCAAGTCTACTATAAAAACTAATTCTAGTATAGCTGGGGTTGATTTAGTATCTTTGTTCTCTGATAAGAAAGATGGTTTAGATGAGAAAATCTGCTTTGGAGGGGATATAGGTCAAGCTTGTCTTTGGTCTGGCAGGTTGACAGATGATGAGGTTTCATGGGTTGGTTCTACTAATTCCATATCAGATTTAGAATATTACCTCACCGATAATAGCTTACAAAAAACGACTCAGACTTACTGTGATTATCTCCCTTTGAAGTATGATGAAGCAACTGGTTACCTAAGCAATTTAACAGGGTCAGATAGGCTTGTATTTTGGTATGATATGCAAACAGGGTTAAGCTCTAATAAGCTTGTTATTCAGGATGAGTCTCATAATAATTACGACATAACAGGATTTGGAGCCACTGGGGACTTTGAAAAAAGGACTATAGAATACACAAAGGGTAAGTTCCAAGAGTTTATTCCCAATCAAAATGCTGAATTTGAATTGCCTTTTGGCGGTTTCCCGGGTACAGATGGATTTGATTACAAAGCTCTAGGATCTCAAAATATATGAATTTAAAAAATAGTTTACAGCAGATAGTAGATGAATCAGAGTCCAACTCTTTTGTGGAGGTTTGTGGTTTCTTAGGTTTTGATAGAGATAAGGAGTCTTATGTATTTCAAATTCAAAAAAACATTGCAGAAGACCCATCAAAGCACTTCATGATTGACCCCTTGAACTACTTATTGTTTAAGGACGAATATGATTTAGTAGCTGTTTATCACAGTCACATCAATTCCGATTCGGAACCGTCAGAGTTTGACATTAAGATGGCTAATACCTGTTGCATCCCTTTTTTGATATATAGCGTGGAAACTAAAAAATTTAATCTTTATGAGCCACAAAATCTAGAAACAGATGTAATTATACATAACAGGTTTAAGGAGGACTATGACAACTATTAGATTACATGGAATTTTAGCGCAAAAATATGGCAAAGTCTTCAAAATGGACCTTAATAAGCCTAGAGATGTCATTCGTGCTATAGATGCCAATAGAGATGGATTCAGAAAAACAGTCGTGGATCTCCAAAAACAAGGTTTTTCTTACGAAATTTTGGTTAATAAAAAAAGACTTAATAGAGATTTATTCTTTAATAGTAAAAATCCCCAAGAAATAGACTTTGTGCCATTTATTGTCGGGTCTGGTCTAGAGCAAATTCTTATAGGTTTAGCTTTTAGTTTAGCTAGCGCAGCAATTCAGTACGCTTTAATGGACCCCGGCACTATTGATGGCGGCGAAACAGTTGTGGGTGGAGATAGTAAATCTTTAATGTTCAGTAGTAGTCAAATCAACTTAGCTGCTCAAGGTTCGCCTCTCCCAATCGGATACGGTAGGTTAAAGGTTGGTTCAAGCGTTATTCAATCATCACTTAAATCGTTACCTCAGACAATAAGCTCTATCGATGGTATGGAGCACAATACATTTGATGGATCTGAAGATTCCGATTATGAAATTTCTAACCCGACATTTAAATGAATCATTTATCTAGAAAAAAAAGGCTTTATGGTGCGGGTAAAAAACCTAAAGTTAAACCTGCGGTTTTGTCGCCTCCTAAAATTGGAGATTTTCAATTTGGAGCTTCATTTAGTTATATTGAAACTTTAGACTTAATATCTGATGGCCCAATTGAGGGTTTGGTAGATTCAAAAGGGAAACTTTTAAGCAATACTGATTTGTCTAGAGGTATTTATTTTGATGGTACTCCAGTTGCAGTAGCTATTGACTCTAATGAGGATTCTGAATCTGAGCTAACTACCGAGGATAAAGTTAAAGCTCAGAAGAGTATTTCGACCTTTGCGAATATAGATACACAAGATGATGGTGGGGCTAGTATTTCTGAAGTCATAAATCTTCGTAAGCTTTCTCGCTCTTATTTAAGGGCTGAGAACGTATTAACTTTCCAAAATTTAGTGAGTGATAACGCTCCATTCGTAAGTAATGGGAGAGATTTTGAGCAGGTATCTTACGATCCAAATTCAAATAATAGAATACTTGGTTATAGATACGCTAATACTCTAACAGAAAATTCAATTTCATTTTACTTTGGGAGTTGGGATGGAGCATGGAAGGAATACAATCTTTTATTTACTGAAGACTCAACGATACAAAACTCAAACCTTTTTGTCGGTTTACATAACTCACTTCAGAGTTATTCCAACTTTCATGCTATGGCGGATGTCGTCATGGCAGAAAAAAATAGTGTAGATTTCAAAAAAGGTGTTTCTGGAGTGTCTTTTTTTCAGGATATTCTAGATGCTTGGAATAGCTACGGTCCAGCCACCACAGTTGGTGAAGACGTAAATCCTTTTATGCGTGATTTAATAGGGCAAAAAATGGATCAAGCCTTTGGGAACTATAGCTGGAGGAGCGCTAATGCTGTAGATCTTTATAAAGAGTTCTTTACGCAAAACTGGCAAGTGGGTTACATGGCAATGTATTACCCAGATAGAGACGTATTGAGTAGCGGGGTGAGCAGCATTCAGTTCCCAATAGACAAAGCTAAAGAAGTCTGCGTGGTTCCTACTGAAGCATCAGGCAGATATTCAGACCTGTTCAGAAGTTCTAGTTATGTAGACTTATTAATTCCAGCTTTTAATTCTGATGGTAGTATCAACCTAAACGAAGATATTTTAGGGGCATCATTTACTTTTATTCCATTACCAGAAGGTCCGCCTGTAATAAGAAAAGGTTCTGCGAGGGTGATAACAAATAAATACCAAATAAAAAAGTTTATAGAAGATTTCAAGAAAATCGCGCAATTAACAATCACCACTGTAGAAAGCTTAAAATTTAATTCAAAGTATAATTTTAATAATGTTTTAATTGAAGCGAGGAAAGGATATGAGGATCAATCTCCTTTTCATTTCTTTAATAAAATTCATATCGATAAAATTGTAGATAAAAATGTTTATGGGCCTTTTAAGGCATCTGGTCAGGTTCAAAGAATAAAAAGAATTAATAGCCAAAATAAGATTAACTTTAGTATGGATTCCGCTGACTATAGTGGGCCTAATTTAACGCTCCAAGGTGGGTTACCTACTGATGAGGGTAGTAATGATTCTCTTAGAACTGGCGGTAATAAAAATTACTCTTCTTGGAACAATCAAAATAGGGAGTATCTTCTAGAAGAAAGAGGTTCGCCAATCACTTATTACATAAATAATCCAAATGTCTCTGAAATTTTTGTAACATTAAAAATAGATTCTCTTTTCGATACTGTAGAAAAACAATACGATGATGATGATGATGATTTTAAAGTCGGAGATAAATTACCTGCAATTCTCAATGTGGAAATCGAAGTCGGTAAAGTGTTATCTAATGGATTTAAAATACCAACAGTAACGAAAACCTACAGGATTGCTGCCCTTGTGGAAGGCTCGACCCTTCTTGATATTGGAAATCCTAGTAATCCAGACAGTCCAGATCAATTTAAACATGTTAGAGATATTCAAAATTTAGATGGGGATGCTTCTCTGTCTACGCCATTTTCTCTACCTAGAATTAGTGACTATTCAACCAACAACTCTTACTCTTCTCCAGAAAAAAGATATGTTCAAGTTAGGAAGTTATCAACAGAAACGTTTTCGGTCTTAATATCCAAGGAGTTAACCTTTTATAAAGTCACAGAGATTATACCTGTTAATTTAAAGTACCCATTCTCTGCAATCGTAGGGACGAAGATCGACTCTAAAAGTTTTTCTTCCACACCTCAAAGATCTTTCGACGCTAGATTAAAATTAGTTCAAATACCAAAAAATTATTTCCCAACTGAAGAATTTGGGATGAAGATAGATAAAAGGTATTATGAAACAACGCGAGAATTAGACGCAGCTTCAGAGGAAAGAAAATCTATTTATCAAGGTGATTGGGATGGGAGTTTTAAAACAGGTTGGACTGATAATCCAGCTTGGATTCTGTATGACTTGCTTACTAATACTAGATATGGTTTAGGTAGATATGTGGACTCTGATGATATTAACAAATGGGAGCTTTATAAAATAGGCAGATTTTGTGATGGGGTTGACGCAAATGGAGTTTTCGAAGGAGTGCCAGACGGTCGTGGGGGGCTAGAGCCTAGATATTCCTGCAACATCATGTTTAAAAGTGATGAAAAGATATTTGATTCTATACAGCTTATATCAAAATTATTTAGGGGCCAAACATTCTTTAGGGCTTCTGAAGTATCTTTTTCTGATGAAAGAATTAAGTCTCCCATGGCGACATTCAACAACAACAATGTTAAAGATGGGGCTTTTAATTATTCAAACTTGAGAAGGGATCAGCAGTTTAATACAGTTGAAGTTTCTTACTTAGATAGGTTTGAGAACTTCACCCCCAAAGTTGAAGTTATTGAGGATGAAGAGGACATTAGAAGCAGGGGCGTGTTTAAACAAAGAATTGATGGCTTGGGTGTTACCTCTAGATCTATGGCTAGAAGAATTGGTCAACATCTAATATATAAGACTATTAAAGAAAACCAAAGGGTTGCATTCACTTCTGGCTTAGAAGCTTTACTTTGTCAACCCGGTGATCTTATTATTGTAGACGATGACCTCAAGAACGAAAAATCAAACTTTGGAAAGGTTCTTAGCGTTGATGTTGATAATGAATATATTCAATTAAGTGGGCCTTACTCTAGCAGCTCCATGACGGGTGTATTAACTGTTTATAGCCCGACAGGAGAAAGCTCAATTAGTGAACTAGATAATATAGCTTCTACAAAAAGGTCGAGAACAGATACTTTTACTATTACCGATTCTTTAGGTATATATACAGGGTTATATAATTTCTCTGGCTATAAAGAAGGTTATACAGAAGACGATATAGAAGAGTTAGATAAATTTTCTGAGTATGCTCTATATACAGGGACGGGAGACAACATTCTTTACTTTGATACTGGGGCAACTGGTTGGGTCTTCGCTACTGGGCTTGAGACCTCAGACATAGATTATATAAACAAAGACACCACACATACACTAGCTAGTTTGAATACTGGTTTAGTTTCCACTTACGATGATAGCGATCCAGATAAGAGGACTACACCAGAGATAAATATTTCGGGTGAAATTAGTGGGGATTTAAATTTTTTAAATAATAGGGGTATATTAGAATCAGATATAGTTCTTAATTCAGAACCACATATTATTACTTTAATTACCACCTCACAGGGAACAGGAGACGGTTTTAGCTTTGTTAGTGGTGTAGATAAACCTGAGTATTTACAATTCATTAAGCTGGGTAGCCCATATAGATTTGATTTGAAAAATGCAGATGATATCTTATACAAGATTGACTCTATCAAAGAAAATAGCCCTAACGAATACTTAGTATCTGCGGCCAAGTTTGAAACTGGCAAATTCTCTTTGATTGAAAACAATATTTCTTTAGATAGAAAAGAAAACACATATGACTATAATGTCGCGACCCAAATTGGAGATGTGACATATACTGGGTTATCAGCCCCAGAAAACTTATCTATTACCACTGGTGAGGGGACAGAAGCAGATACCTTTTATATTAGTGGTGATTGGGATGAAGTAACATCGAAGACTAGCTATGAGGCTGTTCTAAGATATCCAAACGGAGGCAGCTTCTCAACAGGAATAGCGGGGGAGTCTGTGAAATTTGATGATTTATCTTCTATCGGTAATTACGCTTTAAGTGTAAGAGCTATTGGATCTTCTACAGATGCTACCAAAACTCTAGATTCAGACTTTTCTACTTTAAGAACATTCATACTTTATACAGAGTTAGAAGAGTTTGATAAATCTTTTATAAATAATATAACGTTTAAATAAATGCCTTTATACGAATTTCAGCCATCCTTTACGGTTGACCAAACAGATTTGACCTTAACGAGCACGGGTAGTGGTGTACACCTTAATAAGGCTGTCACTATTGACTTGGGTATCTTGGATAGAACTAGCGGGTCAGTATCAAGCAATACTGATCTATTGGCTAATAGTTATGTTAATAGTATAAGTGTTGATGTTCTTGATATCAATGGGGTGGTTCAATATGAAGATTTTCTTACTAATTATAAATCTAACGTTTTCACTTTTACCGAATATGATAACGTAAATGTATTCGGGGAGTATACAAAAGATTTTGGTATTAAAATCACCCTTTCTGAATCTTCAGAGACACACACATCTGAATTTTATTTTTATGGAAACACCCTTGAATTTAGTGGCATTGAAATTCAAGATTCTACAGGTACAACTTCACACTCATCATCTAAGAGTCCAAAAACAACTGTAAACTCTAGTGGCCAAACTGGAGTTTTAACTAGTGTCGTTGCATTCAATAATGATATTGGTTATACAGCTTTTGATAGGATTGAAGTTTATAGCTCCACCAGTTCAGACGAGTTTAGTAATCAGATTAATCCTAATCCTGTATTCTCTAGAAATTTAACAAACCAATCAGTTCAGGTTTTTGACATTAGTGAGGGAGCGCTTCCAAATGGTGATCCTGTATATCTGCATTATGTCCCTTATGGTAATCTTGGCTCTGGAGCGCCTTGGACTGTAGGCCCATATACTTTTGAAGATAGTCCTATTGCGACCAATCAATACATCACTAAAGATGATACTGGGGCTTTTGGAGGGAGTCAGGATCTTGGTGATGTTCTCTCCAACGGTAATAGTTCAGAATTAGGTTTTATAGTTGGGTCATCTGAGATTACTGGAGACCTTACTATAGGAGGCGATATAATCACAGAAGCTAATACAACAATAGGTAGCTGTGGAGAAACTATAAACTTTAAAGGTTCAGTAATAAACCTTAAGTATTGCGAGTCAGGGTCGTCCTCAGAAACAACCTACATCCAAGTTAGCAGCAATGAAGTTCAGGTTTCAAGAAATTCTTCTTTTAATAATGATATTTCTGTAGGTGGAAAATCGACATTAAATGATGTAGATCTAGGGGTTGATAAAAAAATAACTTTATTAGATAGCTCTAGCTCTGAAGACCCAGTAGAAATTTTCACTAATCAAACAACTAGACACCTCAATATAAATGCTCCAGCTGTAGAGTTTAGCCCCGCCTCTTATGCGGCTTATAAAAACTCAGCTAATTCTTTTGCTTCAGCAGCTTTCATGGGGACGAAAAACGTAGTCAGTGGTGACTACGATGCTATCGTTGTAGGTACAGAGAACTCAATTTTAGGGGGTGATTTTGATTTTATTGGTGGAGGTTCTGGTATTGATATTGTAGACTCAGATTACTCTTCTAGTGTGGGTGGATACAATAACGATATAACAGGATCTAATTATGCGGTTATAGGAGGAGGCTACAGTAATAAAATAGAGACCGCAGCAGGAAGTTTTATAGGGGGTGGATTTGACAACGATATATATGCCACCGCTTCTGTTATTGGCGGGGGAACAGTAAACCTGATAACAGGAAATGGTTATTCTTTTATCGGGGGGGGAGAAGACAACAAAGTGTATTCCTCTTTTGGAGGAATTTTAGGAGGGGAAGGCAACAGAGTAAGTGGTGATCGCTCAGTTATTTTAGGGGGTGACCAGTCTATTACTAGTGGAGATTTCTCTTCTATTATGGGTCGGAGAGGCAAGATACCTTCATCTGACATTGGAGCTTCTGTATTTGCAGATGGGCAAAACAGAGACCACGTATCAAAAGGCGCTCATACAGCATCTTTAGATTTTAGTGGCGGGGTATATATTCCGACAGGAGACTTGACTGTTTCTGAGGATATTACGATGGGTGGTAACATCGTCTTAACGGGTATTACTAGCGGTGACGTTACTGGTGCATTAGGTTATACCCCAGTCAACGTTAACGATACAGGCGACTTCGTCACTAGTGCAGAGACGGGTAACTTCCTCACCGATTATACGGTTACAGAAGGTGACGTTACTCAACATGAAGGGGCGCTTACACTTACATCTGGTCAGATTACGGGTGCGTTAGGGTTCTCGCCCATCTCCACAGAAACCGACGATCAAACTCTTGATGAGGTTTTAGCTCAAGGTAATACGTCTTCTCGCGACATGCAGGTTGGCAACCTTAGTGCTGGTCCAACAACAGTCACTAATGATGATACAGGAGTATCTGATATATTTTCTGTTGACGGTGTTAATGGTCGTTTATTCGGCGTGACTGATGAAGTCACAGGAACTGTCTTCTCTGTCAACGATGCCGCTGGTCTCCCAATCGTAGAAGTCGAATCGACTTCTACTTATGATAAAATTACAATTGGAGAATATGGCACAGACGCATTAGTTATCAGTGGCGCGAATAGTGCGCTGTTTAACGTTGATGTCGAGATGACAGGAGCGCTTGATGTCACAGGTGATATCACGATGGGTGGCAATATCGTCTTAACGGGTATTACTAATGGTGACGTTACTGGTGCATTAGGTTATACCCCAGTCAACGTTAACGATACAGGCGACTTCGTCACCAGTTCAGAGACGGGAAACTTTCTTACTGCTCATCCAAGTATCGCAGCAGCGAGTAGTAGCGACAACAGTGCGAGAACGTATATTCAAGACGTTCTACTTGATAGTTTTGGTCACGTTACAGGTTTGAACACCTCTTCTGAGTCCACAGATCCGAATTACTATCTTACGGGAGTTTCCAAAGCTGGTAACGTATTCACCTTCGAAGTAAATGGCGCTACAAACCCAACTTATACCCTCACAAGTGGTGATATTACGGGCGCATTAGGGTTCTCACCTATCTCTACAGAGACTGACAGTCAAGATCTCGATAGCGTACTTGGTTATGGAAATAGCTCCGAGTTGGGAATTATCGTTGGCGACATCAGTGGTACATCACTTGACATCACTACTGACGTTACTGTTACAGGTGACGTTGAGGCTGACGAATTTATCGGCGACTTACGAGGAGCTGTATCATTCAGAGCAAAGGCTGGAGAAGCATTATCTGCTGGAGAAGTCGTTTATATTTCGGGTATTGATGGAAACACTACGGTTGTAGCAAAAGCTGACGCAAATGACCCAAACAAGATGCCAGCTTTTGGTGTCTCAAAGGAAACCGTAAACGCTAACGCGAACGTTCGGGTTGTCAATTTTGGTTCTGTTACTAATTTAGATACAAGCAATTATTCTGAAGGCGACGAATTATTTGTTAGTGATATAGCTGGTCAACTAACTGGTATTGCACCTACTGGAGAAGCTTCCGCTCTTCAGAAGATGGCTAAAGTGACGAGATCAGACAACTCCGCTGGTTCTATTACCGTAATGGGTGCTGGTCGCTCCAACGCTGTTCCCAACCTAAACGAAGGTCGTTTATTTGTTGGTAATTCTAGCAATCAGGCTGTAGCGGATGATACTGCTTATATTGATATTGCTAATAGTAGAGTTGGTATAGGAACAACAAGTCCGACATCGCCTTTAACTATAAAATCAAACAGTGTT
>CAKZOO010000057.1 GCA_937136455.1 uncultured Flavobacteriaceae bacterium | reverse complement strand
CGCAGACTAAAAGTTGTTCGTCGTACCTAACCGACGTGCGAATCAAAAACAATTCTTTCGTTACACGTACACCCCCGAACTAAATGGAAGATACGGTATGGACCGCCGTTAGCTTCGCCGTGGTTCTTTGCCTCATGCAGCCAATTGAATCTGCCCTTCGAAGAGCACCATTCCCCGCGTGCTTGGAACTCAACACGATACAAAGAGATTTCAAACGCACTGGTAGCTTCTGTCGCATAACCGCCACCCGAAATAATATCCCTCGCCATCGCCAGTGACTCTTCGTATGCCGACTGAAGATCCTCCGATGGAGTTGCCTCATGATCCATTTCGTGGTACGCGATATACCGCTTCAACGCCTCCCTTGTTCGGCTCAACTCTATCTCCAGGTGCTCTATGCGTTCCAATGTACCCACAATAAACCTCCACCGGACGACGAACAAAAATTTGCACCCAAGTTGCCGACAGTGCGTTTACTTACATCAATATCCACCCCGGCAACTGGGTGAATTTCAGCGTTCACTCGACCAAACTGCGCCAGTGCTCGCCTAAAAGCAGGGTAAGCCTTGAGTTGATTTGATCGCTCAGCTCCGATTCTGTTTCGCCATCTTCCCAGTGATCTCTAGCCATCGCCAAATAGGAGCGACGTAGCAGCTCCAGTAGTTCAGGGGCGGCTGCAACAAGAAGAGCATCGCTATTTGGTCTCGGGTCACATTCCTCTGGTGGGTGCCACGCAACCGGCTCGTGTGAAAGCACATTTGCCACGGTCCCACTTGGAGCATTGATTGGAATCTTGTAAGGCGGGCCACCCCGTTTCCACTGAGGAATTCCCGCCCTCCACGGTCCCGGCGTGTGAACAACAGATTCCACCGCATCACTCTGTTCTTTTTTTGGTTCGTTCATTGTCCTACTTTCGTGATTCGTGAATCTGAGCGTTAGACGGGCAATTCGTGAATCGTGGCTGGCATGCCGTGCGGCATCCGTCCATTGATTAAGTCGTGCGTGAAATAGATCGTCTCATTCCACTCAGCAAACGGCTTCGGATCGGCCAACGTCGCCAGCCACTTGCCGAACTCAGTAACCACTCCGTGATACGGCACGCCATCGCCGCTCGACAACTGAACTTTGTCTTTGGTCACGTTGTTCGCCTCAATCCACATCTTCGATTTCAGCAGCCGCTTTGTGCGGTTCAGTTCCTCAGCTCGCTTATGCAGCGGCTCCAATTGCTGGCGTATTTCAGCCAACTCTTTGTCAATGTCTGCGATCGTAAGCGTCATAGCAGAGTGTTCATCACTGTCTTTTCCCATTGAATACCTTTCTGTTCACGCCCAGTTGCTAACGTGATCGCGAACGTTAGGCTTCCGTACGTTCTTCGATTTGCCAGACCTTTATTAAGCAAGATCTATAAGCAGCCAGCTTCGCCTTTCGAATGAAATTCCACGGCAGGATTATCCGCCCCTCAGTTTTGTGGCGTTCCTTCACAAGCCAGGTCTTAAACTCTTGCAGAAACCCATGGCTCCCGCCCGGAGGAGTCTTGCGTTCTCCAGGCGTATATGGGTTGCCGACTCCCGTTCTTCTCTCAGGGCCGCAGGCGTTGAACAGTGGCCACAGCTCACGTTCATCCGGGTATGCAGCACCTTGAGGGCGTGACTTGTTTGCCCGGCATATAAACAGATCGCACCCAGCGATAGCTCCACAAACCGGGTCAATTGCCTTGCACTCCTCAACCGCTTGCTTGAGCAACGGCAAGGTCTCTTCGTTAACTTCTTCGCAGTCTGTGCCGCCCCAGGCCAGCAGATCGCTGCTGGTGATGAAGAATGTGACCGGCCCATACTTGCCGTCAGTTCTCCAGTAGATCGAGCTGTGCAGGTCTTCATCAGAGATAAACTCTAAGATCTGCATGGTGGTGCTAAGATTGTCTTCCGGCATTACAAATACTCCTTCGCCACCTGTTTAAGCTCGGCAGCTGTCCAGTTGTTTTCTTTGGCTGTCTTCAGCAGTGTCTCGCGGATGGGGTCCTTGAGGCTGGCGACAGCTTGGTGGTGAGTGAAAGACAGCGGCTGCCTTGTGCCAGGCGGGAACATCCTGGACATGTAGCTGCACCTGTCTATGTAGTCCAGCGAGACTGTCTCTGACACAGCCTGATAGATATCATCTCCCTGCTGAGCTTCGCCAAACACAATCATGTCCCCAACCCACCAGTTGATATTACGCTGGATGTGCCCAAGGACTTTACCTAGGTTCTCCCAGTCGTCTGGGCTAGGCTTGCGGTCCATGACCAGCCCTTTAGGAGTGAGTGTGAATGGCCCTATCTTCATGGCAGGCTGATCTCTTCGAACTCTTCTGCATGCGACGTTCCAAACCTGACATCTAGGTAATCCAACAGGTCTTTGGTGTCTTCGTTCAGGTTGTCTATGTTGCTTGACTTGTCTCTTAAGCCTCTCACCAATGACGTAAGCAACGCCGAGAGAGACTGAATGCAAGCTTCTGGGTTTGGGCTGCGTTTCTTGTGGAGCTCTTCCTGGGCAACAGTAAAGACCTCCAGGTAGTGTGGCCTTGTGGCTTTCATTATCAATGTCCTCTCACTAAAGAAAGTGCTATTGTAAAGTTTTTCATTCTTGCATACCAGTGTCTAGCTACCAGTTAATAACTAAGTTTTGGTGCAGCCTGTGGAGATCCCTGGCTATCTCGTACTTCGAGCTGTCAAGAAACTCCTTGATAGCCTCGTTGTGCTTGGTGTTCTCACGGTTGTCGTAGATGCTTCGGAAATCCCCGTACTCAGCTAGCAGGGCTGAAGCTTTCTTGGGGCCCACGCCAGGCAGGCAAGGCGTATTGTCTTTGCCGACCATGCACAGCCAGTCAACCACCTGCCTAGGTGTGATGCCAAGGTCATCCCACAAAGTGTTCTCGGTTGTGTAGGACTTCTTTTTAGGAGAGTAGTTC
>CAKZOO010000056.1 GCA_937136455.1 uncultured Flavobacteriaceae bacterium | reverse complement strand
GATATTAACGCCATTAATACCATGATTACCGAATTAGATCCTAAAGATTCAAAATTGTCAGCATTTCAAAACCTAGACATCCACATATTATAATGAGTAATTTTAAAAGGACTACAGAATCGGATTCACTTCATGTTGATTTAGAGAAAAAAACTGCAAAAGAACTTCTTATAGGTATCAATAACGAAGATCAAAAAGTAGCTTTAGTGGTTCGCAATTGCATTGATCAAATAGAACCCTTAGTCGATGCATTAGCAGAACGTTACGAAAAAGGGGGTCGACTTTTTTATATAGGAGCTGGAACTTCTGGAAGACTAGGTGTAGTTGATGCATCAGAAATACCTCCCACTTTTGGAATGCCGTTTGACAGAGTCATCGGTATTATTGCCGGTGGTGATTCAGCGATTCGCAAAGCGGTTGAATTTGCTGAAGACGATACACAGCAAGCTTGGAAGGATTTAGCAGAATACCATATCAACTCCAATGATGTATTAGTAGGAATTGCAGCATCAGGTACTACTCCTTATGTGATTGGAGGTGTAGTGAAGGCAAAAGAAATGGGAATTTTAACGGCCTGTATCACCAACAACTCAGGATCACCACTCGCCAAAGCGGTTGATCTTCCAATCGAAGCAGAGGTAGGCCCAGAGTATGTTACCGGATCAACGCGAATGAAGAGCGGAACAGCTCAAAAGTTGATTCTCAATATGATCTCTACAGCATATATGATTAAAGTAGGAAGGGTTAAGGGCAATCGAATGGTACATATGCAACTCTCCAACAACAAACTAGTCGATAGAGGAACTCGATATGTAGTAGAAGCTTTGAATATTTCCTATGAACAAGCGAATCAACTTATTGAAAAATACGGTAGTGTCGATGCAGCTGTTTCAAATTACAAGCTAAAACAAGGAGAATAAGAATTGTTGAATAAGTGGTGTATCACACACATTTTGACAATATGATAATTAAATAGGTGCTTGATTTTCATATTCTTACTATTGTGTTAATACAATAGACAAGGGAGCTAAATATTTGTCTTTGGGGATTATTTGCCTTAAATTTGCAGCTATGGAACTCATTACAGATTTAAGTAAAAACAGCAGAATCCTAACTTTTCACTATCAGGTTTTTAGAAACCAGTCGGATAAATTTATTCCTCCTTCAAACTAAAACCACCTTCAATCTTATCGATGATCGTCAGTAAATTATAGCAAATGCTATCAATTTACCATGACTTCTTGTACTTATCTATAGCATCGATCCATCACCATCACACAGGAAAATACACCGCCTCAAATAGGGTGTATAATTAGTAAAATCAATATGAAATTAATTAGGGTTAAAAGAACCACACGTTACGAAAAAAGATATTCTAAGAAAATGGGAGAGTTGACTACTACAGTCACTTATATCAAGCGATATGTACTTGGCATCCCAACTAAGGTGCTGCACAAATACCGCATGACTTATTACGGAGAAATCAAAGATTGCAACCAATGCAATTTATTGGCATAAACTTTAGTAATACAAATCACATAAATACATTATAAATGAAAGTACTTGTAATTGGAGCAGGTAATATGGGTCTTACCTATGCTACTGGAATGTCCAAATCTAAAATTTTAAAAAAACACAATATCATGGTCTTGGATAAATCCGAGAAAACCTTGAAAAAAATTGATAAAATCGCCCATTTTGACGCTATGGATAAATTAGAGGATTGTGTTCCTCTAGCGGATATCATATTCGTAGCGGTAAAACCCTTTCATGCCGAAGAATTATTTCAGCGTATGAAACCTTTGGTGAATTCCAATCAAATGATCGTTTCGATCATGGCAGGAGTCACAATTGAATTCATTAAAAATTCTTTGGGAATTGATAAAATCGTCAGAGCGATGCCCAATTTGCCGGCCCAAGTAGGAAAAGGACTTACGAGTTATGTTTCATCTGAAGAGGTTTCCTATTTGGAGCTAATTTTAGTCGAAGAATTACTCAATACAACAGGTAAATCAATTCGCGTAAAGGAAGAAAAATTCATCGATGCTTCTACTGGTATATCGGGTAGTGGACCTGCTTATGTGTTTTATTTTATGGAAAGTATGATGGAAGCTGCTCGTCAAATGGGATTTTCAGATCGTGTTTCGAAGGTATTGGTAAGTCAGACCTTTTCAGGAGCCATTGAACTGTTTAATCAATCCAATATCAGTCCTGACGACTGGATGGATAAAGTAGCCTCAAAAGGGGGAACCACCAGAGCTGCTTTGGATTCAATGCATACAAATAAAGTGAATCTGTTGATAAAGGATGCTGCATTTGCAGCCTTTAACAGGGCAGTTGAATTAGGGGAGGAGTACTAATGAAAAACAAAGAATTAATTGTTGTTAAAGTTGGTACGAATGTTATGACCAATAAAGACAACAGAATTGTAAGACCAGTACTTAAAAGCCTCGTAAAGCAAATAGCAGAACTGTATGAACGAGACATTCAGACTATTTTAGTTTCTTCTGGATCGGTGATAGCAGGAAAAGAGGTTCTCGGAAACTCTGTTATTAAAGACAAAACCAAGAGAAGACAAGTGTATTCGTCCATTGGACAACCTAGGATGATGCGTCTTTATTACAATATTTTCAGAGATTACGGAATGAAGTGTGCTCAGGTACTTCCTACCAAAAGGGATTTTAACCCAGGAGTTCACAGAGATAATATGATTAATTGTATCGAAGGCTTGTTACAAGAAGGGGTTGTGCCTATTACCAATGAAGATGATGCAGTATCCTTAGAAATGTCCATGTTTTCAGATAATGATGAACTAGCGACTTTAATTGCAGAATTGATGAATGCTTCAAAGATGATTTTGTTGACTGATATTGATGGTTTATACGATGGAAACCCAGATAAGGAACACACAAAATTAATTTCAGATGTTGAACCCAAAGAAAACCTATCGAAGTATATCTCTGATAGCAATAAGTCAGAAGGAGAAGGAAGAGGAGGGATGGGTTCCAAATTAAACCACGCCCAATTAGCAGCTAAAAAAAATATAACTACCTATATCGCTAATGGAAAAAATAAAAACGTCATTGTTGATATCATAGACGGAAAGCAGGTAGGTACTAAAGTTTCATTATAATAAAACAGTTACAGTGCTTTTAAAAGAACAATTAAAAAATAATGTACTGGCTTTAATGGAAGCCTTATTAGATCAAAATAGATCGAGTTTAATCAAAGCAAATCAAAGAGATTTAGATGC
>CAKZOO010000055.1 GCA_937136455.1 uncultured Flavobacteriaceae bacterium | reverse complement strand
TGATACTGCCCGCTGGATCGGCCCGCGCTGATGGCTGGGTCGCTCTTTGGCTGCCGCGGGTCCCGCAGGCCCCACGCGCGTTACAGCGGGGTGGCGATGAGCGCGCCGCCAGCCTGTTTGAACGCAATGACTGGGCAGGTAAAGCTGCCTACAACGCAGAGGACTTCACCCAGGCCGCGGAACGATTCGCCCAGGGCGACAGCGCCGATGACTGGTACAACCGCGGTAACGCGCTGGCGCGGGCGGGAAACCTCGAAGAAGCTGCGCAGGCCTACCGACAGTCGTTGCAGCGCGAGCCAGGCGCAGAGGATGCACAGGCAAACCTGGAACTGATAGAACAGCTGCAGCAGCCTCTTCAAGAGCTTTCTCAGACCTAATTTCAGTATTGATTGCGTTTTTCAGCTGCTTGATTTCAGAAGGCAGCAGCATAGAGCAATCATCAGCCAGGTTCGGCGGAATCTCGCCATTCTCCAAGCCAGTAATTAATGCTTCTAGATCTTCAGTTGATGTTGCATCTGCTGGAATTATCTCAGCATTACCACATTTTTCAGCCAATTTCTGAATCTCACCCATGCGCATTGCAATTGGAGCATTGGTCAAAACAAACGTACCTCCTTCTTCGTGTACGCGTTCAGCTGTTTTCCAAGCAATTGAATTGGAGTCTAAAGCACCAAAGATGATTCCTCTTTTTCCTTTTAATAAATTGTACGACATTATAAGTGTGTTTAATTATTTTAGATTACAAAGATATTAATTTTAGCTATGCAAAAGTTGTTTTGCGTGCTCTTGTGCTGAGGCAGAATAGTTTTTGCCATCGAGCATTTGAGCAATTTCTTCAATTCGCTGCTCATCAGTCAATTTGACAATACCTGTTTGAGCCTTAACACCATCATCATCTTTATACACTTTGTAGTGATTTTTGCCCTTTGCAGCTACCTGTGGCAAGTGCGTTATAGAAAAAACTTGAATGCTCTGAGATAATCGTTCCATAATATCAGCCATCTTATTCGATATTTCACCTGAAACTCCCGAATCAATCTCATCAAATAAGATACTGGATAGCTCAATATAGGGTGCTAAAACTGCTTTAATTGAGAGCATAATCCTTGAAAGCTCTCCTCCAGAAGCTATTTTTTTTAAAGACCCAAAGGCCGTTCCACTGTTCGCCGAAAACATAAATTCCAACTGGTTAATACCCAAATCATTTAAATCAGAACTTCTGCTTAAAACAATTTGAAAACGAGCATTTGGCATTCCGAGCTGCTTGAGATTGTCAACCAAAGCATCTTCCAAGGGTTGAATTGTTGAAACCCTACCCTGGTGTAGTTTTTCACCGATAGCGAGCAATTGCTGATAGAGTTCCTTTGTTGTTTTCTCAAGTGAATTAATTCGATCTTGATCTTCTTGAAAACTCATTTCTTGATTCGCCAATGAATCTTTTACTGCAATAAGTTCTTCTATAGAAGAGACTTGATGTTTGTTTTCTAAATTATAGAGTTTTTGAAGAGCAGCATCTACCTCTTCCAAAAGACCCGGATTGATTTCAACAACATCTTGTTGGTTTTCAACTTCTAAGCGAATATCATTGAGCTCAATTAACACTGATTCAATACGATCAAATAATTGCTGATAGGTCGATCCGTAAGAACTCAGTTTTGAAATCGACTGACGAAGTGAAGTCAACTGATCAATGAGTCCGTATTGATCTTGATTGAGAAGCGAATGGGACTCTGATAATTGCTCGATGATCGAAGCAGCATTTGAAAGCTCTGTTTGCTGTTCTTCCAATTCTTCTTTAAGTCCAATTCTCAATTGAGCTTCTTCGAGCTCCTCCCATAAAAACTGTTGATAATCTCGAGCCTTAATTCGCTCTGATTGCTGATTTTTTAACTCCACTAACAATTTAAGATCCTCTCTATAACACTTGAGAAGCTTGCGATACTCATCCAAGAGCTCACTTTGACCAGCAAAACCATCTAAGATGGCCATTTGATGTTTTTGACTAAAGAGATCGAGGGTTTGATGTTGTGCGTGAATGTCGATTAGCATACCTCCCAATTGAGCAAGCAATTCCAATCGAACTGGAGTATCATTGATAAAAGCTCTAGATTTTCCAGAAGGTGTTAGCTCTCTTCTAAGTCTTATTTGAGGATCCCAATCCAATTCTTCTAAATCAAAAAATTCCTTAAGCGAATTTGAATTCGATTCAAATACCACCTCTACAATACATTTCTTATCAGGATTATTGATGTGTTTTAAATCAGCTCTTTTCCCCAAAGCTAATGACATACCTCCTAAAAGAATTGATTTACCTGCTCCTGTTTCACCAGTAATCACATTAAATCCAGAATCAAACTCCATATGAAGTGTCTCTATTAATGCGTAATTTGATATGTAAAGTTCTTTAATCAATGCTGCAGATTTAGGTTAAAGATAATCGTTAATTCAATGATTCAAAAAGCTTGACGATTATTTGATCGTATTCCATGAATTCGAAAAAATGGGAGCCATTGCAACTAGGTTTGATTTTAGTGTTTTGGTTGATACCTCTGGGCCTTGAGAAAAAATTGAAGTGATTTCTTGAGATTTGGCATCAAAGAACATTTTGATAAGTGTCGATGAGGAATCTCTATTAAAAATCGAACTGAGTCGATTGATAGCCTGAGCGATAACTGTTTTAGAATTCTGAGCATTTTCGACCATAAGATCCAATCCAAGTCGATGGTATTCATATTGTGCCAAACGAAAATCAGAATAAGTGTTTGAAAGTATATCTTGAGCGAGTCGGGACCGCGAAGTCCCTGTTGAAGAGGAACTCCAACCTGAAAAATTCGAAGATCTCGCTAAATCTGCTATGTTTTGAGCTTCATTGAAAAATGCAGTTCCTCCCTTTTGAGCAAAACTATCTGCATCCAAGCCTAACATAAAGTAGATATAGTATGAAAATACAGCCACAAGATTACTATCTAAACTGTTCTTATTGAGCACTAATGGAGTGAAAGCTGTATAGTTAAATGACACCTCATTATCTTTGATCATCAACATCGGAGATTGATAGATTGCATCATAGACAGGTCTTGAGTATTGTATTTGCAAACTCGCCTTAAAATTATTGTTTTCGTATTCGCTAATACTTAGATAGAAATTTGCCTTGAGTTTCTCCATCGCATTCAAACGCCTAGAAGTCCAATTGGTAGAATTGACAAACTCGTTGAGTGATTTTCCAAGTTCATCAAAAACTTGTCGATTTGATTGTCCAATTCTTGAAGCGTCAACAGTTACTCTTGCACTGACATCCTGTGCTTGAGTAGATAGGAGCGTAAAAAAGACTAATAAACTAAACCAGAGTGATTTATTCATTTGATGAGATAATTTGATTCCAAATATCAACAGCCACTTCTTCTTTTGGCTTTAGATCAAATGTAAGTTTTTTTCTGTTCTTATCAATAAAACTGACTTTATTGGTTTTGGTTCCAAATCCAGCACCTGCATCCTCAAGAGAGTTTACGACGATAGCATCCAAGTTTTTCTCTTTTAATTTACCTTCAGCGTATTCTAGAGCATTTTGAGTTTCAAGAGCAAAACCAACTAAAAATTGATGTTTTTTCTTCTTTCCGAGTTCTTTTAAAATATCAGGATTTTTGACGAGCTCAACAGTCAATTCCTCATTTTGCTTTTTAATCTTTTGATCTGAAACAGTTTTAGGTCTGTAATCAGAAACGGCTGCAGCACAAATCACAATATCAGCATGGTCGAAATACTGCTCTGTTTGCTCTTTCATTTGCACAGCAGAAACAACATCAATTCGATGGATAGCTCCGTGATTGGTTTTAACAGAAGAAGGCCCCATTACTAAAGTAACCTCAGCTCCCAAACGAGCAGCTCTAAGTGCCAGCTCTGCTCCCATGGTACCACTACTGTGATTACCTATAAATCGAACAGGGTCAATCGCCTCATAAGTTGGACCGGCAGTGATCAACACTTTCTTCTGATACAACCGAAGATTTTTTCGGTGATACTGGATTAAAAAATCTAAAATTTCTTCAGGTTCAGCCATTCTTCCTTCGCCGGATAATCCACTGGCAAGTGGACCATTTCCTACAGGTATGATAGCATGGCCAGTATCTTCTAAAGTGGCTAGATTTTCTTTGGTAGTAGGATGCTTATACATATCCAAATCCATTGCTGGTGCAACCAGCACAGGACATTTGGCGGATAAATAAGTCACTAATAATAAATTGTCTGCTTGACCACTTGCCATCTTAGCAAGAGTATTGGCAGTGGCAGGGGCAACGATCATATAATCGGCCCACAATCCCATTTCAACGTGATTGTTCCAACTGAGCTCTCCTTTTTCAGTAGTCTTAGTAAACTGAATACTCACTGGGTTTTCAGAGAGTGTCGCTAGGGTGAGTGGAGAAACAAAAGAGCTGGCATTTTCTGTCATAACAACTTTGACATTGGCGCCAGCCTTCTTTAACAATCGAACTAAAAAAGCAGTTTTATAGGCGGCAATTCCCCCCGTAATTCCTACAAGGATGTTTTGGCCCCCTAACATAAACTAGGCTTCTTTATCAGTAGATCTGTAGTAAATTTTATCATCCAACCACTCTTGTACTGCAATAGCATGAGGTTTTGGAAGTTTTTCGTAGAATTTTGAAACTTCGATTTGCTCCTTGTTTTCGAACACCTCTTCTAAACTGTCGTTATAAGTAGCAAACTCTTCTAATTTTTCCAATAATTCTTTTTTAATTTCAGAATTTACCTGTGTAGCTCTTTTAGCTGCAATAGACAAAGCTTCGTAGATATTTCCAGTTGAAGCATCAAACTTATTCTTGTCAATAGTAGTAGTACTAACAGCTGCTTTTGAATTTTTAAAATCGCTCATTTCTCTTAATTTTCTGATGCAAATGTACTCAAATTAGCTTCAACTTGAGCAATTAGATCATCTGATTCTTTTTTGTAATGGGTTTCGGGATAGTATTTAATCAGTGTCGAATACGCTTTTTTAGCATCTTCTAGACGTTCTTTCTTCCTAGATTGAGTCGAATTAAAGGCCAATTTACTCATCGCCTCAAATTTCACAAACATTACATCTTCTCTGTAAATGGAACCGGGAAAATCAACTAAAAAGTTTTCAGAACTCTTGATAGCAGAGTTGAGAATCGGTAGTTGAAAGGATCCTAATTTGTTGTATTGTTTGGTAATTTCAAAAGCTTTTCGCTCCTTTTTTACATCCAATTCTTGAGCGAGTAAATTTGCTTCATTTGCCAAACTAGAATCTGGAAACGTATTGATAAAAGCCTGCAGCTTTTCTAGTGCCGTTTCAGTGTCTGTCTGATCCAATGAATAGTTTGGTGATAGCTCGTAGTAACTTTTTGCCATTAAATACGAAGCTTCTTCTAATTTATCACTTTGTGGATAAGACTTGATAAAACGCTCGAACTGATAGCCTGCAAGATTGTAGTTTTTAGTTTTGTAATAGGAATCAGCTAAGAAAAACAAAACGCGTTCACCTTGGGGCTTACCTACAAATTTAGGAGCTATTTTTTCGAAGAGGTAATTTGCCTTCCTGTAATCTCCCTCCTGGTACATTTTTTCAGCGTAGTCGTATTTTACTTTAACCTCATCACTCTTAAGCACATCACTGTACTCTCCACAAGAGAAAAAAACGAGCGTTAAAGCTACAATACTTGTATTTTTTATGGTTTTAAAAAGCATCCTGCAAAAATAAATAAAGTTAATGGATATAAAAAACATATTTTACTTCCACAAACATAAGCTAAGAGATGAGGAAATGCTAAAAAAAATAGTTAATAAAAACTAAATTAAAGCGATATGCTTTTTTGTAGATCTAAGGCAGTGATAAGTTTAGTTGTTAGACCTTGAGAAGCTTCTACCAGAGGAAGTCGAACCTTAGCTGTTCCAAAACCTAAATGACTACACAACACCTTAATTCCACTGGGGTTACCCTCTTCAAAAATCAATTCTGATAGAGCGGCTAAATGACTGTCTAATTCTTCAGCTAATTGAACATTTCCATTTAATCCAGCATTAATCATTGTAGAAAATTCTTTCGGCAAGGCTTGACCTAAAACAGAAATCACTCCATCACCCCCAACTAAAACTGTTTGTGAGGCAGTAGCATCATCTCCAGAAATTACCAAAAAGTCATCATCTGTTCTAGCAACTAGTTGCTGAATCTTATCGATAGAACCAGCAGCTTCTTTGATACCGATAATATTAGGAATTGACGAGAGCTCTACAATTGTATCAACACTCATATCCACACCAGTTCTCCCAGGCACATTGTAAAGAATAATATCTTTAGAAGTAGATTCTGCAACAGCCTTAAAGTGAGCGATCAACCCTCTTTGAGTGGGCTTATTGTAATAAGGAGTTACCGATAAGATCGCATCAAAATCAGACAGATCCTGGCGTTGTAAATCTTCGATTAAGGCAACCGTATTATTGGAACCCATTCCCAATACCAAAGGAACTCTTTTTTTCGTGGCCAAAACAACCGTATCGATAATCATTTGCTTTTCGGAAGCATTGAGCGTTACAGTTTCTGCTGTGGTCCCCAATACAACTAAATAATCGACACCAGCTTCAATATTGAAATTCACTAATTCCGTCAAAGCATTGGTATCAACAGCTCCATTTTCCGTAAATGGAGTAATTAACGCTACACCTGTTCCTTTTAAATTATTCATTTTTTAAAACATCCAAACGGGATATGTATTTTTCTATTTCTTTGAAAACCTCATTACAAGAATAAGAATCCATATTAATTATTAAATCGCACAATCTAGGATTGTTGGTTCCTAAACCTATTCTAAAAGAGGATTTGGTATGAGCGCTTATCCATTGAATTCTGATATCATCAGCAGTGTAAAGCTGAATGAGAATACGAAAGGGTTTGTCTATAAAAAAATTGACTTCGGGGTGATCGATAACTGATTTACTATTGGGAGTGAGTGCTTTAATCGCTACAGTTGAAGCGTAATCATCTTCAGCTTGAGTATCGATTGACAAAAGTGTAACCTTTGATCTATTTACATTGAATAGCAATGCGAGACGATCTTTTAACACATCGTTTTCACACCAAGATTCATCCACAATACAGCCAATGGTCTTTTGGTCTGTATCACTAAACCCAAATAAATCATCTTCCAACTTGCTTTGAAGGCTTTTGACAAATTTGTAAGCATTGTATTTTTTTATTAACCTCTTAAAGAACATCATCATTTAGTTGTGCACTAAATAACAGTGCAAATATAAAACCTTTATACATCTTAAATAATAAACAAATTGTTATAAATTTAACATTTTACTGAATCATTTCCTGAAAGTCAGCTTCTGAAATAATTGAAACACCTAGTGATTCTGCTTTCTTGCGTTTAGATGGTCCCATATTGTCCCCAGCAACCAAATAGTCTGTTTTTGAGGATATTGAAGAGGAAACCTTAGCTCCATTATCTTTAATTAGACTCTTGAGTTCATCTCTGGAATAGATGCTAAACACACCTGATACTACAAAAACTTTGCCTTTTAATATATCGGATTGAGATTTGAGTTTCTCTTCTGAAAGAGCTAATTGCAAACCGTAGGTTTTGAGTCGCTCGACAATCATTGTGTTGCCAAGATCTTCAAAAAACTCGATCACACTTTTAGCAATGCGCTCTCCTATTTCATCAACTGCGATCAACTCCTCTAAAGAAGCTGCTGCAAGTGCATCGATTGTTTTAAAAGCCATCGCTAATTTTTCCGCTACTGTTTCTCCAACATATCGAATACCCAAAGCAAACAATACTTTTTCAAAGGGTTTTTGCTTAGAAGCTTCAATACCTGCTATCATATTGGTCGCTGATTTTTCAGCCATTCGATCCAGCCCCATCACATCTTCAACTCTCAAAGTGTACAAATCTGCATAGGTAGAAATGAGTCCTGCTTGAAACAATAATTGAACCGTCTCCGCTCCTATACCATCAATATCCATAGCTTTTCTGGATATAAAGTGTTCGATTCTCCCTGTGATTTGAGGAGGACATCCATAAGTGTTCGGGCAGTAATGTTTGGCATCTCCTTCTTGCTTTGTAAGGGGCGTATGACACTCTGGACATTGAGTTATAAATTCAACTAAAGTCGATGAATCAGATCGTTTGGAAAGATCGACACCGACTATTTTGGGGATGATTTCCCCTCCTTTTTCAACAAATACAGAATCTCCTATTCTGAGATCTAATTTTTTGATCTGATCTTCATTGTGAACAGAAGCTCTTTTGACAACAGTACCAGCTAATAAAACAGGTTTAAGGTTGGCAACAGGTGTAATCGCTCCAGTTCTACCCACCTGATAACTGATGGATTCTAAAATAGTTGACTTTTGTTCTGCCTTAAACTTATAGGCAATCGCCCAACGAGGTGCTTTTGAGGTATAACCCAACTCTTCTTGATGTGCAAATGAATTGACTTTGATAACCACTCCATCTGTTTCATAAGGAAGTTCATGCCTTGCCTGATCCCAATAATCGACAAAATCAAAAACTTCTTCTATGGTCTTACACTCTTTAGCAGTGTCTGGTATTTTAAATCCCCATTGCTTGGCCTTTTGAAGAAAACCGATCTGATTTTCGATACTCATATCTTCAGAGGCAATTCCATAGATCAAACAATCCAAGGGGCGCTCTGCAACCAAAGTACTGTCTTGGAGTTTTAAACTCCCTGAAGCAGTGTTTCTGGGATTCATATAAGGTTCCTCACCCTCTGATATACGTTGTTGATTCATTTTGTGAAATCCCTCTAGTGGAAGAATGATTTCTCCTCTGAGCTCCATACTAGAAGGATACTCACCATTTAAAGAAAGTGGAATTGATTTAATCGTTCTGATATTAGCAGTCACCTCATCTCCTTGTATACCATCCCCTCTTGTTACAGCTCTAATTAATTGTCCCTCTTCATAAGTCAGATTGATTGAAGCTCCATCGTATTTCAATTCACAAGTGAAGCTAAAAACCTCTTCAGATATATTTTTAACTATTCTTGCCTGCCAATCCAACAAATCTTGACGATCATACGAGTTGTCCAGAGAGTACATACGATGGGTGTGAGCCACCGTTTTAAAATTTTTTGTCACTTCTCCCCCAACGCGGACAGTAGGTGAATTGGGATCGTAAAATTCAGGATGCTTAACTTCTAATTCTTGAAGCTGTTTCAAAAGCATATCAAACTCAAAATCACTGATCGATGGTTGATCTAAAACGTAATATTGGTAGTTGTGCGCTCTTAATTGAGCTCTAAGTGTTTCTATCTGTTGTTTAATATTCATCGTATTGCAGATACTATTCGATTCTTTCCAAATCGATCGTTGATTAGTTCTATTTGTTTGTATTCCAATTCATCTAACAGAGCCACGGTCTCTTCTCCAAAAGCTTCATTAATTTCAAAACAAAGCATACCTCCTAAATTTAAGTGATCTCTTGCCAACATCGCAATTTTTCTGTAAAAAAGCAAAGGATCCTCATCAGAAACAAACAAGGCCAAATGAGGTTCGTGATTTAAAACGTTAGGCCTCATTACTTCCTTTTCGAGATTCCTAATGTATGGGGGATTGGAAACTATTAGGTCGTAGGAGTTATTGAGCGAAGTTGTATTCAAAACATCTGAGTGTAGGAGTTCCACCTCCAAATCATTCATTTTAGCATTTTCTTCAGCGGTTTTTAAAGCTTCCTTTGACACATCCATCAAACTCACTTGAGCCCTTGGAACTTTATACTTCAAACTGATTCCTATACATCCTGAGCCAGTTCCTATATCGAGAATTCTGTATACTTCGCGCTTCTTTAAACAAGAATCTAAATAATAGATGAGATCTTCGGTTTCAGGCCTAGGAATTAAGACCGATGAATTCACTTTAAAACGAAGCGACATAAATTCGGTGTAACCTAAAATGTATTGAATTGGTAGATGCGATTTTAAATCCCCAAGTGCCTTTTCAAACTTGAACACTTGTTTTTCATCAATTTCAAAATCTGGTTTTATATGAAGTATAAAGCGTTTCTCACTCAAAAATTCCTCAACTAAACAATAAAAAAAGCTCAATACTTCTTCCCCGTCATATTCAGAATTTAAAGTCTCTAAAAAGGATTGTTTTACAGCACTTAATTTCATCCTAAAGATCAATTATCATATGTACAGGACAGGAGTGGTGTCCTGTATCCCCTAGAGGACCGTCGATATAGTCAAAACCTGTTTTGCGATAGAGCACTTGTGCCGCTTCCATTTGAGGAATGGTTTCTAAATAGCATTTTTCAAAACCAAGACCTCTAGCCGTGTCCAAACACTTTTGCATCATTTGAGCACCTAAACCTCTCCCCCTTGCCTGTTCCAAAAAATACATTTTTTGCAATTCACATACTGGTCCAGTATAATTATCCAACTGACAAACTCCTGCGCTTCCAATGACCACTCCGTCTTCTTCAATAACAAAATATAGCCCTTTGTCTTTGGACTGGTAAGATTCATACATCTGATCCAATGCTGTATCTGCATAGGCCGTTCCAACTTTAGGGACATTAAATTCGACCAAGACTTTTCGAATTAAATCTGCAACTGCTCTGTTGTCTTTTGCTTCTATTTCTCTTATTACTATACTCAAGAAAATAATCGTTTAGAATAGTTTATTTTTGTGATGTGAATATACATGAAAAATACATGAATCGAGCAATTGAATTGGCTAAAAATGCCATTCGATCTGCTTATCCAAACCCAGCAGTGGGATGTGTTATTGTTCATCAAAACAAAATCATCGGGGAAGGATATACAAGTCCCTACGGAGGTTCTCATGCCGAAGTAAATGCTATTGCTAGCGTCAAAGACCCTTCGCTTCTTCAAGATTCAGAGCTATACGTCACTTTAGAGCCCTGTGCTCATTATGGAAAAACTCC
The DNA here is from genome assembly GCA_937136455.1 of uncultured Flavobacteriaceae bacterium. GTDB lineage: Bacteria > Bacteroidota > Bacteroidia > Flavobacteriales > Flavobacteriaceae > MAG-120531. The sequence continues at coordinate 15,627 of CAKZOO010000055.1, read as the reverse complement.
CCCTTGTGCTAATTTGATTGTTACCAGTAAGATTCCAAGAGTCTATATAGGTCTTTTGGATCCCAATCCGCAAGTAGCAGGCAAGGGAATTGAAATTCTAAAAGAACATCAAATTGAAGTTAGTCAGGGAATCTTAGAAGAGGCCTGTAAAAAACACCACAGAAGATTTCTTTGCTTTCAGGAAAATAAAAGGCCTTATATCACCTTAAAATGGGCAGAGACAAAAGATCACTTCATTGCTCCTACCAATGAAATGAGATCTAAAACAGCCGAGCCTTTTTGGATTAGCTCCAAAGCTTCTAGAGCTAGAGTTCATCTTTGGAGATCCAAAGAACAAGCTATTCTCATAGGAGCTAAAACCCTTAGAGAAGACAATCCCTTACTCGATGTTCGAATGGTTCAAGGAATGAATCCTACACCTATTATAATAGACCCAAAATTAAGTATTGATGCTTCCTACCATTTGTATGCAAATCCTGATCTAATTGTTTTTGTAGACCACAGCAATGTGTTTAAGCAGGATGAATATCCTTTTCGCATTCTAAAGATCGATTTCTCAAAAGAGGTCATCCCTCAACTAATGGAGCACTTATATCGTTTAAAGATACTCAGTGTTTTTGTCGAAGGTGGAGCTTATACTTTAAATGAGTTTCTAAAATCTGGAATCTGGGATGAAGCAAAAGTCATTCAATCAACCAATGAGTTTAAAAATGGAATTAATTCACCAGAAATAAAACGCACTCCTGTTAAAACAGAAATATTAGAAAGCGATTGCATTTCATATTATATCAATTCACCAAATGAATAGTTATAAAACCGTTGCAAAAGCTGTTGAAGCCGTTTTACACAAAGAACGCAAGAGTAAGTTTTTTGCTTACGCCTACCCTTTAAGCTCCGAAGAAGAAGTCAAACCTATCGTAGAGCGATTGAGAAAAGAATACCCAACGGCTAATCACGTCTGTTACGCCTGGCAATTAGGAGTTGAAAACCCTCATTTTAGAGCCAATGACGATGGAGAACCCAACAATTCAGCTGGACAACCTATCTATGGACAAATACAAGCTTACGATCTTACAAACGTCGGAATCTTTGTCGTTCGAATCTTTGGAGGAACTAAATTAGGTGTAGGTGGTCTTATAACGGCTTATAAAACTGCAGCTCAATTAGCATTAGAAGAAGCTAAAATTATTCAAAAAGAATTAGTAAAATCAATCGAACTTCAATTTGATTATAAATATTTGAGCTTTGTAATGAGTGCGATTAAAAAATTTAACTTGAATATTCTTAGTCAAGAATCCAATTTGAATTGCAACTATATTATAGAAGTCCCTCTAAAAGATGTCGAACTCTTTATAACTCAACTCGAACAACAGCATCAAATAACAATTAATTAAGTTAATTAATTAAGTGCATCTATGATGATTTCTGGACACTTCATAGGTTTATTAGTGTCCATATCTACAAACACCAAAACAGTGTTTGCTGTTGCCGCTAATTGATTTTTAGAATTATAGATTTCATAATTAAAAATCATCTTTGCAGTAGGAGTTTCAGCTAGCCAACATTCTACTCTTATTTCCTCCTCAAAATAAAGAGGGAGTTTGTAATTGACATTTAGTGAAACAACAGGTAGTTTAATTCCTTCCTTTTCCATTTTCGCATAGGAAAACCCTAATTGTTTCAACCAGTCAAGTCTTGAAATTTCAAGATAAAGAGCGTGATTGGCGTGATGAACAACTCCCATTTGATCCGTTTCTGCGTAACGAACAATTATATGTGATTTAGAACGATTCAATTTAATTTATTTTGTATATTACTAAATTGTTTTTTTGAAAAAAATGATTGATAAATATCAATGGTTGAAACGACGATAATCTAAAGTAAAAAAAGTTAAAAATCAATGCCTATTTGATTTTTTTTATAAAAGAATTGTTCACATATTTGTCAATGTATTTCGAGAGTGATTTACAGTCGTTTTTTTTCTAAAAACACCAACCAAAAAGTCTTCAGTGAGCTTTTAAAATTATCGCTGAAAAAAACCAAATTAAACCAAAAAATACCTAATTAAAACATGAGCTTAACTGCGAACGATGTTTGGAATAACTGTCTCCTTTTTATAAAAGATAACATACAAGCGCAGGCGTACAAAACATGGTTTGAACCTATAAAGCCAGTTAAACTACAAGATCAAGCTCTCAGTGTTCAGGTTCCTTCAAAATTCTTTTACGAATGGCTAGAAGAACATTACGTAAAACTTTTAAAGGTGGCGCTTACCAAACAACTTGGTGAAAGTGCTAAATTGGTTTATATCATAAAAATGGAAAATACCTATGGCAACAAGGAGCCTTTTACTGAAAAAATTCCTTCTGCCAATAGAGCAACCACAAATGAACCTCAAGAACTTGATGTTCCTATCAAGTCAAAGAGTCCAGAGTTAAAGAATCCGTTTGTGATTCCTGGTATTAGAAATATAAAGATTGAATCCCAACTCAACCCCAACTACAATTTTGAAAACTTCCTAGAAGGTGATTCCAACAGACTCGCTCGTTCTGCAGGTATGGCTGTTGCCAATAAGCCTGGGGGAACTTCATTTAACCCACTGTTGGTATTTGGAGGAGTTGGTCTTGGAAAAACTCACTTAGCACATGCTATCGGGGTTGACATCAAAGACAAATATCCAGAACGCACTGTACTGTATATCTCTGCAGAAAAATTTACACAACAGTACATTGAGTCAGTTAAAAAGAATACTCGTAACGACTTTATCCATTTTTACCAACTCATAGATGTACTGATTATTGATGATGTACAATTCCTTTCAGGAAAGTCGGGAACTCAAGATGTGTTCTTTCACATATTTAACCACTTACATCAAAACGGAAAGCAGGTTATTTTAACTTCTGACAAGGCTCCTGTCGATATGCAAGATATCGAACAACGACTTTTATCGAGGTTTAAATGGGGACTTTCTGCAGAACTTCAATCACCTGATTACGAGACTAGAGTATCGATACTCAAGAACAAGCTCTACAAGGATGGTGTTGAAATGGATGATCAAATTGTCGAATACGTAGCAAAACACATTAAATCAAATATCAGAGAGCTCGAAGGTGCAATTATCTCCTTGATCGCTCAGTCTTCTTTTAACAAAAGAGAAGTTACTCTTGATTTAGCACAACAGGTTGTTGAAAAATTTGTCAAGAATACCAAGAGAGAAGTCTCTATAGATTATATTCAAAAAGTGGTATCCGACTATTTTGAAATGGATGTTAGCACCCTTCAATCGAAGACCAGAAAGCGTCACATTGTTCAAGCTAGACAACTCGCTATGTTTTTTGCTAAAAAATTCACCAAGGCTTCACTGGCAAGTATTGGTTCTCAAATTGGCAAAAGAGATCACGCTACCGTTTTACACGCATGTAAAACAGTTGACAACCTTGCTGAAACTGATAAACAGTTCAGAAAATACATCGAAGACCTTTCTAAGAAGTTCTCATAAACCCTTATACTTCCCTTATGGAAGCAACTCATTACGGCAAACTCTATTTGATACCTACTACTCTTGGGGATACAGAGCCTTTAGAAGTACTACCCATTTCCATCAAAAAGACAATTGAGCGCATTGATTATTTTGTTGTTGAAAACGAAAAAACAGCACGAAGGTTTATCAAAAAGATTACCCCTTCCAAGAAACAAGACAGCTTAAAACTCAACGTTATCAACAAATACACTGAACCCATGGATCTTCCTGGCTATTTGGAACCCTGTCTTGAAGGTCATTCAATTGGTGTGATATCTGAAGCGGGTTGTCCTGGAGTTGCTGACCCTGGAGCAGATTTAGTTGCAATTGCTCACCAAAAGAACATACAAGTGGTGCCTTTAGTAGGGCCTTCTTCAATTCTTTTAGCGTTGATGGCAAGTGGATTTAACGGTCAGAATTTTGCTTTTATCGGTTACCTACCTATAGATAATACCGTAAGAAAATCTGCCATAAAGCGTTATGAAAATCAATCAAAAACAAACCATCAAGCACTGATTTGTATAGAAACACCCTATCGCAACAATAAATTGTTTGAAGAATTCTGCAATAGTTTATCGCCTCAGACCAAGCTTTGTATTGCCTGTGACATTACATTGCCTACAGAATACATTAGCACCAAGACTATAGCAGATTGGAAACGAACCAAAATCGATCTTCACAAAAGACCTTGCATCTTTATAATTCAGGCTTAAATTAGCTTAGGATCTTTACGCATGACTACCTGAGATACGTCATAGCCAGCGAATTTTTTCATATATCTTGAAACAGAAGTTCCATAGGCATCTTTAAAATCCTCTTTACCCCAGCTGATCAAAAACTTCTTAACATTACCTGGTCCAGCTAAATGAGCTGCAGCAAGGATACCACTCTCGGTAATTTCAACTCCATCAATCACTCTTCCACTGTAAAAGTTGATATAATTTCGAAGCACCCATTTGTTACGCGATGTATTGTGATGGAATACGCGTTCTTGAAATGCAGGATCGTTCAAAAAACATTGGTGATCCTCTATTCCAAAATGAGTTAAGGTAGCTTTACCAAATTGGTATTTACCCATATAACCCAATGTATTGACTCTCGAATAATCACCTTGAGATTCTTTAAATCCTAATGCTTCTTTGAAAGCGATATATCCAGACGACAAATAAGGTGTATAGGTTCCAGATTCGGGATGGGTATCCCCTACGCCGTAAAAAAATTCTTTTTTAATTTTAAAAGAATTAGGCACTGAAACTTCGGTGTGTGTGTTGGAGTAAAAACTACTTGTCAAAAAAATTAGTACACTTCCAACCAACAAAATGAACTTTCTCATATTTTGGTTTTCTAGCAATTGCTGCTAAAATTCGCTGCAAATTTACAACTATTTTTTTAATTCAACCAAAAACATAATTAACACACTGATTTACATGTGTTTATCTTTTAATTTTCTGCTCTTCAATCCAAGCCACGTATTCCTTTTTGTTTTTATTGTGCTGTCTTAGCGTACTTGCAAATTTGTGATAACCATAGTTTTTCACATCGGCTACAAAGAAAATATAATCGTGCTTTTTAGGATTTAACACCGCTTCTAAAGCCGAGAGGTCCGGCATTGCAATAGGCCCTGGTGGTATACCTTTGTATTTATAGGTATTGTAAGGTGAATCAATTTTTAAATCTTTATAAAGCACTCTTCTGATGACCAAATCAAAATCATTAGCTTCTTTTCGAAGTGCATAAATAACTGTTGGATCAGCTTGTAACTTCATACGTTTTGCTAATCGATTTAAATACACCCCAGCAATAGTAGGTCGTTCATCAGCCTTAACAGACTCTTTGTGAACAATTGAAGCCAAACTATAGACCTCTGTAGGGGTTAATCCGTATTTCTTTGCTTTTGCGATCCTAGATGAATTCCAATACTTTTTATATTCGTTTAGCATTCGATCCCTAAATTCATCAGCAGAGGTATTCCAATAAAACTGATAAGTATTTGGAATATACATACTCAAAGCTGTGTCTGCATTAAATTTTTGAGCTGATAAAAAATCCTTGTCTTGAAATGATTGAATTAAACTCAATGAATCAGCTTCTATTTGCTCAGCGATTTTTGCAGCAAGTTTGTCCAATCGATCTAAATTGTTAAAAGTCACATTTATTGGCTCTGACTTTAATCTGAGCATATTGATCATCTCATTATTGCTCATTTCTTTCTTAATAGTATACTTCCCAGGTCTAATTCGATCGAGATATCCCTTTTGCTTAGCAATAATCATAAAGGCCTTTGGGTGCTTTAGATAAGGACTAATCATAGCTTCCAAATCCTTTTCGTCGGCTCCTGTAGGAATAAAGAGCTCCACTTGATCCTCTTCAAATGAGGTATTTGAAAGATTGATCGATGAATAAATCTTATAGGATATTAAACCTCCTACAATCATCAAACCGATAACAACATTCAATACTATTTTTCTCTTTTTAGCCATAGCTTAGAATATGCGCTGATATAATAATTCATTTTTAAAATTGCCTTTTGAATAGTGCCAATCTCTTTTGATGGCTACTTGTTCAAATCCCATTTTTTCAAACAGGGCAATGCTCTCATTATTGTCTTCTACAATGTTTGCGTATAGTTGATGTAGCTTTAATTCACTTACCGCATAGTTACAAATCAACTTTAAAGCCTCACTTGCAAATCCCCTTCCTCTAAATTCTTTTTCAATAATAATGCCAACTCCTGCTCTACTGTGAAGATAATTAAAATCAAATAAATCGATAAATCCAACAGCAGTTTCATCCGAAAGTGCAATAACAAAGCGTTGTTGATGAACTTCTTCAATCGATTTATCTGAAGCTCTTATGTATTCAATCAGTAATTCTCTAGAAAAAGGTTCGTTAGTATCACTGAGTTCCCAATAGTCTACATTGTTTTCAATTTGATCCAAAAAGACCAAATCATCCATTTTTAATCCTCTGAGATGAATTTTATGAACCATTGTCGATTGAAATACTTCCCTCAAACACCAATTGTGCCGGACCTTCTAAAAAAACTTCCTTATAGGCGTTGTTTTCAAAACTAAAATGAACGCGAAGATCTCCTCCTTTAGTGTGTAATAAAATCGGTGAACTCGCCCCTTTTCTTGAATGAAGGCAAATAGCAGCTGCTGTAGCACCTGTACCACAAGAATAGGTTTCATCCTCAACACCTCTTTCGTAAGTTCTTATTGACAAGCTGCCATTGGAATTTTCACTGATAAAGTTTACGTTGGATCCAGCTTGACCATAGATTCCGTATCTGATTTTTCTCCCTTCATCAAAAACATTAAAGTCCTCTAATTCTTTTACAAATTGAACGTGATGTGGTGATCCTGTATCTGCAAATAAGTAAGCCTGATTATCGACAATCTTGTCTACATCTGTCATTTGAAGTTTTACCAATCCATTTCCAACTGTTGCCTTATGCAATCCATCCACTGCCATAAAAGTAGCAGAGGTATCAATAACTCCTAATTGTTTTGCAAATGCCACCAAACACCTTCCGCCATTTCCACACATAGTAGAAGGGTTTCCATCAGAATTGTAATACACCATCTGAAAATCGTATTGTGGATGATTTTCAAGCAAAATGAGTCCATCAGCTCCAATACCAAATCTTCTGTGACATAGCTTAGCCACGAGCTTGGTGTCTTCTTTTGGAAACTGTTCGTCTCTATTGTCAATCATTACAAAATCGTTCCCTGTTCCCTGGTATTTGTAAAATTTCAAATTCACTTCAATAGTTTTAAAGTCACAAATATAGCCATTTATTAAGGTTTTTTTAGCAGTTAAAGAGTCGTTAAATATTTTAGTTAACTTCACATCTTGTATACTTTTGAGTTATTAATTCAAAATAAATAACAAGAGATGAAAAAAACTGCAACAATAATTGGAATTTCAATTCTCAGTAGCGTATTTACTTTAGTGCTTTTTATCGCTTTAAAACCAGATTCAAATTCAATTTATTCAACCAGCGAACAGCATCCACCTTATTTTAAAACTAATTACACTAGTACTCTTGTAGCGGGAGAAACTACAGACTTTACAACTGCTGCCGACAAGACCATCAACACAGTAGTCCATGTTAAAAACGTTTCTGTAGCCAAGTCAAATCCGCTGATGGAATTCTTTTACGGCTACAAATACCAAGGAGAACCTCAAGTAGGTACTGGTTCAGGGGTCATTATCTCTCAAGATGGTTATATCGTTACTAATAATCACGTGATCGATAATTCAACAGAATTAGAAGTAACTTTGAATAACAATAAGACCTATAAGGCTACACTTGTTGGCTCTGATCCCAATACCGATATCGCTCTTATCAAAATTGAGCCTGAGGAAATACTCCCCTATCTAGCCTTTGGTGATTCTGACGCTACAAAAATTGGCGAATGGGTACTCGCGGTGGGCAATCCTTTTAATTTAACATCAACCGTAACAGCAGGGATCATTAGTGCTAAAGCTAGAGATTTAGGTAAAAATCAATCCTTTATTCAAACTGATGCAGCAGTTAATCCAGGAAATTCTGGAGGGGCTCTTGTCAACACCAATGGAGATCTCATAGGAATCAATACAGCGATTACTTCAATGACTGGATCCTATATTGGATATTCATTTGCTGTTCCTAGTAATATTGCAAAAAAAGTGGTTGAAGACATCATGGAGTTTGGCACTGTTCAAAATGGAATATTAGGAATTTCAACCATTACCTCTCTTAAAGTTTTAGAAGAACAAATGGGCGTAAACGACCTTGAAGGTGTTTATGTGCAAAGTATTGAAGAAGGTTCAGGAGCTGAGAAAGCGGACCTTAAGGAGGGTGATATTATCAAAAAAATAGATCGAATTAAAGTGACAAAATTTGCTGATTTAACAACCTACCTCAAAGCAAAGAGACCTGGTGATGTGGTTGAATTGGAAATTGCAAGAGATGGAACTATTGAATTGGTTCCTGTGACCCTTTCTGAGCGAATGAGTATCAATTTACCAATTCTCGGGCTTACGGTTAAAAATCTCACTCGTTCTGATCAAAAAACCTATGGAGTTAAACGCGGTGTCAAAATAACTGACGTTCCTAGAAACTACCAAGGTTATGGTTTAGAAGGAAAGGTCATCACCAATGTTGACGACCAAGAAATCCACGATATCAACGACGCTAAGCACATTTTTGAAAACCTTCAAAGATATCAGAGAATCGTTATTAGTATGGTCAATACTGATGGTGAAATTGAGCGCTTGATCCTTCAATAGACTCTAAAGGCTTTTAATTTCAATCATAATCGACTATATTTGATAGATAACGATTTATCAGATGAAGTTAAAAGCCTTTATACTATACCTCTTTCTTCTCACTTTTGGAATACAGTTTTCTTTCGGTCAATCTCAATCTATTGTTGATAGAACCAAAGAAGAACTCAAGAGTTTAAACGAGACTCAGAGCCCTACAATTGAAGAACAATTCCAATATATTTTAGACAAGAGCTACAACTATTCTACTGACGATATACCTTTTGAAGTCATAAAAAACAGGTATATTCTCGCATTTAAAGAAAATTTAGTTGATTCTTTAGCGAATCTTCATCAGAAAATAAATGCACATAACAGTGTTGTTGATGGACTCCATCAACAAATTAACACTTCAGCTGATGTGATTGAGAAACTAGAAGCTGATAAGGCTAAACTCAGCACTCAGACATCTACAATCAACATTTTTGGTATTGCAATTGAAAAATCCCTGTTTAAACTAATAGTATTAGGTATTTTCATAGTACTGATCATCGTTGTTCTAATATTGGTTTCAAAACTTAAAAATGCGAATGAAATCGTTAAAGAAGCGAAGATTGAAGCTGAAGATGCTCAAAAAGAACAAGAGAAGTTTAGAAGAACTTCCATGGAGCGTGAGCAAAAACTCAAAAGAGAATTACTCAATTTGAGTAAACAAAATACTTCTTCGATTAGCTCAAATACAAATACTATAAGTTCTGCACCAAAAAAGGAAGCTCCTAAAAAGAGTACTACAACTACGAAGAAATCTCCAAAAAAGTAGTCGAAAGTATATTATCTCATCTCTTTGGCTTAAATTTGCGCCATGAGAATTGATATCATCACCTTACTTCCTGAACTTCTTAAAAGTCCTTTTGAGGCCTCTATAATGAAGAGAGCTATTGAAAAAGAACTCGTTGAAGTACACTTTCACAATTTAAGAGATTATACTGATTTGAGCTACAATCAAGTCGATGACTATCAATACGGAGGTGGAGCTGGAATGGTCATTATGGTTGAACCTATTGACAAATGTATTACTAAACTTAAAAGTGAGCGTGATTATGATGAAATCATTTATCTCACTCCTGATGGACAGACCCTCAATCAACAAATTGCCAATAACTTATCGCTTAAAGGAAACATCATCATGCTTTGTGGTCACTACAAAGGAATCGATCAACGAGCTAGAGATCTCTTTATCACCAAAGAGATTTCAATAGGTGATTATGTACTTTCTGGTGGAGAATTAGGTGCAGCGGTTTTATGCGATGCCATTGTTCGATTACTTCCAGGGGTCCTCAATGATGAAACTTCTGCCCTAACAGACTCCTTTCAAGACAATTTATTAGCTCCTCCTGTATATACCAGACCAGCGTCCTATAAAGGTTTAGACGTTCCTGAGATCTTACTCAGCGGTAATTTTCCTAAGATTGAAAAGTGGAGAGAAGAGCAAGCACACAAAAGAACAGAAGAGCGTCGTCCAGATCTTCTCGAAAACAATGAAAATTAAGGAGTTTTTATTTGTAGATTCAAGGGACAAGTAGTAAATTTGCAGTCGATTAAATTCAACCTCTGACGATACCCGTGAATGTTGCTTTTAACTAATAATAAGAAAAATATACAATGGAGTCATTAATTAAGTTTGTACAAGACGAATTTGTTCAAAAGAAAGAACTTCCTGATTTCTCAGCTGGTGATACAATCACTGTTTATTACGAAATCAAGGAAGGTGAAAAAACTAGAACTCAGTTTTTTAGAGGTGTAGTTATTCAACGCAGAGGTACTGGTTCATCTGAAACCTTTACTATTAGAAAAATGTCAGGAACTGTTGGAGTAGAGCGTATCTTCCCAATCAACCTTCCTGCTCTTCAAAAAATTGAAGTAAACAAAAAAGGTAAAGTTCGTCGTTCTAGAATTTACTACTTCAAACAACTTAGAGGTAAGAAAGCTAGAATTAAAGAGGTTAGATCTTAATTCAAACTTATCTGTTACAATTAAAATCCCCATAGCGAATAGTGAGTTATGGGGATTTTTTAACATTATTATCTTACAAAACAAACAACTTTATGTCGTCAATCATATACACCAAAACTGATGAAGCACCAGCTTTAGCTACTCAGTCCCTATTACCAATTGTAAAAACATTTACGAAACACGCATCAATTGAAATTGAAACAAAAGATATTTCTCTTGCAGGAAGAATCATTGCTCAATTTCCAGAGCGTTTAAAAGAAGATCAACGTATTAACGATGATTTAACTCTATTAGGTGACTTAGCTAAAAAGGACGGAACGAATATTATTAAACTTCCAAATATCAGTGCTTCTATACCTCAGTTAAAGGCTGCTATTAAAGAATTACAAGACAAAGGTTACAACTTACCTAATTACCCTGATCTACCTGCAAATGAATTAGAGGAAGAAATCAAGGCTAATTATGACAAAATAAAAGGTTCTGCTGTAAACCCAGTATTGAGAGAGGGTAACTCTGACAGACGTGCTCCAAAGGCAGTTAAGAATTTTGCTAAGAAAAATCCACACAGTATGGGTGCTTGGGCAAAAGATTCAAAAACTGCTGTTGCAACTATGAATGCAGGAGATTTTAAATCTAATGAGAAATCAATTACCGTTAACAAAGCAACTTCCATCAATATCGTCTTAAATTCAAATGATGGATCTCAAAAAGTACTCAAAGGGAATTTAAACTTACTTGCAGGAGAAATCATCGATGCGACTGTAATGAATAAGTCTGCATTAATTGATTTCTTAAAAAAATCATTTGCACAAGCTAAAGAAGAAGGAGTTTTATTATCACTTCACTTAAAAGCAACCATGATGAAGGTATCAGATCCTATCATCTTTGGTATGGCTGTAGAGGTTTTCTTCCAGGATGTATTTGAAAAACACGGTGATTTATTAAAATCAATCGATGTGAATCCAAATGATGGCTTAGATACCTTGCTTACTAAGATTGACGCTTTAGAAGGATCTGATAAAGATCTTTTATTAACTGCAATTGAAAGCGCCATCAATGATGGAGCTGATTTAGCAATGGTTAATTCTGATAAGGGAATTACAAACTTACACGTACCATCAGATGTGATTATTGATGCTTCAATGCCAGCAATGATCAGAAATGGTGGAAAGATGTGGGATAAAGATGGAAAAGAAAGAGATACTTTAGCCGTTATTCCAGATAGTTCATATGCTAGTATTTATCAAGCTACTATCGAATACTGTAAAGAAAACGGTGCTTTAGATCCTTCTACTATGGGAACAGTTCCAAACGTAGGATTGATGGCTCAAAAGGCTGAAGAATATGGATCTCATGACAAGACTTTTCAAATTGAAGCAGCTGGAACAGTTGATGTAATCGACAATGAAACTGGATCCGTATTGATTCAACACCAAGTTGAAGAAGGTGATATTTGGAGAATGTGTCAAGCAAAAGACGCTCCTATTCAAAACTGGATTCAACTAGCTGTTAACAGAGCTAAAGCAACAGGAACTCCTGCCGTATTCTGGTTAGATCAAAATAGAGCTCATGATGCTGAGTTAATCAAGAAAATCGAAAAGTATTTACCAGAATATGATACAACTGGATTAGATATTCAAATCTTAGCACCATACGAAGCAACACTATTCTCTCTTAAACGTATTTCGAAAGGAGAAGATACCATCTCTGTAACTGGAAATGTACTTAGAGATTACTTAACTGACTTATTCCCAATCTTAGAATTAGGAACTTCTGCTAAAATGCTTTCTATTGTTCCGCTTATGAATGGTGGTGGATTATTTGAAACTGGTGCAGGTGGTTCTGCTCCAAAACACGTTGAACAATTTGTAGAAGAAGGTCACCTAAGATGGGATTCTCTTGGTGAGTTCTTAGCTTTAGGAGTTTCTTTAGAATACAACGCTGAAAAAGAATCGAATCCAAAAGCTAAGATTTTAGCTGAAACATTAGATAGAGCTACTGAACAATTATTAACTGAGAACAGATCACCTTCTAGAAAATCTGGTGAACTCGGAAATAGAGGTTCTCATTTTTATTTAGCTATGTACTGGGCAGAGCAATTAGCATCTCAGGATGTAAATGCGGACTTAAAAGCTAAATTTGCTCCACTAGCAAATGCTTTAAAAGCAAATGAAGAAGAGATCGTTAAGGAATTATTAGCTTCTGAAGGTAAAGCTCAAGATATCGGAGGATATTATTTACCAGATGCTGTTAAAGTTCAAGCAGCAATGCGCCCATCTAAGACTTTTAATGAGATCTTAAATCAATATTAATAAATGGCAAATCGATCTAAAATAACTGAAGGCATTCAAACCCTACTATTTACTCTAGGGTTAATGTTTTTAGCTCCTTTTACGATCTATGAAGCCTTTAAAAATCAACAACACCCTCTATACATTCCTGTTCTTGGACTCGGAATTATACTTGCAGTATTAGCAATTGTATTTGGATTCAAAGGAATTAAGAAGATTACAGATGGGTTCTTTGATTAGATAATACACAGTATCATAATTTATTAGATATCAAAACCAGCTTTAACGAGCTGGTTTTTTTATGTTTTAAAAATACTACATAATGCAGTTCATCGAATCATCTAATAACAAGCAATAAAAGCTCATAATTTGATAGAAAAAATTATTCTATCATGAAATCTTCCATCTTCAAAATTGGTTTCTTCTTTATTTTTCTTACCCTTGCTTTTATGTCTTGTGAGAAAGATTCTGAAATTTTTAATGACAACGCTAATGACTTTGAAATTATTACTATAACCGAAAAGGGAAACTACAATCTTCTGATTAGTGATGCTAATAACCTACCTCAAATCGTAAAAAGAATTGAAAAATACGATAAAACCAAAGCATTTAAATGGTCCAAAGAAGAAGCATCCTCTTATTGGATTAATCCTGATCAAGTTGTTGCAACTGTTGATTCATTAGGAAATAAAACCTATGCCTTTGAACTGAAAAGCAAGCGTTATGAGCCTGACCATCTTTACAACTTAATTGTCGCTACAAGAGTTGACGATAAAAAAGTACATCCTTTTATTATGGATTATCAATTTATCAATTCCAACAAATACGCTTATGCTCGAGAAGAAAAAAGAGAATTTAAAGGAACGATCAATGTGTATTCTTATCAGAACTTCATAAGTTCAGTTGGCAATCTATCTGCTAGAGATACTCTTAACGCTACTCCATGCTATGAAGATATTGGAAGAACTGTAAGTGATTCTTCTGAAAGCTCAGATGGTTCAAGTGGTGGGACAGGTGGAGATGGAGGCGGTTTAGGCAATGGTACTACCGGAGGTTCTTCTACCTGGGCCCCTGTTCCTCCTCCTAGCACTACAACTATAACTGTTAAGAAAAAAAACGTTGGATATGTTGAAGTGGGCGAAGGTGATTACGTCAATGCTTTAACAGAAGACTTTAAAGGAGAAGCATCCACTGAATCGACTACAACTACTATCGATGAAGACTGCCCTAATGATGTGGCATTATTATTGCCAATTAACGAAGAAGAGGATCGTATCATTACAAATGAATTAATAGAACGCGAGAAATGTATCTTTGAAATGCTTACAAAAAATTCAGATGATTTTATAAAAGAACTCTTGAATAATTTTGAAGGAGAATCTGAATTTGATGTGCAATTAATTTCTAGAGATGGTGTATTTAATGGTGATTTTGAAGTCAATGCTAAAACAAGTCCTCCTATAGACGGGTTAATTATTATTGAATTTAATAGCAATTTACTTTATAAGTATGGAGTTTTATATGTTGCGAGAACATTCTTACATGAATTTATTCATGCAAAAATGAACTTTACATTATATTCAACAAACCCAAATATCACAGATTTGAATTTTCTTGAAACTTATACAAATTACGAAAACAAATATATACGATCTTATGATGCACAACATCAAACAATGGCAGAGCTTTATGTGAATTCTATGGCAAGTGCTTTAAAAAAGTTTCATAGGTCAGCACTACTAGATGAATATAACTTCTTACATGAAAGTGAAAATTTTAACGACTCCTTCTATGAGAGTCTCGCATGGAGAGGATTACAAAATCAAAATGTAGAGGCATATAATCAACTGGAAAAATCTAAAAAAGAAGCGTTGAATAAATTGTATGAAAATTTTTTACCAGAGTTAACTAAAAATTGCAGTTATGAATAAAATTATTCTAGTATTACTTATGCTTTTTCACATAGGAATTGACCAAGTAAAAGCACAAGAGAAGGAAAACGATAGTCTCTTTTTCAGTATAGAAAACGTTAAATTCAAAACTTGGAAATACGACAAAAATATAGTAACTCCAATTATGGATTCTAACCCATTTGAAGAGGTAAGTTTTTTAAAAAAGGATGTGTTTGAAAACTTAAAATATGATACTATTATTCCTTTAGAAAAATTTATCAATAGACCAGAGTTTTATTTTACAAGAGCAGATGTAATAAATGTAAGAAAATTAACAAAATACACTATGAACAAAAAACTCTTTTTTGTTTCTGAAGACAATAAATTCACAAAAGTGTATGTGTATTATGCTATTGAATAAAAAATGTCATTATCCTTCACATTATTCCATAAAAAAGACCCGAACGTTTTCGGGTTACTTTTTATTGGACATAAAAAAACCCGCTTGTTGTCGGGTTACTTTTTATTGGACATAAAAAAACCCGCTTATCAATGATAAACGGGTTTCAAAAAAAGGCAATGACCTACTCTCCCACTTGGTATAGCAGTACCATCGGCGCTGATGAGCTTAACTTCCTTGTTCGATATGGGTAAGGGT
>CAKZOO010000054.1 GCA_937136455.1 uncultured Flavobacteriaceae bacterium | reverse complement strand
CAGGCTCCAAGCTTTTACTCCATGTGGATTGGAAATAACGATGTTTTAGGATATGCCACTGCTGGTGGAGATGCTGCAAATCAAACTGGAAATCTAGATCCTTCAACCTATGGAGGAAGTGATCTTTCCGATCCCAACGTAGTAGCAGCTGCAATCAATGGAATGGTAGAAACCCTAGGAGCCATAGGAGCTAAGGGAGCAATCGCCAATGTTCCTGATGTGAACGCTGCCCCTTTCTTTACCACAGTCCCTCACAACCCTATTCCATTAGACGCTACTACTGCCGCCGCCTTAAATCAAGCGTATGCAGCCTACAACGGTGGTCTACAAGCAGCCTACGCAGCTCTTAATGCTGCGGCACCTGGATTATTTACCGCAGAAGAAGTTGCTGCACGTACCATTAATTTCGAAGCAGGACTTTCCAATGCAGTTGTAATAATTGATGAATCATTGACCAATCTAGGAGCAATCAATCCAGCCTTTGCAGCCTTACCACAAATTCGTCAGGCGACTGCAGACGATTTACTAGTATTAACCTCTAAAAACGTTATAGGAACTCTTGCCGATCCTTCTAATCCACTTTCGGTAAATGGAGTTGCAGTTCCATTAGCAGACAAATGGGTACTCACTCCAGCAGAGCAAACTGAAATTGCAACAGCTATTACTGCAATTAACAATAGTATTGCTGGTATTGCTCAAGCAAATGGACTAGCATTAGTCGACACCAATACATTCTTTAAAACAGCAGCTACAAGTGGAGTTGCAATGAGTGATGGTTCAGTTCTCACTACCACCTATGGTTCTGGGGGTCTTTTCTCTCTCGATGGAATCCATCCATCACCTAGAGGTAATGCAATTATCACAAATCTCTTTATAAAAGCGATCAATGCAAAGTATGGTTCTGATTTACCAGAAGTAGAGCCTTTGAACTACAAAGCATTGTACTTACAATAAACAATTAACTAAACTAAACTCGATCAAGGCGTCATAATAGGGCGCCTTTTTTTATGCAATTTAGCTATTGTAAACTCATCAAAAAGAATTACTTTTGCAGCCCAATTGAATATTCTAAATAGCAAGAAATGAATGTAGTAAAGACTCAAATCGATACTTTAAACGCAGAATTAAAGGTTAGTATTGAAAAATCTGATTATGCCACTAAGGTAGAAGACATTTTAAAAAATTACCGCAAAACTGCCAATGTACCGGGTTTTAGAAAAGGTCAGGTTCCTATGGGAATGATCAAGAAACAGTACGGTAAAGCCGTTTTAGTAGATGAGGTAAACAAATTAATCCAAAGCGGTATCAGCAATTTCTTAGAAGAAGAAAAGCTTGCTATTTTAGGAAACCCACTTCCAAAAGAAGACGATGTCATCGATTGGGATGCTGAGGTATTGGAATTCGTTTTTGAATTAGGACTCTCTCCTGAATTCGAAGTTGCAGTTAAATCGAAAAAAGCAATTACGCATTACAAGATTGTAGCTGATAAAAAAATGCTTGACGAACAAATAGAACGTATTGCACTTCAATACGGAAAATTAGTTCCTGCCGATAAAGTAAGTGATGCTTCTGAAATCACTTTAGTCATCAAAAATGAAGAAGCTGGAATTGACAATAAAACAACCATCACTTTAGAGCAAATCAACGCTAAAGATGCTGTTAAAAAGATCAAAGCTGCTAAATCAGGTGATTCATTAGAATTATCGACTAAAGAACTCTTTAAAGACCAAGCAGTTTTAGCAAGAGCTCTAGGTAAAGAAGCAGCTGAAGTTGCTGATTTAGAAATTACTCTTAACATCACTGTAGAGGGAATCACCAATCGCGAACCAGCTGAATTAAATCAAGAGCTTTTCGATAAACTATTCGGAAAAGACGTAGTTAAATCAGAAGATGAATTAAGAGCTAAACTAACTGAAGATGCCCAAGGACAATTTGAGCAACAAGCGGATCAAAAGCTTTTAAACGATGTAACTGAGAACTTAGTGGAGTCTACAAAATTTGATCTACCAGCTGAATTCCTAACCAAGTGGATTCGCCTAAGTGGTGAAAAAGAAATCTCTGAAGAAGAGGCTGCTGCAGAATACGAAAAAGCTGAAAAAGGATTGCGTTACCAATTAATCGAAGGAAAGATTATCCAAGACAACAAACTTCAAATTGAATTTGAAGAGTTAAAAGATTTTGCTAAAGATTTGATCAAGGAACAAATGGCTCAATACGGTCAATTAAATCCAGACGACAAAGAGTTAGACGGTATTGCTGCTCGCGTGATGTCAAATCAAGACGAAGTAAAACGTCTTCAAGAGCAATTGATGAGCAAAAAGCTTGTAGCATTCTACAAAGAAAATGCCAACTTAAAATCCAAAGAGCTTTCTTACGACAAGTTTGTTAAAGAAGTGTATGGAGCTTAACGCTATAATTAAGTATATTTACGGTGTTAAAAGGTAACTTTTAGCACCGTTTTTTTATCAATTTGTTTTGTATTGAACTATGAATTACGCTAAAGAATTTAAAAATTTCGCCATAAAAGATCAAGGGATTAGCAGCACCTATTACGACAGCATACTCTCGAGTATGTACCCAGTAGGAATGACTCCAAACATCATTGAAGAGCGACAGCTCAACGCCATTGCGATGGATGTATTTTCAAGATTAATGATGGATCGTATTATCTTCTTAGGAACTGGCATCAATGATCAAGTAGCAAATATCGTACAAGCTCAGTTACTGTTTTTAGAAAGTGCTGATGCTTCAAAAGATATTCAAATCTATATCAATTCACCTGGCGGTAGCGTTTATGCTGGTTTGGGAATTTACGATACTATGCAATTTATCAAGCCTGATGTGGCGACGATTTGCACCGGTATGGCAGCGTCTATGGGAGCTGTACTATTGTGTGCTGGAGCAGCAGGTAAACGTTCTGGTCTTACCCATTCTAGAGTGATGATTCACCAACCATTATCTGGAGCTCAGGGTCAAGCTAGTGATATTGAAATCGCTGCAAAAGAAGTATTGAAGATCAAAGATGAATTATATCAAATCATTTCAAAACACTCAGGTCAACCCTTCGAAAAAGTATACGAGGATTCAGACCGTGATTATTGGATGAAAGCCGATCAGGCAAAGGCCTATGGAATGATCGATGAGATTTTAACAAGAGAATAATACCTTAATAGAGGCAACATGGGAAAGAATGAATTAGAATGTTCGTTTTGTGGGAGAAAAAAGCCTGAGACCAACTTATTAATAGCTGGGATTGAAGCTCATATATGTGATCGCTGTATTGAACAAGCCCACGGTATTGTTGCTGAAGAATCCAAGCAATTAAAGAATGACGATCTCTCTTCAGAGCTCGAGCTCAAGAAACCGATTGAAATCAAGGAATTCTTAGATCAATATGTCATCGGACAAGACAAGACTAAAAAAGTATTATCCGTTGCTGTATACAATCATTACAAACGATTACTTCAACCCAAAGACAAAGAAAACGATATTGAGATTCAAAAGAGCAATATCATTATGGCAGGACAAACAGGAACAGGTAAAACGCTTGTTGCAAAATCAATCGCCAGAATGCTCAATGTTCCTTTAGCTATTATAGATGCAACTGTTTTAACAGAGGCTGGATATGTAGGTGAAGATGTAGAAAGTATTCTTACTCGCTTGCTTCAAGCAGCAGATTACAATCTTGAGAAAGCAGAACGCGGTATTATATTTATCGATGAAATTGATAAAATTGCCCGCAAGAGTGATAACCCATCTATTACTCGAGATGTATCAGGTGAAGGAGTTCAACAAGGACTCTTAAAACTACTCGAGGGAACAAAGGTCAATGTTCCACCTAAAGGAGGTCGAAAACATCCCGATCAAAAGTTTATCGAAGTCAACACAGAAAACATTCTCTTTATCGCCGGTGGTGCTTTTGATGGAATTGAAAAGAAAATAAGCAACCGACTCAATATGCAATCGGTTGGTTATTCTGCTTCCAAAGCTGAAGAAAAAATTGACCAAGAAAATCTCCTCCAATACATTATTCCTAAGGATTTAAAAGATTTTGGATTGATACCAGAGATTATTGGTAGACTTCCTGTACTGACTCATATGGATCCTTTAGACAAAAAGACACTTCGTTCAATTTTGACCGAACCAAAGAACGCACTCATCAAACAGTACGAAAAACTTTTTGCAATGGATGGTGTTGCTTTTAGTATTACTGAAGATGCCTTGGATCATATCGTTGAAAAAGCACTCGAATATCAATTGGGAGCTAGAGGACTTCGTTCTCTTTGTGAAATGATCTTTACCGATGCCATGTTCGAATTGCCTTCTAGCGAAGAAACCGAGTTTAAAGTAGATAAGCAGTACGCTCTAAAGAAGCTTTCGTTTGAACAAATGAGACAACTTAAAGCAGTGTCTTAACTTCTTGCAGATTTAATAGTTCATCCATATAAGTCCTAGAATTTGACAATCTAGGTATCTTGTGTTGTCCTCCTAATTTATTTTTGGAAGCTAACCAATCGTGAAACAAATTTTCTCGTGCTATTGACACTACTGGAGGGTCCAAAGTCATATTGTTAAAACGCTTGGCTTCGTAATCTGAATTCAGTGCCTTGAGTGCATTGTCTAAGGCATCTGAAAAGCGATCGATGTTTTTAGGTTTTTTAGAAAATTCGATAAGCCACTGATGAGATCCCTTTTGATCGCCTTCCATAAAAATAGGTGCTGCAGTAAAATCACTGATTTGTGCATTGGTTTTTCTACAGGCAACTTTCAAGGCTTGTTCTGCATTTTCAATAATGAGTTCTTCTCCAAAAACATTGATGTGATGCTTTGTCCTTCCCGTTACCACAATTCGATAGGGTTTGGTGGATGTAAAACGAACAGTATCTCCAATGAGATAACGCCAGAGCCCTGCATTAGTAGTGATTACTAAAGCGTAATTCACACCAATAATCACTTCGCTCAAACGTACAACTCTTTGATTTGAAGTACCAAAAGTATCCATCGGAATAAATTCATAGAAGATACCGTAATCCAACATCAAAAGCAGATCATTAGCTCCATTGCGATCTTGAATTGCGAAGAATCCTTCCGAGGCATTGTATATTTCGTAATAGTTAAAATCACTCTTAGGGATTAATTCCTTGAACTGATCCACATAAGGGGTAAAGCTAACACCTCCGTGAAAATAAACTTCTAAATTTTCCCAGAGTTCTAATAAGTGATCCTCCCCTGACTGATCAACAACTTTGTTTAAAAGCACTAGCATCCAAGAAGGCACTCCTGCAAGTGAAGTGACATTTTCAAATTTGGTTTCTTCGATAATGGCTTCCATCTTTTGATCCCAATTACTCATAAGTGAAACCTTATTAGAAGGCGTAGAACTCATCTCCGCCCAAAAAGGAGCATTGTCTATTAAGATTGCGGATAAGTCGCCAAAAACAGTTCCATTTTCCTCGTAGAGTTCTTTAGAACCTCCAAGTCTCAAACTCTTTCCAGAAAACAATTGTGAATTGGGATTGTTGTTAAAATACAACGACAGTAAATCCTTACCCGATTTGTAATGACAATCCTCCAAAGATTGATTACTCACAGGAATAAACTTACTCTTGGCATTGGTTGTTCCACTACTCTTTGC
Source organism: uncultured Flavobacteriaceae bacterium (assembly GCA_937136455.1). Classification (GTDB taxonomy): domain Bacteria; phylum Bacteroidota; class Bacteroidia; order Flavobacteriales; family Flavobacteriaceae; genus MAG-120531. The sequence goes on along the minus strand of CAKZOO010000054.1, from coordinate 20,897 downwards.
AAACCACTTGATTGGAGAGGGCCAAAAGATATTGTCTTCACCTTTGCGTGATCGTTCGATAAGCTGAGATATATCTTCATAAGATTGAACAGGTACTCTGTCCTTAAAATCCTCATAGGATTTCATCCCCTGAAAATCGTATAGACGTCCAATTTCAGTATCCTCGGCCACTTCTAATAAATTGAAAAGCACTTCGCTTTGTACCTCGTGGGGATACTTCATAAACAACTCAATCTGATGAATACGTTTTTTTAGTATCCATGATGCAATTGAATTTAGAACAGATATTCCCATTTTGGTATCTTTACGTCAAGTTTGGAGATTAAAAATAACCTTATTTAAAAGAAATACAAACCAAAATCACACTTATGGAGTTTAAAGGCGTATTAAAAAAAATGAAAACCCAGTTAAATCAACCCATTGAATACTATTTGGAATTTGAGAATGATTGGGTCAATATCAATCAACTCCTCGAAAAAAAGATTCGAATCAGTTTTGACTCCTATCAGTGTTTGAGTTGTGGATCCGATCAGGAGATTTTTAGACAAGGTTATTGTAAATCGTGCTTCTTCGAGCAACCACAAGCTGGTGATTGGGTCATGCGACCTGAACTATCTACAGCTCACCTTGGAAAAGAGGACAGGGATTTAGAATATGAAAAACAGGTACAACTCCAACCCCATATTGTATACTTAGCTAATTCCTCTCATCTCAAAGTGGGAGTTACCAGAAAATCACAGATTCCAACAAGATGGATTGACCAAGGTGCTCATGAGGCTATAGAAGTTGTTGAAGTTCCTAACAGATACCTTGCAGGAATTACCGAAGTTGCACTAAAGAACTTTGTCGATGACAAGACCAATTGGAGGGCAATGCTCACCAACAATACCAAAGATGAAAATTTAGTACATTGGAAAGACAAATTAGCTCCTCAGCTACCAGAGGAAGTTAAAGAATACCTCATCAAAGACAATCAAGAAACGCATTTAGAGTTTCCAGTACATCAATATCCCCAAAAAGTAAGTTCACTGAATTTAAAGAAAGAAACCACTTTCGAAGGAATCCTCAAAGGAATCAAGGGACAGTACTTCATTTTTGACTCTGGTAAAGTATTTAATGTGAGAAGTCACGAAGGATTTGTCGTGCGTCTAGAATTGATCTAACACAAGTTTAGTTTAATTATTGTCAAGCTCTTCTCCTACCCCTAACTTAAACCGCTTACGCATCAGATAGACAAATAAATACAGAAAAGGGGTATCTGTTATTGCTACCAACACTTTAAAGACAACTCCACTGATCACCAATCCCATAAAAGAACTCCAGGGCAATACACCAAAAGTACAGAGTAAACCTACTACAGCAGTAGTGTCGATGATTTGAGAACTAAATGTGGAGAAATTGTTTCTCAGCCAGAGCATTTTTCCTTTGGTTAGTCGTTTCCAAAAATGGTATACCGCTATATCTACGTATTGAGCAAAAAGATAGGCGATCATTGAAGCTAAAACTCCTATTGGAGATAGTGCAAAGACCTGACTAAACACCTCATCATTGACAGGTGAATTGTCAATGGCTGGCAAGTAATTTGCAATTAATATAAGTCCCATTGAAAAAACCGATGCGATGATTCCTGCAGTCACAACCCGATTGGCCATTTTTTTTCCGTAGATTTCAGAGATTAAATCGGTGATTACAAAAGTAATAGGGTACGGAAGTATTCCAACGGATAGTTCAAATAATGGGGCTCCAAACAAAGTGAAATCTTCGCCAAAAGGATGCCAATAGATAAATTTTTGAAAGATGAGATTCGAAGCTACTAAAGAGGTAATAAATAAGGCTCCTAAAAATAAGTAAATTCGATCTGCTAAAAGTCTATCCTTAAAATTCATTAATCGATTTTTAACTGATAAGGTAATTTAGTGTAAATGCGTTGCTCTACTGGAACTTTGATAAATTCATGAATTAATTCCATCGGATCTTCACTCTTAGCCTTGAACGTAGAGAGACTCTTAATCGAACTACTCAAACCAGCTAAATCTTCCATAAAGAGTTCAAAAGGAGATTTATAATGAGGGTAATCCACTACTGAATAGCTATCTAAAGCCGCTACATCAGCTGCATAAGCAATAGCGTCCTCCAACTCTCCTATTTCATCGATTAATCCAACCTTTAAAGCGTCGTATGCTCCCCAAACTCTACCCTGCGCGATGGCATCAACCTGAGCAATACTCATTCCTCTAGAGGCACTGACACGTTCTAAAAAGGACTGATAAACAAAGGCAATCGATTCTTGCATATAGGCTCTAAACGAATCCGACATAGGTGAGAATGGAGAATAGTGCAGTGGTGCTCCATGAGTGCTCACGCGCTCTGTTTTAATTCCTATTTCTTCAATGAGTTCACTTGCATTGGGAATGGTTCCAAAAACACCAATAGAACCTGTAATGGTGGTAGGGGTCGCAAATATCTTTTCTCCAGGCAATGCGATATAATATCCACCAGAAGCAGCCATATCCCCCATGGATACTACAAGTGGTTTTTTTGTCTTTGCTTTTAAAAGTGCTTGATAGATATTTTCTGATATGAGTGAACTACCTCCTGGAGAGTCAATTCGAAGTACAATCGCCTTTACAGAAGAACGATCAGCAGCCTTTTCTATGGCATTGACCATCATTTTCTCACCGATGTACTCATGAGACCCATAACCGGGTTCTATAGCCCCTTGGGCATAAACCACAGCAACCTTATCCTTCTGCGATGAGTCTCTTTTTAAACTAGCAGCATAATCGATTACAGAAACTTTTTTAACCTTATTTGGTAGTGATAAACCCATTTTAACCTTTAACATCGAGTCGTATTGATCCTTTGTTTGCAAAACATCTACAAGTTTATTGTCCAATGCCTTTATTGGAGTACTCGATCCAATCGAACGAATAATTTCATCCAACTGCTCTAGAGTCATCGATCTAGAAGAAGCCATATTCGATCCGATGGCGTCCCACAATCCTCCAAGAAGTAATCCTAATTGTTCTCTGTTTTGATCACTCATCTCATTAAACAGATAGGGTTCAACAGCACTTTTATATTCACCTTGACGAATCACCTCCATCTTAAGTCCTGTTTTATCCTGAAAATCTTTGTAATACATCACTTCTGCAGTAAGTCCACCCAACAAAAGACTTCCTTGTGAATTTAATGATATGGTATCGGCAACCGATGCGATATAATAACTGCTTTGAGAATACACATCACCATAAGCTAAAATTGGCTTACCACTTTCTTTAAAGGACTCTAAGGCTTTTCGAAGACGTTGCAATTGTGAAATTCCAGCGGACATAAAATTATTTCGAATACTAATTCCTTTAATCTTAGGATCGGTCTTAGCTGCTTCAATTGCTAACAACAACTGATCCATACCAACGTTCACATCCAACATTGAAGAAAAAGGATCTGAATCACTACTTGGTGCCTTATCTTGAACTATTGAAGATAAGCTGAGTTCCAATACAGAATTATCCTTTATTGGTTTTGGTTTTGATTCATTGGACCCAACCAACATTAAAAAAAAGAACGACATAAAAAACAGTATAAAAACTGCTGTCAAGGTTCCTAAAATAGAAGCGAGTAAATTTCTCAAAAAGTTCATAGCGATATTTTATCTAAAACAAATATAGTTAAAGTCTTTTTTTGCGACCTTTGCTAGCGATGAATAAAGATACTAAAACAGCATTCTTTTCTCTAGGATCTAATTTAGGAGACCGCAAAACACTACTTCAAAAGGCGATTTATATGCTAGGAGAGCGTTTGGGAACCATTGAAAAAATTTCAGCAGTTTACCAAACTCCTGCCTGGGGATTTAAAGGAGAAGACTTTTACAATTGTTGCATAAGTATTACTACTGAAAAGAATCCAGAGTTGATCATGGATACTATTGAAGCCGTGGAGGGACAATTGGGAAGAGAACGCTACCAAGACAACAACTATCATTCGAGAACGATTGATATTGATTTGTTGTTTTTGGATGATTTGATCATCAATACCCAAAGACTGGTTCTACCCCATCCACATTTACACAAAAGAAAATTTGTTTTAGAACCATTGATGGATATCGCAGAAGATATGATTCATCCCATCTTAAAAGAAGATATCAAAACCCTCATTGAAAAATGTGAGGACGATTCAAAGCTCACTAAAACTGATGTAAGACTCTACAAAGACCCCCAACTGAATTACGGTGGTATTCGACATTTGGTTATCGAGGGAAATATAGGAGCTGGCAAAACCTCTCTTGCGAAAAAACTCTCTAATGATTTTAATGCCAAGCTCATCGAAGAAGAGTTTCAAGACAATCCTTTACTAGAGCTTTTCTATAAAGACCCTAAAAAATACGCCTATGATTTAGAGGTGTCATTTTTAGAGGATCGCTATGATCAATATCACAATCACATCCACAATCACAAAGAAGAAGATGGCTTATTGATTTCTGATTACGATCTTAAAAAATCATTGGTTTTTGCCTCCATAACCCTTGACCAAGAAGAATATTTTAATTACAAATCCCTTTTTGAGCTCAAACATCAGCAACTCAGAGCAGCAGATCTCTACCTTTACCTCGATCAACCTACTGAAAGGCTAATGAAAAATATTGCCAAAAGAGGTAGGCCTTACGAACAAACCATCAAGGCGGATTACTTAGAACAAATAGCAAGTGCTTACAAGGAATATTTCAAAACAAGCACTCACCCTATATTAGAGCTCGATGCATCACAAATGGATTTTTTAAATTCTGAGGAAGATTACAAGGAACTACTTAGAAAACTAGTGAGTTTTTCGATTAGGAATTAAGCTGTTTGTAGAATTCCCAAAGTACAACTCCGGCACTAACAGAAATATTTAAGGAGTGTTTGGTCCCAGATTGAGGGATTTCAATAACCTGATTACAAGCAGACACCACTTTTTGATCGACTCCCATTACTTCATTTCCAAATACCAAAGCATATGATTTTTGATCAAAAGGATAGTCGTTAAGCAACGTTGCTTTTTCTGCTTGTTCAATAGCGATACAACAATAACCCTGCTCTTTTAGGTTTTCCACAACCTCAATCGTAGATGCTGAATATTCCCACTGAACACTTTCAGTAGCTCCTAATGCTGTTTTGTGAATATCTTTATGGGGTGGTTTTGCAGTGATTCCGCAGAGGTAAATCTTTTCGATTAAAAAGGCATCCGAAGTCCTAAATACCGAACCTATATTGTTGAGAGAACGAATGTTATCTAAGATCACCACTACCGGTATTTTGGAAGTATTTTTAAATTCTTCCACACTCAATCGATTCAATTCCTCATTAGCTAGTTTACGCATAAAACGAAGTTATTCTAAAATATTAACAACTATTTGGTTTGGGCTTCTAAAATAGTACATTGGTATCTTTAAAAACCACTACAAAATTAAACAAACTATTCTCTTTTGACTCAAAAGGATACAAATAAGAAAACAAGTCCGCTCATGAAGCAGTACAACGGGATTAAGACCAAATATCCCGATGCATTGTTGCTCTTTAGGGTTGGAGATTTTTACGAGACCTTTGGATATGATGCCATTAAGGCTGCAGAGATTTTAGGAATTGTTCTCACCCACAGAAACAATGGTGGTGACAAAACAGAACTGGCAGGTTTTCCACATCACTCTCTCAACACTTATTTACCCAAATTAGTAAAAGCTGGTTGTAGAGTCGCCATCTGTGATCAGTTGGAGGATCCTAAAATGACCAAAACAATTGTCAAAAGAGGGGTTACCGAACTGGTAACTCCTGGAGTGGCTTTTAACGATGATATTCTCCATTCAAAAAGCAATAACTTCTTAGCAGCTCTTTACGAGCACAAGGACTTATTTGGAATATCATTTGTAGATATCTCCACTGGAGAGTTTTTAACGTATCAAGGGAACAGAGAACAAATCGATAAACTCATTGAAAATTTCTCCCCTTCAGAAATACTCGTAGCCAAGCCTCAAAAGACTAAAATCACAAATTTATTTGGTACTCAACTCCACTACTTTTTTATGGAGGATTGGGCTTTTAGTGAGGATTATGCCTTTGAAAAACTCACTGCTCATTTTAAAACCAAGTCCCTTAAAGGATTCGGCATCGATGATTATCCGTTAGGGATGATTACCGCTGGGGTGGCTTTGCATTATATTTCAGAGACTCAAAATGACAAAATAGGACATATTAATACCATTAAACGTATTGCCAATGACGATTATGTATGGATGGATCGTTTTACCATCGATAATTTAGAGCTCTATCAGACCTCTTATGCACAGGGAGTATCCCTATTACAAATAATCGATAAAACACTTTCTCCAATGGGAGGAAGACTTCTCAAACGATGGCTTGCACTTCCTTTGAAGAACTTACAGCAGATTCAACAGCGACAAGAAATTGTTGACTTTTTTTATTCCAATGATGCTACCAGCGTTTCTATTGGTGAAGAGCTCAAACAACTAGGAGATTTAGAGCGATTGATTTCTAAAGTAGCTGCTGCAAAAATAAGTCCAAGAGAACTCGTTCAATTAAAACGATCACTGCATTCCATCCAACCTATTAAGGAATTACTCGAAGGATCAAATCAAAAGGCTATTCAAGAACTGGCGAAGAAAATTCACAGTCTAAATGAGCTTATCACCCAAATCGATCAATGCCTCTATGAAGAAGCTCCTGTGGTCATTGGTAAAGGAACGACTATTGCAGAAGGATACCATCAAGAACTCGATGAACTAAGGGGTATCGCTTACTCAGGTAAAGACTACTTAGATCAAATGCTGGTTCGAGAAACAGAGCGCACTGGTATTGGAGCTTTAAAAATTGCCTCCAACAATGTCTTTGGGTACTATATTGAAGTTAGAAACACTCACAAAGACAAGGTCCCTGAGCAGTGGATAAGAAAACAAACCCTGGTCAATGCAGAACGTTATATTACAGAAGAGCTCAAAGAATACGAAACGAAAATACTCGGAGCTGAAGAACAGATTTTAAGCTTAGAGCAACAACTCTTTGCTGAACTGGTTACTGAGACTCAAAACTATATCACGGAAGTTCAGCAGAATGCACATATTTTAGCACAGATTGATTGCTTAAATGGATTTGCAATTCTAGCTCATGAGAATGATTACCATCCTCCAAAACTCGATGAAAGTTACCAACTCAACATCAAAGATGGAAGACATCCGGTGATTGAAAGACAATTGCCAATCGATGAAACCTATATTGCCAATGATCTCTTTTTAGATCGAGAAAAGCAACAACTTATTGTCATCACAGGACCTAATATGAGTGGTAAGTCAGCCACCCTTAGACAGACAGCCCTCATCGTTCTTCTGGCACAGATGGGATCATATGTTCCAGCCAAAGAAGCACATATTGGAATCGTCGATAAGATCTTTACAAGAGTTGGAGCTAGCGACAATATCTCCAAAGGAGAATCGACCTTTATGGTGGAAATGAATGAAACAGCCAGTATTCTCAATAACCTCAGTGATCGTTCCCTGATCATCTTAGATGAAATTGGAAGAGGAACCTCCACCTATGACGGCATTTCCATTGCTTGGGCTATAGCAGAGTACTTACACCAATCTAAGGAACGACCTAAAACACTCTTTGCAACTCATTATCACGAACTCAATGAGATGGAAAAACAGTTTGATCGTATTCACAACTACAATGTTTCCATCGAAGAACTCAAGGACAAAGTTCTCTTTAAACGCAAACTCATTCCAGGAGGATCGGCTCACTCTTTTGGAATTCACGTAGCTAAAATGGCTGGAATGCCACAGCAAGTACTCAATAAAGCCAATGCTATCTTAAAAAAACTAGAAGCAACTCATGGAACCGAGCACCGATCAGAAAGCATCAATGAGCTCGCTGAAGATATGCAATTGAGTTTCTTCCAGCTCGATGATCCCACCCTAGAAGCCATTAAAGAAGAACTTCTAGAAACAGACATCAATAACCTAACCCCAGTAGAAGCTTTAAACAAGCTCAACGCCATTAAAAATAAACTCTCTAACAAATGAAAAACTTTTTAATAATATTAGGAATATGTGCAATCTTAATTTTTTACACAAATATTAAAAACAACACTATGAACAACACACAAGGACCTTTTTATCACGTGGTGTTCTTTTGGATGAACAATCCAGATAGCACTCAAGAACAAGAACAACTACTCAGCGAATTAGAGCTCTTTATGGATAAAATTCCACAGCCGCTTTCAAAACACATTGGAAAACCAGCTGGAACTCCTAGAGAAGTAGTCGATAACACCTATCAATTTAGCTTAGTTCTCAATTTTGAATCCAAGGAATCTCAAGATGAATATCAAACGGATCCTATTCATTTAGAGTTTATTGATAGAGCTCAGCATCTATGGAAAAAAGTACAGGTTTACGATTCGTATATAGCAACTGAATAATTTTTTCTTTTTTGAGAATTTTTCTTTGGGATTTAGATAATTGTATTAAATTTGCATCCTCATCCAAAAGATGAATGTTCTTTAAATAACGCGAAAATAGCTCAGCTGGTAGAGCGCAACCTTGCCAAGGTTGAGGTCGCGGGTTCGAGCCCCGTTTTTCGCTCTTTATAAAAGCTATTACTTTTTGTAATTAGGCTCGAGTGGTGGAATTGGTAGACACGTTGGACTTAAAATCCAATGAACATTAGTTCGTGCGGGTTCAAGTCCCGCCTCGAGTACAAAGAAAAAGCCTGAACAGATGTTCAGGCTTTTTTGATTCTAATGTCCCGTCCTAAATTAGGTTGACAGTTTTTTAATCAATGTCGATCTGCTAGCTGAAAAGCTCTTGATTTCAATTCCTGTTCTGCAATGGATATTCCATATTTGGTTGAAACTTTTCTCCAACTTCGAACCGAAGCTTTGACTTCTTCGATAATTTCTTTCGCTCGACTCTCTTTTAATCGAAAATAAGAGCAAACCTCTAAAGCCAATTCTAAATCAAGTGAATTATCATTCTCTGAAATATTTAATTTTAATCCAGTACCTGTTTCGACTGGATTAATATCATATGCTGGAGATAAAATCCAACCTCTGGGGGTTAAAATAAATCCATGATTTCTTAAATGATCATCTGTATTCGAAACACAAATACTGAAAACAATCCTTCTCCAAAGCTGTTCAAGATCTTTATTCACATTTGCACCTTTGGTCGTGATAAAATCAACTAATTCTAAATAACTAACACCCTCACTATAATTCTCTCCATCAATATGCCCCAATAATGTCATTGCAGATGCAAAATGAATCCGTTCTCCATCTTTAGTTCGATCGAATCTTTTGGTTAAAAAAGTATGATTGATACTAGTAAACTTTTTTGCCATTGCTTCAGCCATATTCAGACCTGCAGCTAAAGCTAGCTCATACGTCACAATTTCCCAACCTCCAATATCTGATTGATCGTTCTTACTAGGAAACTTTGCAATCCATAAACGGTTCTCATCATCCAACACACTCGCTTTAGGTCGCGCACCACCTAGAGAAGAACCAGGTGAAACCAACATATTTAACCATTTCATGTATTCAGGATCATTAATCACATCATCATCCTCCAAGCGCAAACTAATTTGTTCCAATTCTCGAATAGATGTCCAAGGTGGACTGGCCATTTCCTTGTTGTTATTCAAGAACGGTCCTTCAGGTTCTAATTTGAATCTCAAACCTCCCATACGGTGAGTATCATATACACCTAATAAGTAATCCGTTTCAAATAAATTTTGTTCAAGTCTTTTTTCTAGTCGTGCTAATGCTGCTTCTCTTCTTCGCATCAAAATACGCCCCCATCTATCTGGAGAAGAATCCAAAAACATTCCGAAATTACTTTTATTCTGATTGTTGAGGTATTGCATCCCGGTATACAATTGTAAGTCAGGATCAAGCAATTGAGCCTGTCCTGATTTTAGCCAATTAGTGTCATATTCAAACGAAAATATTTCCTTTCCTCTCATAAGTTCTGCATGCAGCTCACCCATATACGCAGGACCATTTAATCCGTGCCAATCTGCATAAACATGTATCTTCCTCTTTTTATCTGTCTTAGCCATGACTTACTTTCTTTTCGGAGCGCGTTCCTTTGTACTTAAATCGATATCCTGCAATTTTCTTCCTAACTCATCATCTTTAGCGATCATTAAAAGATCCTTTTCAAGTCCTAATACAATAAGAACCTGTAAATACAGTCCTATACTCACACTTTCTGAACCTTTTTCTATAGAATGAAGTGTTGGTCGGCTAATATTTGCCCGCTCAGATACTTGCTCTGTACTGAATTTCCTTCTCAATCGGGCTAGTTTGATGTTCTCTCCCAATTCTTTCAATAATTTCTTATGTTTTGGTAATAATACCGGCTTTTCTCTCCCCATAATGATAAATAGTATTTACAAATATACACCTTTTTGCAAAAAGTATTTACCATTATAAATAATTTATTTAACAATCTAAGTAAGATAATTTCTCCAATATTCCTAAAATATGGATTAATCAATATTAGCCCCTTTAACCAAAACAACTGGATCAAGTCTAATAAATTCTCTAAAAATCTTTCAAAAACTCCAAACTCTGGTTCGAGAATAGCTCCTTAGGGTGTACAGAGTCGAACCCTCAACCTTTATTGGTTGGGGGTTTTTTGTTTATATGCTTTTGTTTGACATCCAATTGACATCAAAACATAAATCATTAATAGATAGTATAGTTTAATTATATAACTAAATGACATAAATTATTTTCGAATTGTAATACGATAAGGAATTCAATCTATTTACAATATTGAGAATGGCTCCTAGAGTTCAATTTGAATTGATTTTCGTTGAATCAAAGAGATGTATTCCTGTTTCATTTTAGCTGGCAAAAAACTATCAATTATGAACTGATTCCATTTCGGAATTAATTTCTTGAATTTATTAAATATGTTTCCTATAACTTTTGGATCTATACCAGCTCGTTCCATTGCAATTTCAAAATCTTTTCGTTTAATTCTTTTCTTTTTACCATTCAAATTTAGTGCAAGGTCCTCATCATCATCTTCTACAACTAGTTCTGTAGCTACTAAATCATATGCCGGACACAAATCATATTGCAGGTTTTTTTTAATCAATGAGAAATTTTTCAAATGCATATCATTATTTCCTGTTAGAAAGCAAAACAAAACTAATTCGTAAAAATTGGTAACATCCAATCCTGGATTAGCTGTGTGTTTTTTAATTGCCTTTGAAATTTGTTCGTAAGATCCTTTGTACTTATGCTCGGTTAATCTTTCTGTTATTTGACACATATCTTCCATATGAGTTTTTTCACCATTATTACGATCAATTCTTTTGGTAATATAGCCTAGTTGTCCTGATTTAAGTTTTATCAATGAGTGGTCAACCGTTTTTATCTTACTTATATTAGCTAAATGCATTGTCAAATCTTCTACCTCAGGTAAATTCGAATATAATTCTGACTGAGGTTTTAAAATATATTGTCCCCATAATCCAACTATAGTAAAACGCTCTGGAATATCAATTTCATTACTCAATCCAAGGGAGAGCTTTGGTTGTACACCTGTAACAGTTTTTTGAGTTTTTATGATATGCTCTGCTAATTGCACTAATTGATCTTCTGTGAAGTCTAGTAAAGGAGGTGTCGTTTTACCGAAGAACTTTTTACTGCATTTTGGATGATATCCTTTCTCGCCTGCAGAAGTAGTTAGATCTGTAGAATTAATAGTATTATAGCAGTATAGACATTTGTTTTTCATAGCCTAAATTTCTTCGATTGATACAGCACCAATACAATCATTACAAGTCTTTAATAATAATTCCATTCTGTCCCTAGGGTTTAACTTCCAATTTTTTTGAGCAATATCTAGTAACCATCCTTCAGGTATTAAACCATCAAAAAAAGGAAACATCACTGTACTTCTATATTCTTTATTTCCAAGCGGTAACGTCAAACTTATTGGTTCAGCATTATCTGATTTTAAATATGATTGATCATATTCAAAATGGAATCCATTTTCATCCTCTGTTAGGACACCTGTAAATGTGCTGTACATATATACTTTAGCTTTCTTCATTTCTTTCTGATTGTATTGGCCCAAGTTCATGACCGAATAATACTAGAACCTGATTAACTTTATCCATGCGTAGACTTTGTTTTCCTTGCTCTAAATCTCGAACAAACCTCAATCCTACACCTGCCTTGAATGAAAGATCTTCTTGAGTTAGTCCGAGAGATTTTCTTCTTTTTTTTACGAATTGGCTTAAACTATTCATATTACTATACCATTTAGGGTATAAAAATATAAAATATTTATTAAAATATACCTTTTAGGGTATAATATTATTTGTATATGAATTTTTATACCTTTTCGGGTATATTAAGTGACTTATTAAAGCATACTATACCTTATTGGGTATAATTATAAAAAACATTCAAATTACCACCTGCTCATCTCATCAAATAAATTTATTATCTGGTTCGAGAATAGCTCCTTAGGATGTACAAAGAAAAAGCCTGAACAAATGTTCAGGCTTTTTTGTTTTACACCTCTTAAATTGGTCTTTTAATATTTTACTTTTCTACAAAAACTGATCCACCTGCTTATAGGCTTTGATCACAGCAAGTTCACCTTCTTTATCAGGACAACTATTACCGTGTTCCATTCCTAGAATCCCATTGTAACCACGACCGTGAATGTATTTAAAGATGTTTTTGTAATTGATCTCTCCAGTTGTAGGTTCATTTCGGCCAGGATTGTCTCCAATTTGGAAATAAGCTATTTCCTCCCAAGATTGTTCAATGTTAGGAATCAAGTTTCCCTCTTGAATTTGTTGATGGTAGATATCAAATAGAATCTTACAGGAAGGAGAATCTACTGCCTTACATATGGAATAGGCCTGTGGACTTTCAGATAAAAACAATCCTGGATGATTTCTAAAATTCAAGGGTTCTAAAACCATTGTGATTCCATGAGGCTCCAACAAAGCACTGGCCTGTTTTAGACTCTCAACAACATGTGCTGTCTGATAGTCCATATTCTGTCTCATATCGACAAATCCTGGAACAACTGTCATCCATTTGGCATTGACTCGTTTAGCAACTTCAATTGAGTTTTTGATGTCATTTAAAAACTCGTCTCTTAAATTGAGATCTCCACTTGTTAAGTTTGGTTGTGTCCAATATATTTTGTGGGCGACAAAAACTCCCATCTGAAGTCCTTTTCGCTGCATTGTTTGTGCCATCTTTTCTTGAAGTGAGATCTCTCTATTTCTCATCTCATTATCCTCAAAAGCAGTAAAGCCTTGGTCAGCCATGAAATTCAACTGATCGATAGGGTCCTCACCTGCAAGATTCTTAAACATCCCTAAGTGAGGTGCGTAATTCAAATTGAAATTAGTCTTATCTACTTTTAGAGTTTCATTAGCCCAAACTGAAGTCCCAGAAAACATTCCAAGACCTGCAATTCCAGCTAATTGATTAAATTTTCTTCTGTTCATAATAATTAAATGACTAAATGTTTACCTATAATTAGTGGGTAGCTCACTTGTTAATCTTCAAGATTTAATTGCCAAGAAACACCGTATTTGTCTTCACACCATCCAAACATTCTTCCAAAACCGTAATCTCCTTCCTCTTTGTAATTATCAAGAGGCACCATAATTTGTCCTCCATTAGAAGAAAGAGCTTCAAATAAAGTTGTTAGTTCCTCTTCAGAATTACTGCTTACAAAGAGTGACACTCCAGGATTAAAACCCCACTTGTGATTGTAATTGCTTTCAGAAACCATATATTCTGTGCCATTCAAGGCAAATACTCCGTACTTGATGAGTTCTGGTGTTCCTCCATCTTCTCCTTTTTTGTAATTGACAATACTCTTAATCTCAGAATTTGGAAAAATTGAGGTGTAGAACCGAATTGCTTCTTTTGCCTTTCCACATTGATTCCCTACAAAGGTTAGAAATGTCGTTATTTTCATCTGATTCGAATTAATAATGTGTTTTGAAGTTACTAAAACGAATTTAAAGATTTGAATATACCCCCTAAATATTCATTAAATCAGCATGAATAAATTCATAATTAAGTGCACTAATCAACTTTTGACTTTCAATTATTTTATAAAAGTTTTTGGATTGCTCATTAAAGACAGGTTGAGGCAATCCTATTATTTCAGACGCTCTACTGTAAAATTCTCTTCGTTTGGGATGATGATCAGCACAAGCATTGAAAAGTTCATTCCATAGATTTTTTGAAATAATTTGTTCAATGATCTCGATGCAATCATCTCTATGAATAAGATTTATATACCCTTCGGGATGTTCAACAATTTTATTTTTTACAAAATTCCCAGGTTTTCGATCATATCCAAATAAGCCACCAAATCTGATGATGGTCGATTTAAAATTAGTGTTTGATCTAAACAACTGTTCAATTTCAGCAAGAGGAGTATTGGAAGTTGAGATTTCTTCAGTGACCTTTCCATTCGTAAAAGGATAAACTGAAGTAGAACTAATCAACATCACTTTTTGAACCTCTGACAGTTCAATATTCTTTATGAGTTGCTCAAAATCACTAATACTCTTTGAAGTGATAGCGATAATTAAAACTTCTGAACTTAAAAATTCTTGAAGAGTATCATTAGGATTGCTAATATCGACAAGAAATGGCTGAATTCCCTGTTGATTTAAACTTGTAAGTTTTGCAGTTGAAGTGGTAGACCCTTTTACCAGATATCCTTTATTTTTAAGGTAGATCGCTAATGAAAAACCAAGCCAACCACACCCTAATATGCTAATTTTTTGATTCAATTATTTTCACTAATTATTTAAAACTACAATCCTATTCTCTTGAACTATTGTATTAGTTTAATTCACAGAATAACTTACAAAAGCCACTTTTTTACTATCAGGACTCCACGATGGAACATTGATCGTGCCTTGACCTCCAAAAAAAACAGGGGTTAAATCCTCAATCTCTCGAGTCTCTAAATTCATCAATCGCAGTTTCACTTTTTTACCAAAAGGATGATTTTGCTCCTGATTCTCTACATATGAAATATAAGCAATCCATTTGTTATCTGGTGACACATGTGGGAACCAATTGGAGTTTTGATCAAAGGTCAATTGTTCTGGTCTTGATCCATCTGCTCTCATTCTCCACAATTGCATATGACCCGAGCGATAGGAATTGATATAGATATATTTTCCATCAGGTGAGTACTCTGGTCCATCATCGAGACCTTCTGTTTTGGTAAGACGTTTTGCTTTTCCACCATTGACAGGAATGGTATAGACATCGAGATTATCACCTTTCATACCAACATATGCCAAGGTTTTTCCATCAGGACTCCAACCATGCCAAAAACAGATATCAGCAGTTGACACCTTTCTAGGAGTACCGCCTTCAACTGGTACTAAATACAAAGAAGAAATCATCTCAGAAAGTGTCGCTCCTGACTTGTCAAAATTGCTCAACACTAAAGTTTTATGATCAGGTGACAATCCGTGATCATTGTTTAAAGCCGTAATAGAACCAGTATTAATTTCACTGATTTCTTTAGACACTAAGTCGATCTTTTTTAATCTTCCCTCACTATTGAGAATTAAATAGTTGTCTTTATGCCAATTTGGGGCCTCATAATGTTCATTTATAACCTTTACGGTTTCTATTTTTCCAGATTCTATATCAACTGTTTGAACAAAACTAGTAATCTCGTTTTGCTTTTCAGAAGGCTTATAAGGATAAAGTGATTGACCTACCATTTTCCACTGATCGTTGACCTTTTCTAAAAATCGCATTTCATGGGTATAGGATTCCTTTCCTTCTATATCAATCGAAATCTCATCGTGATTTACCCATGCTTGGTTGTTGTAAACATTCATTTTGACATTTGAAATAATTGCCAATCCTCCCTTTCCAAAATTTTCCTCTGAAGGATTTAAAACTAAAGAAGTAGGGATGTCAAGAGTAATTCCATCTCCGCGATTTACCCAAAATTTATTGTAGTCACGTTCTTGCCAACAATCAGTATGTGCTTGTAAATCTCCGGATCTCCAGGTTCTGGATTCCTTCTCAAGTAAATTTGTGATTGCTATGGAATCATTAATATTTTGAGCATATGTATTCAACATAAATGCAACTACAAAAATTGTAACTATTGATTTTTTCATTTGACTGTGTATCATAGTGTCTAATATACACAATAAAATTAAATATTAGACACTAAACCCTTAATTCTTAGGACTTTTATTCATTCGAATTAAGATGATCAGTGCAGAAATAAGAGTTAAAGAAGCAATGGTTCCAACCGAAGTTAAAAGCCCCAAGGTATCAGCGATTATACCTGTAATAACTGCTCCAAACGCATATCCTAGATCTCTCCAAAGTCTAAATACACCAATGCTTTTTGCTCGTTGAGTAGGATGTGTATAATCTGCAACCGCAGCCAAAAAAGTTGGATAGACAAGTGCGGTACCCAAACCTAAGACAACGGACAACAACACAAAATGACTAAAGCTCGTTGCTTTTAACATCACTAGTAGAGCGAATGCTTGGAGAAACATTCCCCAAAACAAGAGCAATTTTTTTTGAAAAAGATCGGCTAGTTTTCCAGTAAACAATTGTCCTAGTCCCCAAACTGAGGGGTAGACTGCGACTATGATTCCAATTTCTTCGATTGAAAAACCTCTAGTTGCCAAAAGAAGTGGAAATAGTCCCCACACCATTCCATCATTGAGATTGTTAACTAATCCAGCCTGAGCTACTGATCCTAAATTGGGATTTTTCCAAGTAGTCTCCCAAAATACATTGGAGAGCAAAGGTATTTTTGAAACCGTTTGTTCACTCTTAAGGTGATGTATGGTGTCTTTAACTAGAAACCAAGAAGCAACTAAACCTAAAATTGCAAAACCAACTCCTAAGTAGAAGGGATAAGGTCGTAATCCATATTCACTCGCAATCCATCCCGTTAAAAAGGCAACACCTCCAACTGCCAAATAACCAGCTGACTCGTTGATTCCCATGGCTAACCCCCTGTTTTTTTCACCCACTAAATCAATTTTCATCACTACGGTACTCGACCAAGTGAGTCCTTGATTGATTCCCAGAAGCACATTGGCAAAGACAATCCAATTCCAATTGGGGGCATACATTAAAATAAATGGAATTGGCAGTGCTATAATCCAACCGATAATGAGCAGGTTTTTTCTACCGACCCTATTTGCTAAAACTCCTGTGTAATAATTGGTAATTGCTTTGGTAATACCAAACACAACGATGAATGAAAGAATTGCAGTTTTAACTAACATCCCGAATTCATCGGCGGCGATTTGAGGAAGAATAGACCGCTCAATTCCTACCATTCCTCCAACAAATGCGTTGACTATGACTAATATGCTAAACTGTTTCCAGTTTTCTCTAAGACCTAATTTTACTTCCATGATAAAATGATTTCAGTTTAAAATTCACGAAGCATTATTCAATCTTTTAGCCAGTAACCCAATTTAACAACAAGATTGTGAATTTTGTATCGGTGGACATGGAATAGATCCATAACTACAATACACACAACAATCTCCTGGTTTAGGTACTATTGTTTTCTTGCAGTTCGAACACTCATAAAAAAATTGACATGCATCTGTGGGCATTTGTTCTTCTTTGGAAAAACCACAGTGAGGGCAGCAGATTATCGATTTGAGAATTGTCATGATTTACTCACGAAGGTATGAAAATTAATGGCTATTCATTAATTTCTAAGTAACTTTAGATTTTATTGAATCCATGAATTTTAAATCGATGCGCTTATTAAAGAATTCCTTGCTAGCACTATTAATTGCAGCTAGTAGCTCTTGTCAGAACAAGGCCACAACACCAACCCCAACCACTTCGACTACAATTGCTGACACCTCAACAATGGTGTTCATCCCTTCTGGAGTATATACCATGGGAGGGCGTTCTAATCAAGCTGATTTTGATGAGTTTCCAAGACATGAAGTTCGAGTTTCAGCATTTTATATGGATCCTACCGAGGTGACTAATAGAGAATTTAAAACCTTTGTTGATGCAACAGCATATATCACAACTGCTGAAAAGGATATCGACTGGGAAGAGATGAAGAAAACAGTTCCAAAAGGAACCCCAAAACCTGATCCATCCGTTTTAAAAGCAGGATCACTAACCTTTGCTCCTACCGACCATCCTGTTGATTTAAGAGATTATTCTCAGTGGTGGGAATGGACTCATGGAGCCAATTGGAAACATCCTGAAGGACCTGATAGTACGATCGAAGACAGAATGGACCATCCTGTTGTTCATATCTCATGGGACGATGCTAATGCTTATGCATCATGGGCCGGCAAAAGGCTTCCTACGGAGGCTGAATGGGAATGGGCTGCTTCTGGACCTAACACAGACAATAAATACCCCTGGGGTAATACTCCTATTGAAGAAGCCACTGATAAAGCCAACTTTTGGCAGGGTATTTTTCCTTATAAAAATGAACTATTAGATGGGTATTATACCACTGCTCCAGTTAAAACCTATCCCGCAAATGGATATGGCTTATACGATATGGCTGGAAATGTATGGGAATGGGTTCAAGATCGATACGATATCGACAGTTATAAAAACTTTGCCGATAAAGGAGTGGTTGAAGATCCAGAATGTACCACTACCTATAACGATCCCAGAGAACCTAATTCTCCCAACCACGTTATCCGCGGTGGATCCTTCCTTTGCAACGAAAGTTATTGCTCAGGCTATAGGGTAAGTAGAAGAATGCGTTCTAGCAAAGACTCGAGTTTTGCACATACCGGATTTAGATGTGTAGTAGATGCCGATTAACCACTTTAGCATTCAATTAGTAGGTTTGAAATTATCACAAAAAACTAATATGTATTTTTAACACAATAATGTATATTGTAACTGTCAAACATCGAACCAACATATTAACAAATGTATAAACTAAAACCCTACTTCAAACTCTTTAGTTTAATGATTGCAGCTCTGTTGAATCAAGCATGCAATAACACAGCTGAAGAAAAAAATAGCACTGTGAATTCGCGTCCAAACATCGTCTTTATTATGAGTGATGATCACGCTTATCAGGCAATTTCAGCCTATGACAACAAACTTATTGAGACACCTAATATCGATCGTATCGCTCAGATGGGAATGCTCTTTACCAATGCGAGTGTGACCAATTCAATTTGTGCCCCTAGTAGAGCTACCATTCTCACAGGAAAACACACACACCTTAACGGAAAGGTAGACAATCACTTTGCTTTTGATGACAGCAATATTACCTTCCCTCAAATACTTCAAGAGAATGGGTATCAGACTGCCATGTTTGGAAAACTTCATTTTGGAAATAACCCAAAGGGATTTGATCAGTTTAAAATACTCCCAGGTCAAGGTGCTTATTGGAATCCTGATTTCATTACTAAGGATGAAGGAGAAATTCGAGTTGAGGGTTATGCTACCGATATTATTACCGATTTCACACTCGATTGGCTACAAGAGGAACGAGACCCTGCCAAACCATTTTTATTGATGTATTTACACAAGGCACCTCATCGTTCTTGGTATATGGCCAACCGTCATTACGATGAATTTTTAAATAGAACCTTTCCAGAGCCTAGCACCTTATTCGATGACTATTCTGGTATGGGAAATGCTTCAAAGGAAGCTGAAATGAGTATTCTTCACCACATGGGATGGTCGGGAGACAACAAAGTGTTTCCGGAGATCATGGATGAGATGAATTTGGCTGAAATCGGACATGACAAGATTCGTTACAACGGTATGATGAAACGTATGACTGAAGAGCAAATAGAAGAATTCAAAGAGGCTTACAATCCTATTTTTGAAGATTTTAAAGCCAATTACGCTTCTATGGATAACAAAGATAAAATGCGATGGAAATACCAACGCTATATGCAGGATTATCTAGGAACCATCAAGGCCGTAGATGAAAATGTAGGTCGTGTTTTAGATTATCTAGAAGAAAACAACCTTATGGAAAACACCATCATCGTCTACACCTCAGATCAAGGTTTTTATTTGGGAGAACACGGATGGTTTGACAAGCGATTTGCCTATAATGAATCGTTTAAAACACCCCTACTGGTTTCTTGGAAAGATCATATTAGAGCGGGCTCTAGATCCGATGAAATGGTTCAAAACCTCGACTTTGCTCAAACCTTCTTAGATGCTGCTGGAATTGAGGCACCAAAAGAAATGCAAGGTGAGAGTCTTCGCCCCTTATTGGAAGAAACCGGGAAATGGGATCGTGATGCTGTCTACTACCACTATTACGAATATCCAGCTGAGCATATGGTCAATCGCCATTATGCTATTGTTACTAAAGAATACAAACTTATTCACTACTACTTCTCATTAGACGAATGGGAACTGATCGATCGATTAAAAGATCCTGAGGAGCTTACCAATGTATACGATGATCCTGCTTATGCAGAGATACGTTCGGAGCTTCATAAAAAATTAGACGAACTCAGAGTTCAGTACAAAGACAGTGACCAGCTAAGTGATGAGTATATCGACAAATTTTTAGCGGATGCTGTTGAAGGGAAGGTATACGGACTTACAAAAGAAAGAGCAAAAGAAATTCAATCAAAGAGAGCAGCTGAAAAAGCAGCATTAAAAAAATAATACACAATGAAAAAACTATTATTACTCCTTATAACAGGAATTGTTCCAATTATAAGTTTTGCTCAAACTGAGTATACGTTTAAAGAAAACATCACCTATAGAGCGGATCAGTTTTATAAAACAGATTACCAGAAAGAGCGTTGTATTTTAGATACCTACATCCCCGAAGGGGTGAGTGATTTTCC
>CAKZOO010000053.1 GCA_937136455.1 uncultured Flavobacteriaceae bacterium | reverse complement strand
CAACGCAAAATCCGTATGATGCTTCAGGAAAGAGATCATCAGGACAAGCCCTTATACAAAAACCGCTCGGCAGCTACCGTAAAACTCATTACCGAGTACTTACGCCACCACGAAACCGGACCAAATTCTCCTTTTGCATCCAAGTAAATGAAACCACCGCTTAAAAAAGGAAGTCCGGACGATTTTCAAACGCCACCGGAAGCATTAGTTCCACTATTACCGTTCTTGAAAAAGGATTGGACAATATGGGAATGTGCAAGTGGCAAAGGAAACCTATCAACCTATCTCAAACAGCAAGGTTTTAAGGTGATTAGCACCGATATACTTACTGGAAAAGACTTTTTGAGCTACGAGCCAAAGCAATACGACTGCATCATTACTAATCCACCTTATACTCTTAAACAAGAATTTTTAGAACGAGCATACTGTTTAGGCAAGCCCTTTGCCTTTCTACTACCTCTCACCACATTTGAAACCGCCAAACGCCAACAATATTTTAAGCATTGCGGACTGGAAGTGATATTCTTAGACAGACGTATCAACTTTGAAACTCCTGATGGCTCTGGAGGCGGCTCATGGTTCGCTACCGCTTGGTTTACCAATTGGCTAAAAATTGGCAAACAGATGAGTTTTACCTCTCTTTAAAAATCGATTTTGTAAACATTTTGTAAAGCTCTACAAAATAAAATATTTGCTTTTTAAATTTTTTGTAGTATATTTGTAAAGAATTTGTAAAATACTACAAAAGTGAACAAGGTAAAAATATCAGATATTGCACAGCTTCAATTTGGCTTATACTCCAAGTCTTCCGAGGAAGGCGATGTGAAGTATTTACAAGCTAAGCACTTTGATGATTCCGGTATTTTAGTGGAGGAGATTGACACGTTGCTGACCAAAGACGATAAAAATACATCTCACCTATTACAGGATGGAGATATA
Organism: uncultured Flavobacteriaceae bacterium; assembly: GCA_937136455.1. Lineage (GTDB taxonomy): Bacteria > Bacteroidota > Bacteroidia > Flavobacteriales > Flavobacteriaceae > MAG-120531. The sequence continues at coordinate 13,753 of CAKZOO010000053.1, read as the reverse complement.
TTGTTCGTTGGTAAAGGGTTCCGAAATTTTGCATGGACATACACAACTGCAATAGGTGAAGCTATTGCTTCATCTATCTTCTTCGTGATGCGTCCAAATCAATCAATCGCCTTCCCTGAATTCCTTGCTACGCTTTTTAATACAGCCAAATACCAAGCTTATTTTCAAAGTATGGGAGCAGGAAGTAAAATCACATCCATTCGTAAATCGGAATTGGAAGCGGTTACTATCAATCTTCCTGATTTGGAAACACAGAAAAAAATTGTTGAACTAAAAAGATTGCACCAAAGAGATATGGTGCTTTCAAAAGAGATAATCGAAGAAAAAGAAATCAGGTTTCAATCTGTAATTAATCAATTGCTAAATACATAAACATGGGACATAAAATAACACAAAAGGAAATCAATCAGACCGTATGGAAGGCTTGCGACACATTTAGAGGTGTGGTAGATCCTTCGCAATACAAGGACTATGTATTAACAATGCTATTTGTTAAGTATGTCTCAGATGTATGGAAAGACAAAAGGGATTTATATACTGAAAAGTATAATGGTGACGAACAGCGAATTGCAAGAGCTTTGCGAAACGAGCGTTTTCAGGTTCCTGACAATTGCACTTTTGAATACCTGTTTGATAATCGTAATGCAGCCAACCTTGGCGAGTTGATTAACACTGCTTTGGAAGGTATGGAAGATGCTAACCGAAGTAAACTTGACCGTGTATTTAGAAATATTGACTTCAACTCTGAATCTAACCTTGGTAGAACCGGAGATAGAAACAGAAGGTTAAAAAACCTGTTAGTTGATTTTGCTAACCTAGACTTACAACCTTCGCACCTAGAAGGCAACGATATAATTGGCGATTCATACGAATACCTTATTGCCATGTTCGCTGATTCGGCAGGTAAAAAAGCAGGAGAATTTTATACCCCTAGCGAGGTTTCTACCCTACTAGCCAAACTGGTACAGCCACAAGCAGGAGACCGTATCTGTGATCCAAGTTGTGGTTCAGGTTCTTTGTTGATTAAGGCATCAAAAGAAGTAGGAAGCAACAACTTCTCCTTGTACGGACAAGAGATAAATGGAAGTACCTGGGCATTGGCACGTATGAACATGTTCTTGCATGAAATAGACAATGCTACCATAGAATGGGGAGATACATTAAATAACCCTCGATTGATTGAAGGCGATAGCTTAATGAAGTTTAACGTAGTAGTAGCAAATCCTCCGTTTTCGTTAGATAAATGGGGAGCAGACAATGCTACTGCTGACCAATATAACCGTTTCCACCGTGGTGTTCCTCCAAAAAGCAAAGGTGATTATGCCTTTATCAGCCACATGATTGAAACTACGTATGAGGATACCGGACGTGTGGGTGTAATTATGCCTCATGGAGCTTTGTTTAGAGGAAGTAGCGAAGGAAAAATCAGAGAGCAGTTAATTAATGAAAACTTACTGGAAGCAGTAATAGGATTGCCTTCCAACTTGTTTTTCGGAACGGGCATTCCTGCCTGTATTTTGATTTACAACCGAGCTAAAGGCAATAACAAAGATGTCTTGTTTTTGGATGCAAGCAATGCCTATGAAGCAGGGAAAAACCAAAACCGATTAAGACCACAGGATATTGAGAAAATCCTAAGCACCTACATAGCTTTTAAAAATGGTGAGCCTGTAACGGGTGATGAAGGAGAAGTGATTGAGGATAAATACGCTTACAGGGCAACCATTAAGGAAATTAAGGAAAACGACTACAACCTGAACATTCCTCGTTATGTGGACACATTTGAAGAAGAAGAACCAGTAGATGTAGCCGAAACGCAGCAAAAGATAACTACTCTGAAACAGGAGTTAACACAAGTGGAAAGTAAAATGGAAGCTTATTTAAAGGAATTGGGATTTTAATATGAATAACGTAATCGAAGTAGAAAAAGGCTATAAAAAGACCTCTATGGGGATTCTTCCAAGTGACTGGGAAGTTGTTCATGTTGAAGATGTTGCTTTAGTTGATAAGGAAAGTCTCAATGGTAACACTGATCCTGATTATACTTTTGAGTATATATCACTTTCTGACGTAGATGAAAAAGTTTATTCAACAAATACTGTTCAGTTTAAAAACGCACCTTCTCGTGCTAGAAGACTTGTTTTTGGCGGTGATATAATTATGTCAACTGTGAGACCTAATTTACAAGGTTTTGCAATGATTAAAGAAGACAAACGTCCTCTCGTTGCTTCGACTGGTTTTGCCGTAATTACAGCTAATAAAATTGAAAAGTCATTCCTTTTCCAGTTATTATTCAGTGAAGTCTTTTCTAAACAGTTTTATCAGTTAACCGTTGGGTCAAATTATCCAGCTATTAATTCGTCAGATGTTAAGAGGTTGAAAGTTCCTTTTCCTCCAGTTATTGAACAGAATAAAATTGGCAATGTCTTAGAAACATGGGATAATGGGATAGAAATTCTTACTAAATCTTTAGAACAACTTAGGCTTCGCAAAAAGGGATTGATGCAACAAATCTTCTCGGGAGAACTGAGATTACAAAATCCATCGGGCAAGTCTTTTCAGGACTGGAAAGCTCAAAAATTGGGACACTACCTAAAGGTTTCTAAAGCAAAGAATTTAGACCTTAAATACGGTGGTGAAGATGTGTTAAGTGTATCGGGAGAATTTGGTATCGTTAATCAAATTGAGTTTCACGGTCGTTCTTTTGCAGGAGCTTCTGTTGCAAACTATGGAGTTGTAGAAACTGGCGATATTGTTTACACCAAAAGCCCACTTAAAGCAAATCCTTACGGAATAATAAAAGTAAATAAAGGAGTTCCCGGCATTGTTTCTACCCTTTATGCAATCTACAAATGTAAGCCAACTGTGAACGGTGAATTTGTTGATTACTACTTCCAGTTGGACGACAATGTAAATCGCTATTTACGCCCACTTGTTCAAAAGGGAACCAAAAATGACATGAAGATTAATAACGAAAAAGTCCTCATAGATAAGGTGCTATTCCCTTCTGTGGAAGAGCAAGCAGTCATTGTAGATTTCTTCAAAACTGTGGATCAGGAAATAACAGAAACGAAAAATTATCTCGAAACATTAAAAACTCAAAAGAAAGGCTTAATGCAAAAGCTTTTGACTGGCGAGGTGAGAGTTAAAATATAAATAAAGTTTAAAGCAATGAATACGTCCGATACATTTAAACAATTTGTTTCAAACATAAAGATTTCAGAGGATAAGGCTGAAACGATTTCGTACAGATACGGGCGAATTACCAAGGCTTTGAATGAAAAATTTAGAGACACTGATTCAAAAACTGCAAATACCTTACAAGTTGGTTCCTATGGTAGATACACTGGTATTAAAGGAATATCAGATCTAGATATGATTTACATAATGCCTAGTAGCAAGTGGAGTGAGTATAATGTTAAAGGAGGTCAGTCAAAATTACTCCAGGATACTAAAAATGCTATAACAAGCACATATTCTGCATCAGACATTAAAGTAGATAGATGTGTCGTTACAGTTAATTTTTCTGATTCCCATATTGATATTCAACCAGTTTTTGAAATTGAAGATCAAGATTATAAATATCCGGACACGTATAATGATGGCTCATGGAAGGTGACAAAACCTAGAAAGGAAATGAGTGCCATGACAGAATCCGAGCAAGACAAAAACAAAAATCTTCGGAGATTATGCAAAATGGCAAGAGCATGGAAAAACAAGAATGGTGTTTGTATGGGTGGGTTACTAATAGATACACTTGCGTATAACTTTTTGAACTCAACAAGCACCTACGATTCGGTTAGTTTTTCCTCCTATGATGAAATGTGTAGGGATTTTTTCAAATACCTGTATGACCAGCCCAAAGATCAAAAAGAGTACGGGGCTTTGGGCAGTAAACAAAGAGTAAAAGTCCATAAATCCTTCAAAAGAAAATCAAAAAAAGCTTATGACCTGTCATTAGAAGCTATCGAAGCAACTTCTGACAACTCTAAACATAATAAATGGAGGGATATTTTCGGAACCGATTTTCCTAAATATGAAAAGGAAGAAACGGAAGCTAAGCTTATTAATGAAAATTACAGAGACACTGAAGAATACATTGAATCATTATACCCTGTTCACATTTTGTATGATTTAAAAATAGATTGTGAAATCAAGCAAAATGGTTTCAGAAATGGGTTATTGCGTGATTTTCTAGTTAACAAAATAAGATTGTTACCCAACAAATCATTACGATTTTACATTGATAAAATTGAAGTGCCATATCCTTATCAAGTAAAATGGAAGGTAACAAACCGTGGCGAACAAGCAATTAAGAGAGATTGCATTAGAGGGCAAATAGTTGACGATACTGGCTCTTTAGAAAAAAAGGAAACAACCAATTTTAAAGGCAGCCATTTTGTTGAATGTTATGTGATCAAAGATAACATGGTTGTTGCGAAAGACACCATTGATGTACCAATTTCAGAGTAATAAACATAGTTATGACAGAAAGTAAGATAATATTAGAATCTCAAATAAGAGAAATATATGGTAGGGTAATTTATACCCACAAGACTCATGAGAAATGTGCTGATGTCTTAAAGACAAGGCATGATTGGATAAAGTTTGCTGAAATTGCCCTATCTGCTGCAACTACGACAAGTGTATTAGTTGTTTTATTTGGAGACGGTAAATTATTCCAATTAATCGCAGCGTTTAGCTCAACTATCCTGTTGGGATTAACTCTTTATTCCAAAGATTTCAACTTGTTAGCTATTGCTGAAAAGCACAAACAAGCTGCTTTAGACATTCTTGCAGTACGAGAAGCTTTACTCTCATTACTCATTGATATTAGAATTGGCAATAATGAAATCGAAACATTACAACAGAGGCGAGATGAACTTAACGAAGAGCTTGTAAACACATACAGAGGAGCTCCTAAAACAATAAACAAAGCTTATCAAATTGCTTCCAAAGCCTTGAAAGAAAATGAAGAGTTTACATTTTCTGATGATGAAATAGATAAGTTTTTACCTGAAAACCTAAGAAGAACTAATCAAGGATAAACAAGCTATGCAGTTAAATTACTTTCCCATACAATTTGATTTTTCAGATTACCAAGTCATCACAGAACCCTATTCTGATGAACGTTTGCAGGAATTACGGCAAGCGTATAATGCTTCGTATTCGTTTTTTAGGGACGGTAATTTAATTGTAATATCTAATAAGGAAGATGAAGAAAACCAGCTCACCGGAAAAGTTGAAAGGCGTTCGGTATATGATGACAACAAGGTTACTGCATCATTGGTAAAACACATCTTTTTCAGAACCTTTAAAGACCGTTTTCAAGGCTTTATTCCGGTAGATTTTTACCCTTTCCGCTTCTACTCTCGTCAGGAAAAAGACGATTTGATTTTAAGTTATCTACCCGAAAAGCTGAAACACAAAATAGCTTTCAAAAAACTGATTGAAGTTCAGCTACGAGAAACGAACATCAACAACACTAAAGGATTTGCGTTTGTGGTTAACATCCGAAGAAACTGGGTGTTTAACATCTCATGCCTAGAGCTGCATCAAGAAGGATTTGATTTAACCGATTTTGAGGTGTTACATGCCGAAACACTTCCGGGATTAGACAATGTACTGGCTCCCAATGAAGACTTTGTAGGTGCATTAAAATCCATCAACGGAGATACTGCGATTGTATCTACCAGTGAAGGAGAAAAAAGCTATCCCTTACAGGAGCTATTCATTCGCAAAACAAAATATAATATTCAGGCTTATTTGAATTTTGCTACCGGAGAACAAAAATGCGATCAAATATTGGCAGCCGTTAGTCAGGAACGTATCAAGAAACAAAATCCGGTCAACCAGTTTAACGAAATAAGCAATATCGCCAAGCATCTATTTTCTGATAAAGGCAATCCGGTTCTCTTTCAAAATAAGGATGGTTTTTGTTTCAAGGTGGATACTACACCTATGCAGGTGCAAAATAGTATGAACTTGCAAACACCCACCTTTATTTACGATCATGCCGGCACAAAGAAAAACAATATGAATGCTGATATGGGCTTGTCTAATTATGGTCCATACGACAGCATCAGTTTTGATATTAAAAGCCCAAGAGTATTAAGTATTTGCCATCGGGCAAAAAGAGGTGACTTCACGAAGTTCCTTTCCCATTTGAAAGATGGATTACCGGATTCAAGATACTTCCAAAAAGGACTTTTAAAGAAATACGAGCTGCAAGAGGTGAATTACCTTATTCAGGAAATTTCAGATTATCGACTAGAAGACTACTTTGGGATAATAAGCAATTATGATGATGAAAAACCTCACTTAGCAATCATTGAGATTCCTGATAGGTTCAGGACATTATCAGACAGAGATAATCCTTATTATAAGATAAAGGCAAAGTTGCTTTCATTGGAAATACCTGTGCAGTTTGTTCGTTCAACAACCCTTTCAAGCTATTCAGAATACATACTTAATCCATTAGCACTTCAAATTTATGCTAAGCTAGGTGGTACGCCTTGGGTATTACCTGCTCAACGCTCGGTTGATAGAGAGATAGTAATTGGCATTGGGCACAGTTGGCTAAGAAGTGGAATGTATAAAGGAGCTGAAAGCAGCCGAGTTGTGGGTATTACAACCTTCATGTCGAGCGATGGTCAGTACCTATTGGGTGATAAAGTAAAGGATGTGCCTTATGAAAGCTATTTTGAAGAACTGCTCAAAAGTTTAAAAAGCTCTATTAGCCGACTTTCAGACGAATACGCTTGGCAAGATGGTGACACGGTTCGTTTGATTTTCCACATTTTCAAACCTATAAAGAATGTTGAGTTTGATGTGATCAGTCAATTGGTAAAAGATATTAGCCAGTTCAAGATCAAGTTTGCATTTGTAACAATTAGCAAAAGCCATCCGAGCATTTTATTTGATACCAATCAGCAAGGAGAAAAGAAGTATGGATCCAATCAAGTAATCGGAAAATATATCCCACAAAGAGGAAGTAACATCTTTATTGACGATGAAACCAGTTTGGTTCAGATGCTTGGGGCGAGGGAATTGAAAACAGCCAAACACGGCATGAGCACTCCGATTCAAATAAAACTTAGAACACCACAAGGAAATCATGACGATCCGGAATTGAAAGACTTAATGTTCTATGATTTGAACTATATCACACAACAGATTTATTCCTTTACCTACTTGTCCTGGAGAAGCTTTTTACCAAGAGAGGAACCTGCTACTATGTTGTATTCTAATCTTATTTCAAGATTGCTTGGAAAAATGAGAAGCATACCGGAATGGGATGCAGATAAACTGAATTACACCTTAAAGAGAAAGAAATGGTTTTTATAGAAGAGAAGCATAGCTATTTAAGCAGTATAGCAGACCAGCCAAAACAAAAGGCTCTTTATGCTTTGGTATCAGATGAAACCTTTGCAGGTCAATCCATTGAGGTTTCTGAAACAGATGCTATTTACTACTCTTCCATACAAGCAATAAAAAAGAACATTAAGTCTGACTTTGATACACAGTACGCCAAAATATCGAAACGTAAAGTCTCCGAAAACTCTGCTGCTCCTTTTGTGCATGACGACTTCCTGATTTTTACCTTGGTAATTGGGGTATTAAAATTTGACTGTGATAAAGACTGGCTTTTAGGAGTTATCCGAAATAGAGCAAAGGGTAAAACCACGACCACTTTTGAAAATTTATTGACCGGGAATTATCAAAGCAAAGCCAATAATCAGTCTATGGTATTGGCATTCCTGTTTTTACTCGATAAATCTAAAATAACCAATGACCAGTTGAATGAAGCGTACAATGCAATGAGTGATACAAAAGAATCATTTAACAACGATTTTATACGCATTGTACATTACCGAGCATTTGACATTATTATTCAGTTCAAGCTACCAAGAGATACAGATGAAGTGTCTCGGTTATTAGAATTTGAATCACGCTTTAAGAAGCGAATAAATGTATTCTCAATAATTGCCTACAACCTATTTATTGTAGGTGTACTTGTTGGTGCATATAAAATACTTCAACTGCTTCCAGAGGATAAAAAACTCGTTGTTAATGACCTGAACCTTATCATAGGATTAGGGGCAATAATTGGTTTGTCAGGAAATTTTATTCCTAAGCTGAAAACCAAGTTTCAAGAATTGATATTAAGAGCCTTTGGCTATCGAAATACAAAGTAATTATGGATACACCATCATTTATAGAAGACCATATATCGCAAATTCCGGCACTTAAACTACTGATGAATTTAGGTTGGAAATATTTAACCCCTGAACAAGCGTTAGAAGGTCGTACCAACAGAACGTCTAATGTACTACTGGAGGGAGTGTTAAAAGAGCAGCTTCAGAAAATAAATAAGATTGAATACAGGCAAAAGGAATTCCCCTTTTCAGAAACCAATATCAACAATGCTATACTGGCACTACGAGACCTTCCAATTCAGGACGGTTTTATGGCTGCCAATAAATTCTATTATGAGCTGATTACTTTGGGTAAAAGCTTCGAGCAAACCGTATTGGGCGATAAAAAGAGCTTTTCATTCAAGTATATAGATTGGGAAAACCCGGAGAATAACGTCTATCATGTAACAGAAGAATACAGTGTGTTACGCCACGAGCGAAACGACCATTACAGACCGGACATTATTCTTTTCGTGAATGGTATTCCTATGGTTGTGATAGAATGCAAAAGCCCTAAAATTAAGGATCCGGTAGATAAAGCCATCGAGCAACATCTACGCAATCAGCAGGAAGATGGAATACGTTCTCTCTATTACTATTCTAATTTGACCTTAGCACTTGCAACGAACGAGGCTCGTTACGGCACAACAGGTACACCAAAAGAATTTTGGAGTGTTTGGAAGGAAGTCTTTAAAAAGAAGGAAAATCTTGTTGAATGGGAAGATCATATCTACGAAGTAAAACATAAAAGCTTAGAGGATAACGAACGAACAGCCCTGTTCAAAGAACGCTTCAAATATGTGTGGAGTTATTTTGAAAAACTGGAGGCGAATGAACAAACCATAACACAGCAAGATAAGCTACTTTTTAGCTTTTGTCAGCCATCAAGACTACTCGACATCCTTTTCAATTTTACGCTATATGATGATGGTGTTAAAAAAGTGGCTCGTTACCAACAATACTTTGCGGTTCGCAACACCTTAAAAAAGATAGTTAAAACAGACAGTAAAGGGAAACATGAAGGAGGTGTAATATGGCATACTCAGGGAAGTGGTAAGTCATTAACAATGGCAATGCTTGCTCAATTAGTAGCCTCGCATCCTGAAATAAAGAACCCAAAAATTCTATTGGTTACCGACCGTATTGATTTGGATGATCAGATAACGGAAACTTTTAAAAAGTGTAACGTGCCGGTGGAGAATGCTCAAACAGGTAAGCATTTAGTAGAACTAATTAAAAGTCCGGGAGATGCCGTGATTACAACTTTAATCCACAAGTTTGAAGCAGCAGTTAACCAATCCAAAGAAGGATTTGAATCATCTGAAATATATGTGCTTATAGACGAAGGACACCGCTCACAATATGGTTCGTTCAACGTGAAAATGCAAAAGGTATTTCCAAACGCCTGTTTTATTGCATTTACCGGTACGCCTTTGATGAAAAAGGAAAAGAGTACAGCAAATAAATTTGGTGGAATTATAGATGTTTATTCTATCACCGATGCTGTTGAAGACGGAGCCGTTGTGCCTTTGCTGTATGAAGGTCGCCATAACCTGATTGAAGTAAACGAAAAGCCCTTAGATGCTTTCTTTGATAAAGTTTCAGAACCGCTCACCGACTATGGAAAAGCGAACCTAAAAAGAAAATACAGCTCCAAAAACGTACTGAATAAAGCCGACCAAGTAATTTATGCTCGTGCATGGGATATTTCAGAACACTATACCCAAAACGTACAGGGAATAACTTTTGGAAGTTTAAAGGCAAAAGGACAATTAGTAGCTCCAAATAAAACCACCGCAATCAAGTATCGTGAATATTTAAAGGAGATTGGCAAAGTGAGCTGTGAAGTGCTTATTTCCGCACCGGATGTTCGCGAAAATTACGATGATGCGTTTGAAGAAAGTGAAGACTTGGTCTTGAAATTTTGGAAAAGCATGATGGACAAATACAACAAGGCAGAAGCCTATGAGAAGTTCATTATCAATTCCTTCAAGAAGCAAGAACATCCTGAAATTATCATAGTAGTTGATAAGCTTTTGACAGGTTTTGATGCTCCAAACAACTATGTACTTTACTTAACACGTTCGCTTAGAGAGCACACCCTTTTACAGGCTATCGCAAGGGTAAACCGTTTAGCTCCAGGTAAAGAACACGGAGTAATTATTGATTACTACGGAAACCTTGAAAACCTTGATACTGCTCTTGAAACTTATTCAGGTGAAAACGATTATGACGAATCTGATCTTCAAGGTACAGTTACCAATATCAATGAGGAAATCGCCAAACTACCTCAAGCTCATTCTGAGGTATGGGATATTTTCAAAGGGATTACCAATAAATATGACGAGCCTGCTTATGAAGAATTGCTATCAGATGAGGCTACCAGACATGCTTTTTATGAAAAAGTATCAGTCTTTACTCGCTTGCTAAAATTGGCTTTGTCTAGCTATGAATTCTCTACAAAAACACCGGAAAGACAAATCATAAAATACAAGAAAGATGCGAAGTTCTTCCTTGCATTGAGAGTATCTGTTAAACGAAGATATTCGGATGATATTGACTACAAAGAGTATGAACCACAGGTTCAAAAACTCATTGATAAGCATATTACCACGGATGGTGATATTCTTCGTTTGACTGAATTGGTGAACATTTTTGATAAGGAAGAACGTGAAGCAGAAGTTGAGAAATTAACCAGTAAAGCTGCCAAAGCCGACCATATTGCTAGTAGAACTATTCGTGCTATCAATGTGAAAATGAATGAGGATCCAGTATTCTTTAAAAAGCTGTCTAAACTCATTAAGGAAACCATTGAGGACTATCACCAACATAGAATTGATGAAGCTGAATACCTGAAAAAGGCAAAATCGTTAGAGGATCAGTTCCTGAATGGGCAGCGTGATAATGTACCGGAGGAATTAAGAGGTAACGATACTGGTATTGCTTTCTACAATTTAATAGGAGAAATATTCGATGCAGAACTTGGAAACCAAACCAATGTTGGAGCTGAAATGGCAAAAGGAATTGTAGATGTTATCAAATCTATTGTTTATGAAAACAACAAGGTGATTGTCGATTGGCAAAACAAAACAGATATAGAGGGGCAAATAAAAATAGCCATTGATGATTATGTATATGACTTGAAATCGAAATATGATATTGAGTTATCTTTTGATAAAATTGATCAGTTCGTTGAGGAAGGTCTGAGTGTTGCTAAAATAAAATTCGTGTAATGATGGAGCTTCAAAGTTTACAATATGGCAGCTCTACCATTGAGTACGAGCTGAGCTTTCAGGAACGAAAAACGCTTGGAATAAAAGTCTATCCTGACTGCACAGTTAAGGTATTGGCTCCTTTGGATAGTAATTCTGATAAAATCGAATCTAAGGTTAAGGAAAAGGCGAGGTGGATCATCAAGCAGCAAAATGAATTCCTATCCTACCATCCGCTAACTCCACCGAGGAAGTTTATTAATGGTGAAACTCACTTATACTTGGGACGACAATACCGCCTTAAAGTTGAAATTGGCGACAAGAATGAAATAAAGCTTTATCGAGGCAGATTAATTGTTACTCAAAAGCATGAAAGTAATACGGAACAGATTTTAAATGATTGGTACAGACAAAAAGCAGTCATTCACTTTCGAGAAACCTTGGAGAAAGTATTTCCGAAATTCACCAAGTATAAGATTGATTTTCCAGAACTTTCAATCCGAATAATGCCAACTCGTTGGGGAAGCTGCACGCCACAAGGTAAGGTAATTTTAAATCCTGAATTGATTAAGGCTCCAAAAGGCAGTATTGAGTATGTTATTGTACATGAGGTATGCCATTTGATTGAGCATAACCATACTTCGGCATTTTACAACCTACAAGAGAAAATGCTCCCTGACTGGAAAAAATGGAAAGAAGTGTTAGAGCATAGTTTGGTTTGAAATGGTTAAATACGAATAAAAACCTCTTCCTTAAGGTCTTTTTGAGTGATATAATCATAAATCTTTGCATTATTCAGAATATAACCCGAATAATCCGCTTGTTTAAGTAAAAGGACGGCAATTAATTTTTGTAAACGAAGACTGATATGAAATAGTTCTTTGAATTCGGTTTCATAGTTTTCTTCCATCTTGGAGTAATCATCACCGTGTAAGAATTTATTTCGGTCAATTTTTAAAAGGTTCCTTTCCTCTTCTGTTAAAGTGTAACCTAATATAGAAAAAGGATCGCTTAGTTTTTTATTATTTGAGCCTTCGTTAAAGCCATGCAGTTTTGAGGAAATTCGGGCGAAGTTAGCTTCATATTCCTTTTCGGCTTCACAATCCAGACCTTCGGGTTTATGTTCCCGTTTTATCTCATTGATTTCTTTAACAGAAGCCTTAATTATTTTTTTGATTTTAGAAACGATTGCTGCATCCTCAATAATGGACGGTTTCTTTGTATTACCTCCAACCAATATTTTGGTGATGTTTTCAATTGCCACAAACAGGGTTGGTATTTTAAGTTCTAACGTAGCTCTATGATTGTTAACATATAGTATAACAGCTCTTAAAACCCCACCGTTTAAATAAATAAGCTCACATATTTTAGCATAGCATTCAGACGGTAACTCTACCATGTATTTATTTGCCCACTTGGTGTCAGAACCGATTATTTTTCCGTTACTGTCTTTTTTGTGACGAATCTTCTTTTGCAATTGTACAATGCTAAATGGTTTGGTAGAGTGAATTGCAAAACCGTCATAAACTTCTCCTGCCATAATCATTGTTGAAAGGCTTGAAGGTGTTTTGAAATTGCCGTGCGAATATGTTACTATATATGCTTGTTTACCATGATAATCCCCTTTCAAAAAAGCATAGGTCAATAAAATTGAATTCGCTGCTCTCAGAAAGCTATTCAAATCAATTTTGGAAGTAGAATCAATAACAAAGTAGTGTTCATTTTTAGTTTTATTCACTGTAAAAAAATGAAAGTCTGTCCCTGAAATATGAAGCTTCAATAATGTTTCCAATACTTGGTTCCCATCTATTGAATAAGTACAGCCGGTGAAATCACCAAACAAACGCACCTTTTTACTCAAAGGAAATATAACCCTGTAAAATCGATCTGTTTTGAAGTATGATTGCTTTCTAGTAGATAAGGCAGTGATTTGTCCTTCGATTATTTTTAATGGAGGAACTTCTTCAATATCAGAATAAGAGATTCGATTTGGGATAATATTTTTACCCTGTGTATAAAGATTAAACCCATTATTTGTTAACTCAACTTCTGTTTCCCTTTTTAGTTCTAGTTCTTTTCCAGTTTGTACCCCGCTCCGAACTAAGGTAGTTGCTTGAAAACAATACTCGTTACCCTTTCTTTCAAATTGCATTTCACGACCACTGTATGCATGTTTGGGAGTTCTGAAAACCTTTATGCTAAAATTGTGCTTCGACTTATTTATCCTGTCGATTAATTGAAATGCTGAATTGAGATATTTATTAATCTGATTCTCCGCAAACACACCTAATATTTTTAGTATATTAGCGCTCAAAAAGCAGGGATTATGAACATATTCAGTTT
>CAKZOO010000052.1 GCA_937136455.1 uncultured Flavobacteriaceae bacterium | reverse complement strand
AATAAATTGAGCATTTTGATTAACTTCAATTACTTCTTCCCACATTGAATCCGAATAGTCTTCCACAGCGCCTCTTAATATCACACCAGCATTATTTACTAAAATATCAATTACAGCATGTTTCTTTTGAAGAGTCTCAATAAAGGTATAAAGAGAATTTCGATCTCTAAAATCACATTGATAAGCAGTGAATCTTCTATTTCTAGAAACTATTTCACTTTCAATATCAGAGCCGACAAGTTCAATAGATGAAGAAACCCCTATAATATCAGCTCCAGCATCTGCCAAGGCAATTGCCATGGCTTTACCAATTCCCCTATTACAGCCACTTACTAAAGCGATTTTTCCTTTTAAATCGAATAAATTCAATTTAATTTATTGTTGTTTTAATGGTTGACTACTAAATCATAGTATTTAACAACAGCAAAAGCATCAGCGTCTTTTGTTGATAAATAATTTCCAGCTTTAAAGTAATTTTCAAAGACATTCCATTTTTCTATATGAATATTATCATACACTACAGATTCAGAATCGTTTAAGATAACTTCCATTCTCCCGCTTTCAACCTTTACTTCAAGGGTAAACTTATCAAAACCTACTTCTTGAGAGAAGTTATACCCATCATCATCGGTCCAAGAGTCAGTAAATAATATATCTGTATCAGAAACCTCAAGATCTTTAAGTATTTTGGTTTTCACTCTAATTTTACCGTTGTACCAGTAGATTTTTAGCATTGGAGGCGCATTGTTATCATCCTCTCCAATGAGATCCCGTTGTTCATTTGTCAACCTCCCATGAATTTGCATAATGATAGTTCTGTGATAATTACCACTAGCATCTTTTGAAATATCATCTAAAGACAATGTGCCTTTCATACGGCCTCCCTGAGTAAAAGTCCAGTTAGTGTCGTTACTTCCAGGATCCATCTGTTCTCTAAGCTCTGTTCGTGAATAGGATGAGTTCGCTGTTGAAGCTCCAGGAGTGGTGTAAAACACTAAGGCCCCGTTAATAGAATCATTATAAAAGTACGGCTTTAACACCTCATTAGTTGCATAGTCTAGGATGGCAGGAGGAGCTACTTCCGTTGGATTCCCTATAGGCAAGGTCACTTTCCAATGACTTAAATCTATATTAGGCAATTTATAAGCTGGAGGATCTACTGGGTTCTCAGTAGATGGATTAGGTTTTGGTCGATCGTCAATTTCAGAGTTTTTAGTACACTGAGTTAACTGCGAAAACACAACAACTAATATGAATTGAAATACGTATCTAATAACCATAACTACCTTTTTTAAGTTTATTCTCTAGCTACTTTAATGAGTTCTAATGCGTTTGAGACTGTTTTTTCAAGTCCAGCCCAATCCTCATTAGCAATGACTTCCTTGGAGATCAATTGAGATCCCATCCCAACACAGGTAACTCCTGCATTAAACCAAGATTCAACACTTTCTTTAGTCGGTGCAACTCCACCTGTTGGCATGATGCTTGTCCAAGGTTGAGGTCCTTTGATGTTTTTAACATATCCAGGTCCATAGGTTCCTCCTGGGAATAATTTTACAATCTCACATCCGAGTTCTTCAGCAGCTGCAATTTCGGTTAAACTTCCACAACCTGGAGACCACAATACCTTTCTTCTATTACAAATCACTGCAATATCTTCTCTAAGTACTGGAGTCACAACAAAATTAGCTCCTAATTGTAAATATAAAGATGCTGCTGCTGCATCGCTAACCGATCCTACTCCCAGAATCATTCCAGGAAGTTCAGCAATCGCATATTTGTTTAATGCTCCAAAAACTTCGTGAGCGAAATCTCCTCTTGAGGTAAACTCCATAAGACGAGCTCCTCCGTCATAACAAGCTTTAAGAACCTTCTTTGCTACTTCGATATCGGAATGAAAAAACAAAGGAACAAGTCCAGTATCTTTCATTACTCTAGCTACTTCTAATCTTGAATATTGTGCCATAGTATTATTCGTTTAAAATTTTATTAAAATCATATGCAACTGGATTATCGACATAATCCATCGCTAATTCATAATCGTTATTTGTAATATAATGTAAATTCTGAAAAACCAATTGAGTAAATTCAGAATTAATATCAACTAATCGTGGTTTTATTTTTCCTTCTTCATCTTGTAAATCAGATAAATATAAAGGTGTTATTTCTCCCCTAGAATTAGCTGAAACTAAACAACCGCTTAAGTTATCGTCATAAAGTTTTTTTACTCCAATCCCTAAAAGCGTACAAAGAGTTAAATCAAATCCAATTGGCCTACAACATCTAAGTTCATATCCCAATTCTATAGGTCTTGTTTTTACAGATAAATTCAATTCATCCAACTTCTTTTGAAGTAAAACGTTCAATATATGAGATTTACTTACATTTCCAAGTTCTGGATGACCATGAGAATCATAAGTGAATTCAAGTCCTATTTGATCGAGTTCACTTTTCGATAAATTGTGAAAAATTCCCTCACTAACCATTGCTACTCCATAATCAATTCCTCTAATTTTTCTTTTGATAATTGCGGATATAATTAACCTAATTACCCTATCTAAAGTAATTTCATTTTTGTGAAACATTTCAGGAATAATCATCATAGGAAAATGACAACTAGCAGCGATACCAAATGCTAAATGTCCTGCTGATCTGCCCATTGCAGACATTACAAACCAATTTCGACTGGTGCGTGCATCTTCGTATACAGTATTCCCAATTTTAACTCCTTCATCTTTAGCCGAATGAAATCCAAATGTTGGGTTTCGATCAGGTAATGGTAAATCATTGTCAATCGTTTTAGGAACATGAATATTCGATATAAGAATATCTTCTTTTTTTAAATAATCGGTAATTCTATTTGCAGATGAAGCTGTATCATCGCCTCCAATAGTTACTAAAAGCTTAACATTATTATCTTTAAATAAACTAGTGTTTAACTTTTCAGCTTTTGGTTTAAAGCGACTCATCACCAGTGTTGAGCCACCTCTTGAAAATATTCTATCAGCATGTGAAAAATCAAATTTCTTTATGTTTGGATTATCAGAAAAAAGTCCTTTAAAACCTTCTTGCACCCCAAGAACTTGATACCCGTCCTCTAAAAAGACTTTAGCAACAGTGCTTATAACTGAATTTATACCTGGAGCTGGTCCTCCCCCACATAAAATCAATATTGACTTTTCACATGTATTCATTTTTTATACTAAAACAAGCTTTAACGCGCTACACGTCCTGAAGCATCACCTCCCATTAGTTTTTCAACCTCTGCAACTGTTACAAGGTTTGCATCTCCTTTGATCGTGTGCTTTAAACAAGATGCTGCAACAGCAAAGTCCAATGCATTTTGATCGTCTTCTGGGTATTTCTTTAATCCGTATATGAGTCCACCCATAAAGGAATCTCCACCACCTACACGGTCAACGATATCAGTAATTTGATACTGACGTGTTTCAAATAATGTTTTACCGTCGTAAAGAACTCCTGCCCATGTGTTGTGTGATGCGCTGATCGAACCTCTAAGCGTTGTAATAACTTTCTTCGCTCTTGGGAATTTTTCCATCATTTGCTCACAAACTGACAAGAAAGCTTCTGCTTTTACATTGTGACCCTCCGTTTGAACACTGATTCCTTCAGGTTTGATTCCAAAGTGCATTTCTGCATCTTCTTCATTCCCTAAAACAATATCACAATAAGAAGTAAGTTCAGTCATGATTTCTTCGCGCTTTTCTGAACTACAGAACTTCCAAAGTTTTGCTCTATAGTTTAAGTCTGTTGAAATAGTAAGCCCCATTTCACTAGCAGCTTTTACAGCCTCTAAACAAGCATCAGCTGAACTTTGTGAAATAGCTGGAGTAATACCCGTCCAATGAAACCAGTCAGCTCCTTCAATAGCCTTTTTCCAATCCACCATTCCTGGCTGAATTTCACTCATCGCTGAATGAGCTCTATCGTAGACAACCTTAGATCCACGAGATACCGCTCCTGTTTCTAAAAAGTAGATCCCCAAACGATCTCCTCCAAATACAATATGATCGGTGTTAACACCTCTCTTACGCATTTCCATAAGAGCGCATTCACCGATATCATTTTTCGGTAATCGCGAAACAAAGTTTACAGGAACTCCGTAATTAGCTAGTGAAACAGCTACGTTGGATTCTCCTCCTCCGTATACAACATCGAAATTATTTGCTTGAGAAAATCTCAAAAAACCTGGAGGCGCTAATCGTAACATGATCTCTCCAAATGTGACTACTTTTTTCATTTTAAATACTGTATTAAAATTCTTAACTAAATGCTAAACCTCCGTTGATATCAATATTATCACCAGTAATGAATGACGATTCATCACTCGCTAAATAAGCTACCAAATCTGCAACCTCATCTGCTCTACCTTCTCTTTTAAGAGGCGTTGATGCAGCTACTTTTTCTCGAATTTCATCCTTTGTAAAATCATCGTGAAATTTTGTCGCAATCATTCCTGGACATACAGCATTTACACGGATTCCTTTTGGACCCAATTCTTTAGACATTGCTCTTGTAAATGTGGTAACTGCTCCCTTAGAAGAACTGTAAAGTGCGGATCCTGCTCCACCTCCATCTCTAGAAGCTTGAGATGCGAAATTTACAATAGAACCACCTTTATTCATTAAGGCTTCAAATGCCTGAGACACAAAAACCATTGATTTGAAATTGACATTCATTACTAGATTGTAAAACTGCTCATCAAATTCTTGAAGTGTTTTTCTAGCAAATAAACCTCCGGCAACATTGACTAAAATATCGACATTATCACCGAAAGTTTCTTTAGTCACATTTACCATACGATCGATATCCTCTGGCTTTGTTACATCAGCATATACTGCGATAGCTTCTCCTCCAACTTTTTTAATTGCCTCAAGAGTATCGTCACGATCTTGTTCACTGTCAAAATAATTCACAACTACTTTCGCCCCTTCAGAGGCTAACTTTACGCAAACAGCTCTTCCTATATCTCTTGCTCCTCCAGTAACTACAGCTACCTTACCTTTTAAACCTTTCATAATTATTATCTCTTAAATTACTAAATACCTAATGCTTGACCACCTCCAACTTGAATTGTTTCAGCTGTTAAAAAAGAAGCATCAGTACTCACTAAAAATGAAACGACAGATGCAACATCTTCAGGTTGACCTAGTCTACCTAACATAATATTGTTTTTCCAAGAAGCAAAAACTTCTGGTTTAGTAGATTTAATTTGTTGGTGAAAAGGAGTGTCAATTGTTCCTGGAGACACTGCATTAACTCTAATACCATATTCAGCAAGATCTTTTGCCATTGCTCTTGTAAGAGTGTGAACAGCGGCTTTAGAAACACCGTAGATACCTGCTCCTGGACCACCTGCATTCCAACCTGCATTAGAAGTATAATTTACGATAGAAGGATGTGCTCCCTTTTTTAAATAAGGAATAGCAGCTCTCGACATAAAAAAGGCAGTGTCTAAATTTAATGCCATTACAAATCGATAAAAATCGGTAGTCATCTCTTCGAAACGAGCTCTACCTCCTAATCCACCTGCATTGTTTACAAGCGCATCAATTCTTCCGTATTTCTCACCAATTTTTTGAACATTTTCATTAACTGCATTTTCATCAGTCGCATCAAATCCATAATAGTCAGCTTGAATTCCTTCAGCTTCTAATTCTTTAACTTTTTCAGCACCTGCCTCATCTTCTATACCCGTTAAAATAACTGTATAACCATCCTGACCTAATCTTTTTGCGACAGCAAATCCAATTCCTCCAGTTGCTCCTGTAACTATCGCTACTTTATTACTCTTATTCATTTTATATTTTTTTATTTAATTTTTAATCGTTCTATTTTACCTCCTAGCAATAAAATTGAAGTAATTGCTAAGGGAACTAACACTGCGCCTAATATGAATACAGGCAAATAACTTATTTCTGACAACCATGGAATTAAAAAGGTTGAAAGTATAATGGATCCTAATGCCGCAGCAAATTCTCCCATACCTGCTAAAGTTCCCACAGATTTTCCTGAGAAATAATCACTTGGTAGGGTTTGTAGGTTTCCAATGGCCATTTGAAATCCAAATAGCACAATGGCTATGAGAATTACAGCAGTAACTGGCTCATTTGTAAATGCTCCAATGATTAATCCTGGCAACATAATTAGTCCTGCTACAATGATGATTCGTTTTCTAACTTTTCCAATAGACAATCCTCTGTTAATTAATTTTTTAGCGGACCAACCTCCAAAAATAGCTCCAAGCGCAGCACCTACATAAGGTACCCAAGCAAAGAAACCAATCTCTTTTACGTTAAAACCAAAAGCGTCGTTGAGGTAAATTGGAAGCCAAATAACAAAGAGCCACCAAATTGGATCGATAAAGAATCTAGATAAGATAATAGCCCACGATTCTCTGTACTTGAATAATTCTTTATATCCTAATGCAACATCAGACTCTGGAGTACTACTTTTACTTTCCTCTTTAAAACCATTTAGAATGTAATCACGCTCTTCCTTGGTAATCATTGGATGCTTATCTGGTGTTCCTTTGTTTAACCACAACCATGGAATTAACCAAATTAAACCAAAAGAACCCATAATCATAAAGGTAGCCTGCCATCCAACTAAACTATATACAATTGCGATCAATGGTGCTGAAATAATAGCTCCAATTGATGCTCCAGAATTAAAAATTCCTTGTGCTAAAGCCCTTTCTTTTACAGGAAACCACTCTGCATTTGATTTGGTAGCGCCCGGCCAATTTCCAGCTTCACCTAATCCAAGAGTAGATCTCAAAATAGTAAAACTCAATACACTTCTTGAGATACCGTGTAAAATTGCTGAAGAAGCCCAGATAACAATTGAAATAACAAAACCAATTCTGGTTCCTACGATATCAAAAAGTCTTCCTGATAAGCCTTTACTCAATGCATAGGCAATTAAGAAAAATGTAGAAATCATAGCATAACCATTTTTAGCATCTGCTTCTGCCAATCCAATACTCTTAGATATTTCAGGCCACATGATTCCTAAAGCATTTCTATCAATATAATTAAATACTGTTGCAAGTGCTATAAGACTTAATATCCACCAGCGTAATCCATTTATTTTCATATCTTTTTGTTTATTAGAATTATTACTTTAAAAATTATGATAAAATAGGTTCAGTAAAGAGAATATTAATCCTTATTGCAATCCAATATTGCAATAAACTGAATCCATGTTTTAAAGTATTCTTCCCTCTTATTAACTAATTTTCAAAGATGAATGGTGCAAATTCATCTATGATATATTTATTATTCAGATTCGTAACAGTATTGAAAAAGCACCTTAAAGTGATTTTTCATCATTTCTGTTGCACGATCTGAATCTTGATCTTTAATAGCTTCAAAAACAGCTTGATGTTCATCAATACCCTTTCTAGACATACCTGAGTCACAAACGTGATATTTTTCAAAATTTGTAATTATTTCAGGTGTAATGATTAACATAAAAGTATTTAAAGTTGCATTTTTACTTGCTCTTGCAATTGCTAGATGAAACAATAAATCCTCTTCGACAGCTGATTCATTATTGAGCACCTTAGTCTTATATGCTTCTAGAGTTTGGGATATTTTTTCAAGATCCTCATCAGTTCTTCTCTTAGCAGCTAAACTGACAATTTCTAATTCAAACAATATTCTAGTTTCTACAAGAGATCTAAAATCAGGTTCTCTTAATTGTAGAATATCATCTAACATACCAATCATTGCAATTTTTCCGATGTCAGCAATAAAAGTACCGCTCTGTGGTTTTGAATTTAATATTCCGTAAAACTCAAGTTTTTGAATTACTTCTCGAATATTACTTCTACTAACTTCAAATTTTTCAGAAAGCATTCGTTCTGATGGTAATTTATCTCCTGGTTCTAGATTTTTGAATTCAATATAATCTTTCAATTTATTGATAACATCCATCTGGATATCAGAAATTTCGCTTTTCGTAATGCTATTTATATTCATAGTTCTTTTATTGCAAACCAGATTGGTTAACCAAAGTGGTTTTTCAAAAATAATAAATTAAAAGAATATATAATTGAAATAATTTTAATTTTTTAAAAAAAGACCATTAACTTATCAATGTTGCCAATGGTCATTTTATCAAACTAAACTTAAACTAAATCTAAAGATCTAACTTATAATTATCTAACAAATGAATTTTGGCGATCAAGACTCAATAAATTTCTTAAAATTATGTCTGAATATATCGATTAACCCTTTAAAC
>CAKZOO010000051.1 GCA_937136455.1 uncultured Flavobacteriaceae bacterium | reverse complement strand
AATTCAAAACTACACTATCTGGCTCAGGAGATATCTACGCAGCCATTGATACCACAGAATTAGACGTAACAATTGCAGGTTCTGGAGACATAGAACTTCAGCTAAGTGCTGCTGAAGTCGATGTTACAATTTCAGGTTCTGGAGAAACAACTCTAGAGGGAAGCACTCAGAGCATCGATGTGACGATTGCAGGATCTGGAGACGTTCACGCCTTTAATTTAGATGCCAAAACTGCTGATATCAATATTTCTGGTTCTGCTGATGCTGAAGTGAGTGTTTCAGGTAATCTTCAAGTGAGAATTGCTGGATCAGGTGATGTACACTACAAAGGAAATCCAAAAGTAAATTCAAAAATTATTGGATCTGGTGATTTGATTAAAAATTAATTAGTTGATTAATTTAGAGATAGAGCCTTCTTGTTAACTCTGGTTAATAAGAGGGCTCCTCCAATAAAGAACAATCCTAAAATTATAATTGCGAACTTGATATCTCCAGTGATTTGTGCAATTGCACCATAGATAAAGGTCCCGATTACAATACCAATTTTTTCTGCTACATCGTAAAAACTAAAATAAGAAGCAGTATCCTCAGTTTCTGGCAACAATTTCGAATAAGTGGAGCGTGACAAAGCTTGAATTCCACCCATGACCATTCCTACAAATCCAGCAGCTGTATAAAATTCGGTGGGAGTTTCCATAAAAAAAGCATAAATACAGATACAGATCCAAATAATATTGATGAGAATCAATACTGGAATATTACCGTATCGAGAAGAAGCTTTAGCCGTTAGTGTTGCTCCTACAATTGCCACTAATTGTATAAGAAGCATGCTAATAATCAATCCTGTAGTACGCATTTCATCAGATCCCCAAGCAATCTTTTCCTCTCCGTAAAAAGCAGCGACCAACATAATCGTCTGTACAGCCATTCCGTAGACAAAAAATGCTTTTAAAAAACTTTTTAAGCGTGGACTCTCACTGAGCTTCGCATAAACGATTCTCAATTCCTTGATTCCGTTTAAAAGCAAATGATCTCGTTCCCCTTCTTTTTTATTACCCTTAGGCATATAGTAAAAAGTGTATTGAGAAAATACAATCCACCAAATACCTACTGTCACAAATGAATAACGCATTGCTTTAATGGCAGCAGGATCTGAAACAGAATCCTCGATTCCAAACCACTGAGGATTCATAACCATCGCGAGATCAAAAAGCAAAAGTAATACCGAACCGATGTATCCCAATGAAAAGCCTCTTGCACTGATCCAGTCTTGTTGATCCTCATTCGCCACATCGGGTAAATAAGAATTACTAAAAGCGTAGGAAATCCAAAAACCGACCAATCCAAAAAAATAACAAGCCAAGCTGTAATAAATAAAATCTAAAGAAAACCAATACATCGCAATACAGGACAAGGCTCCTAAGTATGCGAATAGTTTTAAAAACAATCTCTTATTTCCTAAGTAATCAGCAATCCCGGATAAAAGTGGGTTTAATAGTGCTACAAACACAAAAGCTAATGAGGTAACATATGAAATCAGTGGTCCTCTTGCTACTTCCATTCCAAATACCTCGACAGATTCAATTCCTGCTGTTCTAAAAAGTACTCCGTAAAAAATTGGAAAAATTGCGGTAGTAATCACAAGGTTAAAAACCGAATTTGCCCAGTCATAAAAAGCCCAAGCAAACAATAGCTTTTTATCCCCCTTCACTAATGTTTTATGTTTCATATGCCTAAAATAACCAACTTATTTTTATTAAAATGAATTCAGGTTATTTATTTTTGGTATGCTTTTTGAAAAGATAATTGTATAACTCAAAAATGATGACCATGAAAACAATCACTTCACTACTTTCGATAAGTATAATTTTAATGTTTAGTTCTTGCAGAAAAGAAACCTATATCGAACAAGTTACCCAACTGGGTAAGGTCATCGAAATTACAGCTGACTTTAACGTTGCTAATAACTTTAGTGTACTCTACCAATTTCCTCAATCAGTTACAGTATATGAATCGGATGCAATATTTGTGTACCTATTAGAAGATGTAGTCAATGGCAATGAAGATGTATGGACCCTCATCCCACAAAACTTCTTCACGAGCAATGGTTTGTTACAATACACTTACAATCACACCTTTTACGATGTTTCTATCTTTCTTGACGCCAATTTTGATCTCAATTTACTACCAGTAAATTACACTCAAGATCAAGTGTTTCGTATCGTCATTGTCCCTGCAGAATTTGCAGTTTCTAACCCAGAAAACTATACAGGACTTATGAATCAATTAGAATTATCCGAATCTGATGTGTTTCAACTTTCAAATTAATCGTAACTTTAGAAATGACAAAATTTAAAGTAATACCCTTATTCTTACTTATCAGTATTGTGCTTATCAGTTCCTGTGAGGCTCAACACAAAAACGAACTAAAAAAACCTCAAGTGAAAGTCGATAAAGAAAAATTCAAAGCTGAAGACCCTTTGGCTTACAAAGTGCTCTTCGAAGCTGCTACAGAACGTCCATATACCAGTGATTTACTAGACAACACCGAATCAGGAGTATATGTTTGTAAGGCCTGTAAAGCGCCTCTTTTTGTGAGTGAGAACAAATTTGATGCTGGTTGTGGTTGGCCTTCATTTGACAGGGAGATTGAAGGTGCCATCACTTACGATGTCGACTATAAAATTGGTGTTCCAAGAATCGAAGAAAAGTGCAATAATTGCGGCGGTCATTTAGGTCATGTATTTGACGATGGCCCTAAAGACACAACAGGGAAGCGCCATTGTATCAATGGGATAGCCTTGGAATTCATCCCTTCTAAAAAACAATAAACAGCTAAAGTAACTTGTTGGTTTAATCTTAATGATAATATTCTTATCTTTGAGCCCTCTTAATAATCATAGAAAATACACACAATGAGTCAATTTGATGTAATCGTTTTAGGTAGTGGTCCTGGTGGATATGTAACGGCAATTAGAGCCTCTCAATTGGGATTAAAAACTGCTGTAATTGAAAAAGAAAATCTCGGTGGAGTTTGTTTAAACTGGGGATGTATACCCACAAAAGCGCTTTTAAAATCTGCCCAAGTGTTTGAATACCTCAATCACGCTAAAGATTACGGATTGAGTGCCGACAATGTCGATAAAGATTTTGACGCAGTAGTTAAAAGATCTAGAGGTGTTGCTGATGGAATGAGCAAAGGAGTTCAATTCTTAATGAAAAAAAATAAGATTACTGTAATCAATGGTTATGGGACACTTCAACCAGGAAAAAAAGTATCTGTAAAAGATGCCCAGGGAAAAGAAACTGTATACGGAGCGGATCATATTATCATTGCTACAGGTGCTCGTTCAAGAGAGCTTCCTTCACTTCCTCAAGACGGAAAAAAAATCATCGGTTACAGAGAGGCGATGACACTAAACAAACAACCTTCAAAATTAGTTGTAGTTGGAAGTGGTGCCATCGGTATTGAATTCGCATACTTTTACAATGCTATGGGAACTGAAGTTACGGTTGTAGAATACTTACCTAATATTGTACCTGTAGAAGACGAAGAAGTATCTAAACAATTGGAAAAAAGCTTTAAAAAAGCAGGTGTTAAGGTAATGACTTCTTCTGAAGTTACTAAGGTTGACACATCAGGTAAAGGAGTCAATGTTACTGTTAAAACAGCAAAAGGTGAAGAAGTCATTAAAGCTGATTTAGTGCTTTCTGCTGTTGGTATCAAAACAAATATTGAAAATATTGGACTTGAAAATGTCGGTATTGCTACAGACAGAGATAAGATTCTTGTCAATGACTACTATCAAACAAATATCCCAGGATACTATGCAATTGGAGATGTAACACCTGGTCCTGCTTTAGCTCACGTCGCTTCAGCTGAGGGAATTCTCTGTGTTGAAAAAATCGCTAAGATGAATGTTCATCCGCTCGATTACGGAAACATCCCAGGTTGCACCTATTGTACACCAGAAATTGCATCTGTTGGTCTTACTGAAAAACAAGCCAGAGAGAAGGGATACGATATCAAGGTTGGTAAATTTCCATTTTCTGCTTCAGGTAAAGCACAAGCTGGTGGAAATTCAGATGGTTTTGTAAAAGTTATTTTTGACGCTAAATACGGAGAGTGGTTAGGATGTCATATGATTGGTGCAGGAGTAACTGATATGATTGCAGAAGCAGTGGTTGCCAGAAAATTAGAAACTACAGGCCATGAAATCTTAAAAGCAATTCACCCACACCCAACTATGAGTGAGGCTGTGATGGAAGCTGTTGCAGCTGCTTACGACGAGGTAATTCACCTATAAGAAGAAAACTCTTTTTAAATAATACAATGAATAAACCCCTCTATTGAGGGGTTTATTATTTACTTACAATTCTATCAGTTCCTTTTGAAGTCTTTTAAAAACTAAATAGACTCCATTGGTCCATCCAAATCCATCTTGCACCAAATACTCTCCCCCCCCTGAGAGCTGATCGACATCGACCACATTGTACTTTTCAAGCATTTTACCGGTCTTTCTATAAATTGATCTATTGGATTCAATCCATCGATTGATTATCTGATTAGCTAAATCGTCAAAACCATAGTTTCTGAGTCCAATGACACTGATGTACTGAAGTGGAGCCCATCCATTAGGAGCATCCCATTGTTGTCCTGTAGTTAGTGGAGTAGATACCAAACCACCCTCTTTTAAAAAGTATTCTTCAACTACCTTTGCACAAGCCTTGGCTTGTTTTTTAGTGGCACATCTAAAATAGAGAGGGAATAGACCTGCTAAGGAACGTACTCCTGTATGCTTGTCATCTACAAAATTGATGTCGTTAAAATAATTTTGTTCAGGATTCCAAAATAAATTTTGAATAGCTTCTTCCCTTGTTGATGCTCTGTTATACCAAAGCTCAGATTTTTGTTTCTCATCTCTATAATCATAAGCACGAGCAATAGTTCGTTCAAGATACAACAACAAACAATTGAGATCGACAGGAAGAATGTTTAACGTATTAATTGACCCAAGATCCATTGGATCTTTAAACCAACGACAGCTAAAATCCCATCCCGATTCACAGGCTGCTCTTAGGTGTTTGAAATAGTTTTCAGGTTTTCCATACTTTTTGTAATCTTCAATATCAGTTGCATACATTTCAGGTCTTGGCCCTTCATTTCTGTCGTAATAACGATTGAGAGAAACACCTTTATACGATATGAGATGAGATTCACTTTCATTTGCTGCATTCATCCAAAATTCGTACTCCAATTCTAATTCATTTAAATAATCACTGAGTATCGAATCCCCTTTAGTGTTTGCTAATAAACACACCATCAAAGAAAAATAAGGAGGTTGGGATCTTCCTAAAAAATAAGTTCTATTTCCATTAGGGATAAATCCAATATGATTAATCATCCAAGCAAAGTTCTTAATCATATTTTCAATAGCATCAACTTCTCCGTGAATTTTAAGACCAAGCATGGTAAAAAAGCTATCCCAATAGTAGATTTCATTAAAACGACCTCCGGGTACAATATAAGGGTGTTGAAGTGGTATTAATGAACTACCTTCAATTAAGTGATCTGCTTCTCTTTGCAAATAGGGCCATAAAGCCTTAATATGCTCTTCAATAGATCTATTAACATCTTCTTTAAATCCAGTTGTTGGAGCTTGAGGAATTTCAAAATGATCTTCAAAAAAAGATTTGATATCAAAACCTTCATCGGATTTTTGAAGCCTGTATTGATTTAAAATTTCAGAGGGTTTTAATAAGGGGATCACATCTGAAATTCGCTTGTCATCACTTAACACCTTTGACATATGCAAATCCACAAAGAGCTCCTCAAAAGCCGCTTCAGGAGCTATGTATTCTATTTGTTCTTTCATTACTTTGCGGTTAGTTTTTTTAATATTAAAATAGCTACTAGCAATAAAGTCATTGGTATTAAGGTGTAACTAAACGCTTCAGCTGCTCCTACTTCCTTAAATAAAATTCCTATTAATCGCGACCCTAAGGTTCCTCCTATAGCTGAAAATATAATAATCAATCCAGACATATGTGCGTGTAGTGACTTTGGAAGAGCACTTAAAATTACAGAATTTAACAAAGGGTAGATCGGTGCAATAAACAAACCTACAATTGGAAAAGCATAACCCAAGAGAGGAATATCTGATAGTGTTTCCACGCCACTTATCTTTGATTCGACAGCCAAGGGTAGTACAAAATAAACCATGATCATCGCTGCTAACAAACACACGACAAGAATCCAAACCCAATTAAAATAATTGGATAAAAATCCTGCAAGTAAGCGTCCAACACCTAGAGATACTGCTAAAATACTAGCCATCATGATCGCTAAATTTTCTGGAAGTTCTAAGACGCGATCGTTAAAAGTAGGGAGCCAAGTCATAATTCCTTGTTCAATCATCACAAACAAAAATGCTGCGATCACAAAGACGATGACTAACAATTGAGCAATCAGCTTGAACATCGATGAAAAATCATCAAGCAAGTTTGAGTCACTGTCTTCAACAATTGGTTTATCGAATGGAGCATAGAGTAAAAACAAAAATGACACCAATGAAAGCGCCGCTAATAGCCAATATACATTGAGCCATGCATTTTCGTCTGAAGCTGAATTAAATGCCGGAAATAAGAAATAAGCCAAAGCAATACCGAACATAAATACCCCCTCAATAGTACTCATTAAACTGTTGTGTTGTTTTTCGTTTTGAGTCACCAATCCGACAGAGGCGTATACTGACACTTTAATCAGTGCAAAAGAAGCCCCTACTGAAGCAAAAAGCACTTTAGCCCAAGTAAATGAATTTCCAAAATACATTCCAATACAAGCCACAGATACTAGTAATAATGCTATAAGCATGGCTTTTTTATATCCTATTTTAGGTAAAAATGAAGCGACTAAAAAAGAGATAATGGCGATGGGGAGATCCTTGAATAGTTCAAGGGTACTAGCAGCTACTTCATCAACACCGTATACGTTTTGTGATTTTAAGATTACAATACCTACTGAATTAAGAAGTATCGCAAACACAAAATAATTGATGAAAAGCGATGCTTTTACAGCAATAGCTTTCATAATAAGTTAGTTTTTAGTTTAGTTGACCTAAATATAAAACTTTTATATCAGCTAATAAAACTAAGTAAAGCTAAACGATAGCTTTCAAGTCCAAACCCTAAAACTACACCTTTTGCTACTGGTGAAATATACGATTGATGTCTAAAAGACTCTCTAGAAAAGGTATTTGAAATATGTACCTCAACTACTGGAGTCGTAACCGCTTTTATTGCATCTCCTATTCCTATAGAAGTATGTGTATAGGCTCCTGCATTTAGAATAATTCCATCATAAGAGAATCCTACCTCTTGAATTTTATCTATAAGTTCTCCTTCAATATTGGATTGAAAGTGCTCTAAAGAAATGGAAGAAAACTCTTTTGAAAGCTTTTCAAAAAAAGATTCAAAAGTATCATTTCCATAAATGCCAGGCTCTCTTTTACCTAATAAATTAATATTAGGACCATTTAGTATAAGAATTTTCATGGGGTAAAAATAAGACTATTTATTCAAAATTGTACTCCTCAGTAATATCATCGGTATCAGTAGTCAATACTTTTAGCATTAGAACACAAAGAAAGAGCATCGCTATTGGAATAAACATTCGATCAAATGCGTAAATTACTCCGAATTCATTCGTTAAATAACCTACAAATCTAGACCCAAGAGTTCCTCCTACCGCTGAAAATATAATAATCAATCCAGTCATATGGGAATGTAAACTCACTGGAGTTGAAGATAAAATTATTGAGTTTAGATTTGGATAAATTGGTGCTAAGAAGAAACCAACTAAAGAAAATGTGTAAAACTTCAATGGAATATCAAACAATGAATTTACACCTTCTAGATCTACACTTAAGGTAACTGGTATACCGTAATAAATAATAAATTCAGATAAAATAATACAGGTAAATAAAATTGAAAATGGATTGTATTTTTTAACAACAAAAGAGTTGACAACCCTACCTATAGCAATTGAAAGTGTAAAGGAACCAGCTGTTAAAATAGCTAAGTTTTCTTGTAGTTGAACTCCTAGGTTGTTAAAAGTAGGCAACCAACTCATCACACCTTGTTCAATTGCAACAAAGAAGAAGGTAGAAAGCAGAAAAATGACCACCACTATATTTCTATTTAAAATCACAAAACGCTTAAATTCTTTGAGATAAGAAGTATCTATTTGAGGTGTTTTCAAATTAAATGGAGTCACTAATAACCAGAAAAACAATATAATTGAGAGCAGCGATAACACCAAATAAGCGTTAAGCCAAGCATCTTGAATATTTTGATTGTTAAAAAATGGGAAAAACAAAAACATAAATACAACTCCAAAACTAAAGATAGCCTCTACCCATGAAAGAAGTGAGGCGTGTTCATTTTTAGTTTCAGAAACTAATCCTATAAGCGTATATACCGAAATTTTAATCAACGCAAAACTGAACCCAATACTCGCAAATAATACTAATACTAAATAGTAACTGTTACCGTAATAAAGCAATAATTGAGATAAGGTTATCAAACCTAAAGCTATTAGCATAGAGGTTTTGTAACCAATCCTCGATATGATGGATGCTACAAAAAATGCTGCAATGGCTATGGGAAGATCCTTAAATGCTTCTATAGCACTGGCTTGTAGAGGATTGATACCGTATACTTTTTGAGCTTTAAGTATGACAATACCAACTGAATTTAACAGCATTGCAAACAAGAAAAAATTTAAAAACAAAAAAGGTTTAACATGAGCCTTATTTGTTTTTATTTGGTCGGTTTTTTCCATAAATTATACTCAATTCAAGTAAATTTAATCAAAACTAATGGAACTAAACTAATTTTCATGATAAACTTGTTGACATAAGTCAATAGTGTCATAAATTATCAATCAAAATGAACTGGAAAAATCATATTAAAGATTACCTGATTTACATTAGAATAGAACGTGGACTCAGTGAAAATACAATCAAAAATTACACTCTAGATCTCAACAAATTATCTAATTATTTGATTGAAAATCATATTGACATAAGTCCTATTAAAATCGATCAAGAGCTTTTAAAAACAAGCATTTACAATCTGTCTAAAAACATTAGTCCTAGGAGTCAAGCTCGATTCATTTCTGGTTTAAAAAATTTTTTTGATTATTTAGTTTTTGAAGATTACCGACCAGATAATCCTATGGATTTAATTGAAACTCCAAAAATTGGTCGAAAATTACCCGAGGTTTTATCTGTAAATGAAATCGATCAATTAATAGCTGCGATAGATCGATCTTCAAATGAAGGGGAACGCAATTATGTGATTCTAGAAACGCTTTATGGCTGTGGTTTAAGAGTAACTGAACTACTAAATCTAAAATGTTCAGATCTGTTTTTTAAGGAAGGGTTTCTCAAAGTACTTGGTAAAGGAGACAAAGAGCGATTTATACCACTTAATGATTACCTGATCAAATGCATGAAACACTATCAAGAATTGGTCAGACCACATTTTCCTTTTAAAAAAGAAAGCTCTGATCTCTTTTTTGTAAACCGACGAGGAGCACAACTAACAAGAGCTATGATTTTTACAATCATTAAACAGTTATCAGTAAAAACCGGGTTTAAGAAGACCATTAGCCCTCATACCTTTAGACATTCATTTGCCACACATCTTTTGGAAAACGGTGCAGATCTTAGAGCTATTCAACAAATGCTTGGACACCAAAGCATCACTACAACTGAAATTTACGTACATATGGATAAGACTCACCTAACTAAGGTTTTAAATAAGTATCATCCAAGAAAGTGATGTATGACTTTTTTTTTTAATTTAATTGGTTCAAAAACTAAACAACTATGTATAAAAAATTACCCTTATTATTGCTCATCTTGAGTAGTGTATCTATTCAAGCTCAAAGTTCTTCTAAAGCCATTAAACAATTAGAAGACAACACAGAAACTTTTAACAATATCGCTCAACAAATTTGGGATTGGGCTGAAATGGGATATTTGGAAGAAAAGAGTTCAGCCTTGCTTCAAGAAACTCTTGCAAACGAAGGATTTACAATCACTAAAGGAATTGCTGATATTCCAACAGCTTTTGTGGCTGAATATGGTTCTTCAGGACCTGTAATCGGAATTTTAGGTGAATTCGATGCACTTCCTGGACTATCCCAAAAAGCTATTACCCATCAAGAATCCGCTGGAGGAAATGCGGGTCATGCTTGTGGACATCACTTATTTGGAACCGCATCTACAGCTGCAGCAATTGCGGTAAAAAATTGGCTTAAAGACAATAAAAAAGAAGGTAGGATTCGATTTTATGGTTGTCCTGCTGAAGAAGGAGGATCTGGAAAAGTCTATATGACACGAGAGGGTGTTTTTGATGATGTTGACGCTGTTTTACACTGGCATCCTGGAAATAACAACAATGCAAATGCTGGTGCTGCCCTTGCTAACAAATCTGCAAAATTTAGATTCTACGGAGTATCTGCACATGCGGCCGCAGCTCCTGATCAAGGCAAATCTGCTTTAGACGCAGTAGAAGGCATGAATATGATGGTAAATATGCTCAGAGAACACATTCCTGATGGATCGCGTATTCACTACGTTATTACACAAGGTGGAAAAGCTCCAAATGTAGTTCCTAATTTCGCTGAAGTATATTACTACGCTAGAGACAAAAACAGAGAGGTCGTAATGGATATTTTTGAAAAAATTGTCAATGCTGCCAAAGGAGCTGCTATTGGTACCGGAACTACTATGGATTATGAACTAATTGGTGGTACTCATGAATTACTCCCCAATTTAACACTCCAAAAACTCATGTATGACAATTTAGTTAAAGTGGGTGGTTTTCAATATAATGAAGATGAAAAAGCTTATGCTGAAGAAATTTCAAAAACCTTAAGCAATCCAAAAGACTTAAATAGTACAAACACAATTCAACCGTATAAAGAAGTAGGCAAAGCTGCTGGTTCTACAGATGTTGGCGATGTGAGTTTTACAGTTCCTACTGCTGGACTCAGTACAGCTACTTGGGTTCCTGGAACACCTGCTCACTCATGGCAAGCGGTATCAGCTGGAGGAATGTCAATCGGAAAAAAAGGAATGATGGTCGCTGCTAAAACTTTAGGAATGACTGCTATTGATCTCTTTAAAAATCCAAAAACAATTGAGAAAGCGAAACAAGAACTAATGGATCGCAGAGGAGCTGATTTTAAATATATTCCTATGATTGGAAATCGAAAACCAGCACTTGATTACAGAAAGTAAAACGATTTCAAATTAAAAAGAGGCTTTAAAGCCTCTTTTTTTTATTCTTTATCACTTTCCTTTTCCAAGTCGTAATAGCGAAGTTTGTTCTCTTCTTCGATCTCGGCGATTTGTTCTTTGGTAAGCACCTTTAGAAATGAAGGATGTTGTTCTATAGCAAATTCAATCTTTTCGACGATTTGATCAATAGACTCGTTTTCGTAATCAATATCTAAAGGTTCTTTAATCACCATTGACTGAAGAATTCCTTTCTTTTTAATTCGAAGTCCTTTTTTGTCAAAAGATCGTCTAAAACCGTCGATAACAATCGGAATGACAATGGGTTGATAGCGCTTAATGATATGAGCGGTACCCTTTCTGATAGGTTTCCAAGGAGTTGTAGTCCCTTGTGGAAAAGTAATAACCCATCCATCTTCTAAAGCTTTTCCAATGTTGGTGATATCACTTAATTTGACCTGCCTGTTGACATCTTGTCCTGCAGCTCTCCAAGTTCTATCAATACTAACAGATCCTGCATAAGCGAGTACTTTTGCTATAAAACTACCTTTCATTGTTTCCTTCGCTGCAACGTAGTAAATATTGAGCTTTGGGTTCCACAGATATCCAACATTCTTGATGGAATCAATTCTACCTTTTAAACTCGCATTAAAAACGTGGTACATGGCTACAACATCAGCAAAATAGGTTTGGTGATTCGACACAAATAACACCTTGGTATCGGGAAGATCTCTAATTATTTCTGAACCCTCTATTTTAAGTTCATTAAATCGCTTATATCTTGAATGTGTTAAGATTCCTAAATAACGAATCAACATCTTCTTTATAAAGAGATAATGTCCAAATGGGTTTTTCTTGAATAGTGACATAGGGTGCAATTTAATCAAATAATAGAAACAATACTTAAATGATTTGTTTAATCAAACTACGAATTTCTCCGAGCATCATAGCGGTAGCTCCCCATATTAAGTGATTGTTATAGTTAAATGCAGGAAAATCAACGTCAGTGAGATATGAATTTGAAATTTTATGAGAACAAATATTATTATCGTCTAAGAAATAAGTCAACGGAATTTCAAGGATGGAATCTACCTCCTCTTCTTGAATCCTGAAATCGGGTTGTTTTGGACTTATTGCCAAAAAGGGATGCACTAAAAAGTTTGATGGTGGAATATAAAGCTGGCTCAGTTCTAAAATTTTATCGATTTCACTTTTTTGAATCCCAACCTCTTCCTCTGCTTCTCTGATGGCCGTATGCAATATAGAAGTGTCGTTTTTTTCAATACTTCCACCAGGAAATCCTATTTGAGCTGAGTGAATATCTCCCTCAATTGTCTTTCTTTTAATAAATAACAAATTGGTTTTGCAATGAATATCAGGATAGCAAAGAGCTAAAACAGCAGCTTTTTTAGCTTTTTTTTCATTAAAATTTTCACTAGCCATCTGAATTGCCCTTATTTTTGAGGTCATAGAATAGTGTGCCTGTTTTCCTGGCAGTGGTAAATTTTCTATTTTTGAGAATACAGATGTAAAATGATCAAAATCCATGCAACGCTTTTATAAAATAACCTATAGTCTTATCACCCTACTGTTCTTGACTTCTTGTAATCAGAATAAAAATGCTGATATTAAAGATAGTTCAAATTCAAGCAGAAATCAAGTCAAAGATCAAGTTGTCTTACATGAAAAATCTAAGGAGGTAATTAAGGAAGACTCTAAAGAAGATTTAGTTCTAGATGAAGAGAATGCAATTGCTTTTTTCTTTGATTATAACAAAACATTAAAAGAAACTAAAGTTAAACTCGAAACGACTTTTGGAGACATTACGATTGAACTTTTTGACAATGTCCCCTATCACAAAGCAAATTTTATCTATTTGGCTAAGAAAGGCTATTTTAACAACACATATTTTCACAGAATTGTCAAAGGTTTTATTATTCAGGGTGGAAATGCAGACATCCCTGAAGTCTCACAAAAGAGAAGAGCCATTGGTCGATACTTATTACCACCCGATACTCGAAAGGGGCACAAACACCACAGAGGAGTCGTATCGATGCCTAGTAGTGATATAGACAACCCACACAAATTAGCCTCACCTTACGAGTTTTTTATAGTGGTTACCAAACCTGGCTCCTATCATTTAGACGGTGGCTATACTCCTTTTGGACAAGTAATTGAAGGCATGGAGGTTGTCGACCAAATCAACGCTCAAGAAGTTGACAGTGGCGATTGGCCAATGCGAAACATCGTAATAAAAAAAGCGACTGCCTTTTAGAGCTCCTTCTTTAATTGAGCATAAGATCGTTTGTATTCTAAGATCAATTTTTTGAATTGCTCTTCAACTGATTGTATCTCAGTAATTGAAGAAGCCACCTGACCTACTTCGAGTTCCCCCTGGGATAGATCTCCTTCGAAAATCCCCTTCTTAGATCTCCCTTTTGAGAGTTTTACTCTTAACTCTTCCACAGAGGCATGTCTAGCATATAAATCCATGAGTTCGTTGTAGAATTGATTTTTAGCCATTCGAACAGGAGTCAGTTCTTTTAGCGTCAAGCTGGTTCCTCCTTGTTCTAGTTTTGTAAGATAGTCCTTGTAGTTATCGTGAGCACTTGATTCTTTAGACATCAAGAAAAGAGTTCCAATTTGTACACCTTTAGCTCCTAATGCCATGGCAGCTATTATGGCTTCACCAGATGCTATTCCTCCAGCAGCAATGACTGGAATTAAAACGGCTTTAGCTATTTCAGGGATCAGCACAAGTGTTGTTGTTTCATCTTTTGAATTGTGACCACCTGCTTCAAATCCTTCAGCAACGACAGCATCGACACCAGCTAATTGTGCTTTTAAAGCTTGTTTAGTGCTTCCGATTACATGCACCACTTTGATTCCCTTTTCTTTGAGATACGAGGTGTAGGTCATCGGGTTTCCAGCAGAGGTAAACACGATCGAAACCTTGTTCCTAACAATAACTTCCAATTGCTCCTCTACCTTGGAATACAAGAGTGGAATATTGACTCCAAAAGGCTTTTCGGTAGCCTTCTGACACTTTAAAATGTGTTCTTCTAGTAGATCAGCAGACATTGATCCAGCACCGATCAATCCAAGACCACCAGCATTGGATACAGCAGCTGCTAATCGCCAACCACTGGTCCAAACCATTCCTCCTTGGACGATGGGGTATTGAATATTGAATAAGTTACAAATGGAGTTCATAACTAGTTGATTACTCCTGAAGCTATTAATTCTTCTCCTTGATATACAGCTGCAAACTGTCCTTCTGTGATAGCCGAT
The DNA here is from genome assembly GCA_937136455.1 of uncultured Flavobacteriaceae bacterium. Classification (GTDB taxonomy): domain Bacteria; phylum Bacteroidota; class Bacteroidia; order Flavobacteriales; family Flavobacteriaceae; genus MAG-120531. Next base: position 118,995 of record CAKZOO010000051.1, on the reverse strand, counting down.
TGAGGCTCGTCAAACTTTATATAAGTAGCCTTTTCAAAACTGTAGAGTCTTGCTTTTTGCAAGGGTTGTCTATAGCGGATACGAGCCATTACTTCCATAGATTCTCCGTCTTTGAGCTTTAGATCCTCACGTACCCAATGCATTTCAGAGGCATCGATCTTCAGAGCCGATCGATAGAGCCCAGGATGAGACTTACCCTGCCCTGTATAGATGATATTTTCTTTGACATCCGTTGCGATTACAAAGAGTGGCTCAGGGGTTCCTCCCACATCTAATCCTTTGCGCTGACCTACTGTAAAGAAATGAGCACCAATGTGTTCCCCTACAATTTTTCCATTGGACAACTCATATGAAAAAGCCTTTGAAGTCTTTACCAATTCCTCTTCTATGGATTCAAATGAAGTTTGTTTTTGATTGTATAAATCTAAATCAGCTGGGATTTCAACAATGGCCCCTTTTTTTTGTTTGAGTTGCTGTTGTAAAAAATCAGGAAGGCGAACCTTTCCGATAAAACACAATCCTTGAGAATCTTTTTTCTCTGCAGTAATTAAATCTTGCTCTGCTGCAATTGCTCTAACTTCTGGTTTTAATAACTCACCTATTGGAAAAAGCGTTTTTGAAAGTTGTTCTTGTGATAATTGACAAAGAAAATAGGATTGATCTTTATTGGGATCTTTTCCAGATAACAATTGATAATGAGTGTTTCCCTGCTGATCAATCAGCTCCCCTTTTCTACAATAATGACCTGTTGCTACATAATCCGCTCCTAAACTCATCGCGATATCCATAAATACATCGAATTTAATCTCGCGATTACAGAGCACATCTGGGTTTGGGGTTCTTCCTCTTTCGTATTCAGCAAACATATAGTCTACAATACGTTCTTTGTACTGCTCGCTTAAATCGACTGTCTGAAATGGTATGCCTAGTTTTTCAGCAACTAATAGGGCGTCATTGCTGTCTTCAAGCCAAGGACACTCATCTGAAATTGTCACAGTGTCATCGTGCCAATTTTTCATAAAAAGTCCTATGACCTCATATCCCTGTTCTTTTAAGAGATAGGCTGCTACACTGGAATCAACTCCTCCGGATAAACCTACGACAACTTTTTTCATCTTGAAGAAAAGACAAAATTACAATAAATAAAAGACAACTGAATTGATTACTTAGCCTTCTTTTGTTGCTCAGCTTGTTCCATCATTTCTTTCATGCGTTCTTGAAACTTGCTCTTTTTCTTAGGCTTTAGTTTGTTTTCTTGAATTCTCGCGTGAATCTTATCCTCATCAATGATGTAGTTCTTAATCACTAACATAATAATGATCGTAATAAGGTTCGACACAAAGTAATACAAACTCAATCCACTTGCATAAGAGTTAAAGAAAAACAACATCATTACAGGAGATAGATACAATATGAATTTCATATTAGGCATTCCTGGTTGTGTGGGCATATTTTGACCTGTAGTCATTTTCATGTAAAAGAAAATAGCAACAGATGCTAATAGAGGAAATAAACTTACGTGATCACCGTAAAATGGGATCTTAAATGGCAATTGCAACACGGTGTCGTATGACGATAAATCTTCCGCCCATAAGAATGATTTTTGTCTGAGCACAAAAGCCGATGGGAAGAACATAAAGAGGGCGTAGAAAATAGGCATTTGCAATAGTGCTGGAACACAACCACTCATCGGATTCACTCCAGCCTTAGAATACAATGCCATGGTTTCTTGCTGCTTTTTCATCGCATTGTCCTTGTACTTCTCATTGATTTCGTCAATCTCAGGACGTAATACCTTCATTTTTGCCTGAGATAAATACGATTTATAGGTCACAGGTGACATCAGCAATCGAACGAGGATCGTCATCACAATAATAGCGATACCAAAAGGTAAGAACGAACTTAAGAAGGTGTAAACCGGTGTAAACACATAGCGATTCAACCACCCAAAAATTCCCCAACCAAATGGAATTGCAGATTCTAATTCTAAGTTTTCATACTGAGATAATACCTTTACATCCGTAGGTCCAAAGAACCATCTGAATTGATTTGAAAATTCATTAGCTGTATAGGAAAGCTCCGTATAAGAATTAAAACGCTTTAAAAACACAGCTTCTTCAGATTCTTCGTCAGAAAGTGTTTCAGAAGTGAAACTCACCTTTTCAAAATTGTTTTGAGGTATTAATACACTGCTAAAAAAGTGTTGTTTATAAGAGATCCACTGTACGTCCTCTCCAACTTCATCATCTGATCCTCCCTGTGATAATTTACCAACTTTGTCAGTTTCGTGTCGGAATACCGTTCTGGTGTAACGATTTTCATAGACGACACTTTTAGAGTGACGTAGTGCATCCATTGACCAACTTAATTTTGGATTGTTGGATGGATTGATCAGTGGTGCTACACCCTGTGAGCGCACTGCAAAATCAACCATATAATCCTCATTATTTAAAGAATAGATGAATTCTATGAATTGGTTTTCAGATAGTTTAGATTGTAATGTAAGTGCAGAATCTGAAGTTGACACTAATTCAAACAATAAGTCAGCAGTGTGAATAATTCTGTTTTCACGATCCGTAAATTCAATATCGAATTTAGAGTTGTTATCCTTAATTAAATAAACAGGTTCCCCTTTAAAAGTATTAAATTCAATTAGTTGAACAGAATTAAGTTGTCCACCCTTATGACTTACTTTTAAACTAAGTTTATCATTGGAGAGTTCTGAAACAGAAGCTGTTGATCCAGCTAATTTAAAAGCTCCTAATTGCTGTCCTTCTTGAATTGCATCAACAGGAGATGGAGTTACATTAGTATAATCAGCTGTTGCACTATCCTTTTCTTTTGCTTTTTGTTCTACTTGTTCTTGTTGCTTTTGAGCAGCGAGTTCTTCAGCAGTAGGTTGATTGATATAAAACATATAGATCAGTATCCCAAAAATGAGCACAAAACCTACAATCGAATTGACGTCTAATTTTTTTTCTTCCATAACATATATTCACTGAGTGAATTACAATTAAATCTTAGTTGTTTTTATGATCACAAGCCGCTTTTACGAAATTGACAAAAAGTGGGTGTGGGTTGAGAACCGTACTCTTGTACTCTGGATGGTATTGTACTCCAACAAACCATGGGTGTGAAGGAATTTCAACGATTTCAACCAAATTAGTCTCAGTATTAACACCAGAGGCTTTCATACCATTGGCTTCAATTTGTTCTCTGTAGTTATTATTGAATTCAAAACGGTGACGGTGTCTTTCTGAAATCACCTCTGCATTTGAATAAATCGAAGAAGCTAAACTTCCAGCTTCTAATTTACAATCCCAAGCTCCTAAACGCATCGTACCTCCCTTATAAGTGACAGCTTTCTGTTCCTCCATAAGGTTGATCACAGGATTCTTGCAATTTTCATCCATCTCTAAAGAATTGGCATCTTTAATACCTAAAACATTTCTAGAGAATTCAATAACTGCCATCTGCATTCCAAGACAAATCCCTAAAAAAGGTATATTGTTTTCTCTTGCGAATTGGACCGCCTTGATCTTTCCTTCAATTCCTCGCTCTCCAAATCCTGGAGCCACTAATATTCCGTGAAGCCCTTGCAATTCTTCTTCAACTTTATCAACAGTAAGGTGTTCAGAGTGAATTGACTTGACTATCACCTTCACTTCATTTTCTGCACCAGCGTGTATAAAGGATTCTAATATCGATTTATAAGAGTCTTGTAATTCGACATATTTTCCAATAAGTCCAATTTCAACAACATCCTTTGGATTTTTATGGCGTTTTAAAAATGCCTTCCACTGATCTAAGTTAGGCTCAGAATAACCTTCAAGTTTTAGTTTGTCCAAAACGACCTTATCCAAACCTTCTGATTGCATCATAAGAGGTACATCATAGATGGTCGAGGCGTCGATCGATTGAATAACAGCCTCTTTTTTTACATTGCAAAACAAGGCTAGTTTTCTCTTGATATCATCGCTTAGTTCGTGCTCCGTTCTACACACCAACACATCAGCCTTAATTCCACTTTCCATAAGTGTTTTAACTGAGTGTTGTGTTGGTTTGGTTTTTAACTCTCCGGCTGCAGATAAATATGGAACTAAAGTCAGATGGATAACCATAGCATTATCTTCACCTAAATCCCACAACAACTGACGTACAGCTTCAATATAGGGAAGTGATTCGATATCCCCTACTGTACCACCAATTTCAGTGATTACGATATCGTAATTACCACTTTTTCCAAGAATTTGAACGCGATCTTTAATTTCGTTTGTGATATGAGGAATTACTTGAACGGTCTTTCCTAAAAATTCTCCTCGACGTTCTTTTTCAATCACCGATTGGTAGATTCTACCAGTGGTTACGTTATTTGCTTGAGAAGTAGTAGAGTTTAAAAAACGCTCATAATGACCTAAATCCAAATCGGTTTCAGCTCCATCATCAGTCACAAAACACTCTCCGTGTTCATAAGGGTTAAGGGTTCCTGGATCCACATTGATATACGGATCTAACTTTTGAATGGTTGTTCTATAGCCTCTAGACTGCAATAATTTAGCCAATGAAGCTGCTATAATTCCCTTTCCTAACGAAGAAGTTACCCCTCCGGTAACAAATATGTATTTGGTTTGCGACATCTTGCGTTTACTTGATTTATCAACGCAAGCAAAAATACAAATTGGAAATGGAAATCCCCCGGTTTTTAATGAAAATACCTATATTTATTTAAAATAAACCCCTAATACATGAAAAGAAGAGATTTCATTGGAACTGCAGCTGTGTCTACCATTGGACTAACTGCCTACCCAAAAGACTTTATCAAAACAGAAGATAAAAAATTTGAACTCAAAAATAACATTAACCACTCTGTTTGTGAATGGTGTTTTAACGATATTCCTCTTGAAGACTTACTTCAAATTCTGAGTCAGCTCGGCATTAAAAATATTGACCTCCTCGGGCCAAAAGACTGGCCCTTACTCCATAAATACAACATTAATTGTTCGATGTGTAACGGAGCAGAAATTAGTTTAACAGAGGGCTGGAACGATCCTCAGTATCATCCTGAACTCATTAAACGCTATAGTGAAATGATTCCTAAAGTGGCAGAAAACGGATTTAAAAACCTCATCTGTTTTAGTGGAAATCGAAGAGGAATGAGTGATACAGATGGACTAGCTAATTGTATTATGGGATTAAAACAAATCATGCCACTTGCTGAAAAGCACGGTGTCGTTATTCAGATGGAATTATTTAATCAAAAAGACCACAAAGACTATATGTGTGATAACTCGGCCTGGGGTATTGCTCTTTGCAAAGGATTGGGTTCTGAAAACTTCAAATTACTCTTCGACATCTATCATATGCAAATTCAAGAAGGAGATATCATTAGATCCATCAGAGACCATCACCAGTACTTTGGACACTACCACACTGCAGGAGTACCAGGAAGAAACGAGATTGATGAAACTCAGGAACTCTACTATCCCGCAATTATGAAAGCGATCCTTGAAACGGGATATACTGGAGTCGTTGCTCAGGAGTTCATCTGCAAATACGAGGATAAGATTGACTCTTTAAAGAAAGCTTTTAAAGTCTGTGATGTTTAATCAAAAAGTTTAATGTCCATAGCTTCGTAACGAAGAATATAGGAACTTCTATTGAAATAACCTCTTTGTAAACTGTCTTGCACAAACCCTAGACGATGGGTAAGGTAAGGCAGTTTTCGCTTGATATGACTTAAGGAATTATCGAGCACTTCTAAAGCAGTGTAGAGGGTTAGATCATAACCTCTTAGAGCGTATCGATCTGGATAATAACCAAATCGTTCTTCAAAAGCCACGGAAAATTCCTCATTATTGAGTAATGAATAGAAATTAGGATAGGTAAAATTGAGGTTGGTCAACTGTTGTTGATCGACAATGTCATTTTCAAAAGCACTACTGTAGTTGGTAGTAAACATTTTAATCTTTACAGAATCTCTCAGAGAAGAATTCAACATAGAACTGATAGAAGAAGCTAATTTCACATTTTGAGTCTCTACAAAAACCCAGTTCGGAATTATAGAATCTAACCTAGAAGACAAGGTATCCACATCGACAGAAACTTCTTTAATGAGTTCTAAAGGAACAGCATTTGGAAATTGGTTGACGATGGCTTCTTTTGCATCAATATTCAAAGAATCTGCTACAATCAATACTTTTTCATTGCTGTAACGCAATGAAGCTAATCTCAATACCCTATTTCTAAAAATCGAATCAGAGGGTATCGGCATATGTGCTTTGGGATAATCATAACTGTTTTCAGATGCAGAAGGATAAACGATAGGAATATCGTTTCGCATCGCATAAGAAGTCGCTGCCTTATAAGTTCTACTGCTTAGAGGACCGATAATCGCATCAAAATTAAGACTGTCGAGATTCATCAACCTAAGTGCTAAATGAGCGTTGTCTAATTGAGTGTCGATCGGTATGGGAGTGATATGAATATCGTGTTTTGCCAATTGTTCAATTGCCATCAATGCTCCTTGATAAAAGTGAATACTAAACTTCATATCCCTTCTCGCCTCAAAGGTTTTTTCCATTAAAAGCGTATCTAAAAGAACTGATTTATCTGTTCTAAAAGGAAGTGGATAGGCTATAGTGTATTCTTTTGAATCACTGTAAAAAGGCTCAAAAAGAGGCTCTCTAAAACCAAGTTTGTACGAAATTGATTGTTGTTTATAAGCCCTAACTTTAAGGTTCATTCCAATTTGCAAACCGGTCAACAACAATCCTGGATTGTAATCCAAGAGATCCCTTAGTGGAGTTTGATAGGTTCTTACTAAGTCGTAAAAAGTTTCCTTAGGATTAACTCTGTGAATGATGAATTGATCAATTGGAACATCTTTTCGGATGAAAATGGAATCTCCTACATTTAGGGAATTTTCTAAGGCAATTGGTAGTTGAATTGTAACCCCAATTGGCAAGGAGTTCTCATCTTGGGAAAGATGAGGATTTAACTTTAAAAAAGAATCCTGACTGATCTGAAAATCCTTGAGAATTCTCCATCGGTTATCCGACGGTTTAATCTTATAAGTTCCCGTTTGTTGTGCATAACCCAACAAGGAAAACAAGAATAATACAGTCAGTAAATTCCTTTTTAAAATCATTATTCCCATTCTATGGTTGCAGGCGGCTTTGAGCTAATATCGTATACCACTCTATTAACACCTGGAACCTTATTAATGATATCATTCGATACCTTTTGCAAAAATTCATAAGGAAAATTCACCCAATCAGCAGTCATACCATCGGTACTTTCAACTGCTCTTAGGGCAACACATTTTTCATAGGTACGTTCATCTCCCATTACTCCAACAGAATTTACAGGAAGTAACATAGCTCCTGCCTGCCATACCTTGTCGTACAATCCCCACTCTCTGAGTCCATTGACAAACACAGCGTCAACTTCTTGAAGAATACGAACTTTTTCAGGAGTAATATCTCCTAAAATTCTAATTCCAAGACCTGGGCCTGGGAAAGGGTGTCTACCTAATAATTTAGCATCGATACCCAAGGCAGCACCTACTCTTCTTACTTCGTCTTTAAAAAGAAGTTTAAGTGGTTCTACTACTTTTAATTTCATATAATCAGGAAGACCACCTACGTTGTGGTGACTCTTGATCGTAGCTGAAGGGCCTCCAGTTGCAGATACTGATTCGATCACATCTGGATAAATCGTACCTTGACCTAACCATTTAGCATCTTCAACCTTATGGGATTCGTCGTCAAAAACATCGATAAATACTTTACCAATAGTCTTGCGTTTTGTTTCTGGATCACTGATTCCTTTCAATGCGTCTAAAAAACGATCTGATGCATCGACACCTTTTACGTTAAGACCCATATGTTTATACTGATCCAATACTTGTGAAAACTCATCTTTTCTAAGCAGACCATTATTGACAAATATACAGTGTAAATGAGATCCAATGGCTTTGTGAAGTAATACTGCTGCTACAGTAGAATCAACCCCACCAGATAATCCTAAAATTACCTTATCAGAACCAACAGTCTTTTTAAGTTCTTCTACGGTCTCGTGAACAAATGAATCTGGAGTCCAATCTTGATTGACACCAGCGATATCTACTAAGAAGTTTTTGAGCATCTTTGCTCCATCTGTAGAATGGTATACCTCAGGATGGAATTGAATCGCATAAGTTATCTCTCCTTCTATCTTATAAGCAGCGTTCTTGACATCATCTGTACTACCGATCAATTTCGCATTAATAGGCAGATGCTTAATAGTATCAGAATGACTCATCCAAACCTGAGAACCAGCATTGACACCATCGAAAAAATGATCTGTATGGTCTAAATAAGATAATTTAGCCCTACCGTATTCTCTAGTATTTGAAGGAGCTACTTCTCCACCTCCAAAATGAGCTAAATACTGTGCTCCATAGCATACCGCAAGGAGTGGTTTTTTACCTTGTATTTGTGACAAATCAGGATGTGGAGCATCCTCAGATCTCACTGAAAAAGGAGACCCAGAAAGGATGACTGCTTTGTAAATATCTAAATTCTCTGGAAGTTTATTGTAAGGTTTAATCTCACAAAAAATGTTGAGCTCTCGTACTCTCCTAGCGATGAGTTGAGTATACTGTGAGCCAAAATCTAAAATAAGGACGTTATTATGCATGCGCAAAAATAATAATTTGAACGTTAATTAGAAGTTCATTTTTAAGCTATTTTCAAGAATAGTCATTAAACCTAACAATATCGATAGCTACTATTCAAAAATTCTGCCAAAATCAATTCATGGAATCTAAAATAGCCTTGATATCTTCTTTTGTAGTTTCAGGATTGATAAAACAAAATCGTGCAATGGTCTCCATTTGACCATCAATTTGATATTTAGTCGGTGTTACCAAGGCAAAATTATCTGCAAGATTTTTTAAAGTCCACATTCGATAATCTTCAGCAGTCCATCCTTCACGCTTAAAAAGTACCACTGATAAACTTACAGGTCTAACTAAGGATAAGTAATCGTAATCGCGAATTAATTCAGCTGCAACTTGAGCCAAATCTAGAGCAGCATCCACTGCCTGCTTGTAGCGATCCGTTCCGTGCATTGCTAAGGAAAACCACAGTGGCAGACCTCTAACGCGTCGTGTCAATTGAATTTGATAATCAGAAGGGTTAAAACCTTCCATTCCCTTTTGGTTAAATATATCTAAATAAGTCCCCTCTTGGGTATGTGCTTTTTTAGCTAATTCGGGATTTTTATAAATGATCGCACCACAGTCATAAGGAGCAAAAAACCATTTATGAGGATCAATAGTAATACTGTCCGCAAATTCAATTCCTTTAAATTCCTCTCTAACTTTTGCAGACATCAACGCACCACCTCCGTAAGCTGCATCGACATGCATCCAAAGGTTATTTTCTCGACAAAATTCTGCAACTTCATCCATCCTATCGATGACTCCTGCATTGGTAGTCCCTGCGTTGACTACTACTGCAAATAAACGACTTTGATCTGCAACTGACAATTGACTGAATGCTGCATCTAAATCTTCTTTTGTCAATGATTCTTGCGTAGGTATTGTTAGGATATCAGCATCAATTATTTTAACCATGCTTTTTACCGACGAATGAGCCTGAGAGGAACAGAGAATAATTCCTCTTTTATATTGATGATCTTGTGATTTTGATCTCCAATGCTCTCTTGCGGTAACAACTGCAGATAAATTTGCTGCTGTACCTCCACTTGTAAATACCCCAAATGAACCCTTTGGCAATCCAGTTAAGGATACAATCCAAGACATAGCTTCATTTTCACAAAATATTCCTCCTGCTCCTTCCATCCAATAGGAACCGTGAATAGAAGATGCTGCTGTTACTAAATCAAATAGAATTGCCGCTCTTGTTGGTGCTGCCGGAACAAAGGCTAAATGTTTTGGATTGTCAATGGGCACGGTATGTTTGACTAACACCTCCCTAAAGAGTTCAAAAGCCTTCATTCCTCCAATTCCTTTGTCAGTAATGGTCTCCCCTACTTTTTCTTTGAGTTCCTCTTCCGAAATTGCTAACCCCATGTCTGGATTGGATCGTGTGATTCGACCAATGACATATTTCATAATATCCATAGTCATTTCAACTACATCGATATCAATATTGTGCATCATAACTAAAATATTAAAATGGTAAATTCCTTGTTTAAAGGATTTAAATGACTTAATAATCCTTCTTTAAATGATGAGGAATACTCCAAATAAAACTCAGAAAAATTAGTATTTCGCTCTTGTAAGCCCTCTCTAGGAAAAAGCTCTTCTTGTAAATTGACAAGTCGAATAACTTCTTCACTGAGTTTTCGTTTCTGAGCTTTGAGCAATCGTTTTTCCAGTTTGTCAATTCCCTTTAACTGCTTTACTTCTTGAGCTTTTACTGCTCCTAAAAACGAAGCATCCGTTTGATTTGCTATTTTATATAATTTTTCAAATTGCTCCTTTAACTGTTCTTTTAAAGGACTTAAATCAATATCGATATTTGAAATTCTTCGAATATGTCTATTGATTAAATCACCTCTATCTAAAAACAAGTCAGCTTTTGAAAGACCTAACTTTTGAATTTTATCAAATTGTTTTTGATTCATCACAAGTGCCGAATCTCGTAGCATTAAAATTGGAAAAACGCTTTCTTGAGCCTTGAACATCGATTGAAGCTCTAACCAATAGGCTAGTTCTCCTCCTCCACCAATATAAGCTAGATTTGGAAGAATTACTTCTTGATAAAGAGGTCTAGTAATAACATTCGGAGAAAATCGATGTGGATGTTGATCAATTTCTTTTAAGAGTTCTTCCTTTGAAAATTGAATTGGTGTATTTAAAACAGTATAGTTTCCATTTTCTTCAACTAATCGCTCTCTCAATCCGTCTTTTAAATAGAAAAAATTGAGTTCCCTTGGGTTGACTTGAATTGGATACGATTTATTTTGAAGCAATTCAATGGTTGCACTTACTTCTTTAAAACCTATTTGATCTATGAGATCTCTTTTAATCTGAGGAATAAATAGTTTTTTTAAATCGGCAATGTTAGGTTCTAATACAACCAGTCCTTCTTCCTTAAACAATTCATTCGCTAAATAAAAAGTTGCCTCACCTAAGGTGTTGTGTTCTGTGTAAGTTTTTCTGAAGAGATCCGCAAGTTCTTTTGCTGCATCAGAAGACCCCAATTCTGATGAAAGCAATTCCAATACAGTATTTAAACCTTCCGTTTTAAAAGAGCCTACTGCCCCCGATTGATGTTCCTGTCCTTCCCATCTAAAGACCTTACCCTTCAAATAAAAATGGTTAATTTCTTCAAAATCGTGATCTTCAGTAGCCATCCAATAAATTGGAACAAAGTCGTAATCGGGATAGGTTTCCTTGAGAGATTTACACAAGTTAATAACAGAAATGATCTTGTATAAAAAATAAAGAGGTCCTGTAAATAAATTAAGTTGATGTCCCGTTGTTATTGTAAATGTATTCTCATTAGACAATAATTCGATTCGATTTAAGACCAAGTCCGTTGTCTCAACAGCTTGATATTGCTTGAGCAATGAGTCAACTAATTGCTTTCTATGAGATTTTGAAAAATTTCTTTTTAACTCAATTTGGTTCTTAAAACCATCCAAGTCTGGTTGATTGCCATAAAATGATTGAAGATTTTTTTCTCCACTGATATAGTCAAGAATTATTTTGGAAAAATATCCTGTCTCACTATATAAAAGATGGTCTTTATTCATAGAAATTTTAAAACATAAATATAAAACACTTCATGAAGATAGTTGCATCTTTCTGAATTTTTAAGGGGTTTTTAACTAAAATACACTTTGACCATCCTTTTTAACATTTTCTTGGAACAATATTTGTGGTATTATAGGTAAATTTAATAGAACGACTTCTTTGAGTTGTTCCTAACCTAAATCTTTACATCATGAAAACAACTCTTTTAAAGCGTTCTACCAAATTGACCAAGAGCTTTTTCATTGTATTTGCACTTCTATTTACTCCACTACTTCAAGCACAAGAATCCATAAATCAGGATGATTATGTAGAATACAGAGGGAGTATTGTAGATAGCAAATCAAAACAACCTTTGTTATTTGCCACCATTACTATAGAAGGAACAAATGCCAGTTCGGTCAGTAATAATGCTGGGGAATATCTCATTAAAGTACCAAAAGAGCTAACAGAAAGAAATTTGATGGTACAATACGTCGGTTATCAAACTGCACTCATTCCAATTGCATCTCTAGCTAACGACAGTACTATTTTAATGGAAACTTCGGAATTGCTCTTACAAGAGGTCAATGTTATTGCCCCAAGAAATCCTGCTCAATTAGTATTGGATGTCATGGCGAATAAGGGCTCTAATTACTTTGACCAGTCTAAATTCATGACAGCTTTCTACCGAGAGCAAGTCAAGAGAAGGACAAAAAATATTGCTTTAGCTGAGGCAGTAGTAACTGTTTTAAAACGTCCTTATAACAGTGATGTAAACGATGCTATTTCAATTGTAAAAGCAAGAAAAAGCACTGATTACAGCCCAAAAGATACCTTGGCGATGAAATTTCAAGGAGGTCCTTATAACGCACTGTATATCGACATTATGAAGTACAGTGATTTTATTTTCTCAGAGGAGCTAATCAATTTATACGATTTTAGTTTTAACGGCTCTACCAGAATTAATGACAAGATTATTTATATCGTTCATTTTGAACCAAAAGAAAGTACTAAAGAGCAGCTATACACCGGGAATCTTTATATTGACATCGAAAACAAATTACTTACCAATGCTATATTCGCTCTTCATATTACTGATAAGGAACGAGCAGCCCGTCTCTTCGTAAAGAAAAAACCTAAAGACGCCTTTGTATACCCAACTGAAGTATTGTACAAAGTTGATTACAGAGAAAAAAACAATCAATGGTACTACGGATACAGCAACATTCAAATGACTTTAAAAGTAGAATGGGAAAAGAGATTATTTAATTCCTTATATTCGATGCAAGCTGAGATGGCAATAACTGATTGGGAAGAGCTCACTGAAAAACAACGAATCAGATATAGAGATCGCGTTAGAAGTTCTATTATCTTAGCTGAAGAAGCAGACGGATTTTCTGATCCTGAATTTTGGGGAGCTTATAATATTATAGAACCAGATAAATCGATTCAGAATGCCATCAGAAAAATCAGACGCCAATTAAGACGAATAAATAAGGATTAAAAACATATGAATAAACGAAGAGTTTTTTTGACAGGCTTATTGGGATTGAGTTCCACAACACTTTTACCGAGAACCTCACTAATAACTCAAGAAACTCCCCCTAAACGATTAGGAAATAAACTTAAACCAGGAGCAAAAATCAAACTGATAGCTCCTGGTTTTGCTATTGATGAGCACAAGCTTGAGATTTCTATAGAAGGGATCACTCAAATGGGCTTTGAAGTAATCTACGATTCATCTATTATGAATCACCACGGTTATTTCAGCAACGAAGATGAGTTCAGAGCTTCTGAAATTAACAAAGCGTTTGCCAATCCAAATATCGATGCGATTATTTGTGCTCGTGGTGGCTACGGAACAACAAGAATTCTCGATCAACTCGATTACGATCTCATTGCTGCTCATCCAAAACCTCTAGTAGGTTTTAGTGATATTACAGCACTCTTGAATGCTATTCACAAAAAAACAGGTTTGATTGGTTTTCACGGACCTGTAGGAAGCAGTTTAAACAATTCTTACAGCCGAAACACTCTCAACGATATACTCAGAAGCAAAAAATCATCTCATACGATACAAAGCCCCTTATCCAAGCCCGAAGATCAATTAGACAATAGCGAATACGATCGCTATACAATTGTTCCTGGCACTGCTCAGGGAAAAGCTGTCGGCGGAAGTCTCACTTTGATAAGTGCTTTGATGGGAACTCCTTATGAAATTGATTTTACTGATACTGTTGTATTCATAGAAGATGTCGGTGAAAAGCCTTATCGAATCGATCGGATGCTAACACAACTCAGAAGCAGCAAAACTTTTAAAAAGGCCGCTGGTATTGTTTTTGGAGTTTGTATCGGATGTGAGGTACAAGATGTAAGCAGAGGTTTCAAATTAAAAGAAGTGATCGTCGATCGAATTCAAGACCTTGGAATCCCTTCTCTTTACGGAATGTCTTTTGGTCACATCCCTGAAAATTTCACTATTCCTATCGGCGCACAAGTTTCATTTGACACCCAAACCAGAACGATCCAAATCTTGGAAAAAGTAGTTGCTTAGTTGGCTACTTCACTGAAAAAAGAAATGCGATACAGGCGAAGTTCTTCATCTTCGTAATCACCGTCAAAATGTGCAGAGGCTTCACTGATATCATCGCTTTGAGCCTCTAAAAAGTACTCGTGCAACTCCTCTTGCATGTCTTCGTCAAACATTTCATCGATCCAGTATTGAATATCGAGTTTGGTTCCACTAAATACAATTTGCTCCATTTCTTTTAAGAGTTCATCGTGAGACAAACCTTTTGAAGATGCGATATCATCTAAAGATAATTTTCGATCAATAGATTGAATCACAAAGAGTTTTAAACCTGATTTAGCTCCTGTAGTTTTAACCACAAAATCATCCGGTCTAATAATATCGTTTTCTTCAACGTACTTTTGAATTAAAGCCAAAAATGGTTTACCGTATTTTTTTGCCTTTCCTTCTCCAACTCCATATATGGATCCTAAATCATCCATTGAAATTGGATACTTTAAAGCCATATCTTCAAGTGATGGATCTTGGAAAATCACAAAAGGAGGAATCCCTAATTTACCAGCCTCTTTTTTACGCAAATCTTTGAGCATTGCAAACAGCGTTGTATCGGCCGTTCCCAGTGAATTTTTTGCTGCTTGAACTATTTTCTCATCGTTTTCTTCATTGTATTTATGATCTCTTGTCATCATAAATGACTCAGGAGAAGCTAAGAAAGCTACTCCCTTTTCAGTAAGATGAATAACCCCGTACTGTTCTATTTCTTTTTTGAGAAAGCCTGCAATAATCGCTTGACGAATCAAAGCCATCCAATAATATTTATCGTGTTCACTTCCAAAACCAAAAAAAGAACGTTGATTAGTTCGATGAGAAGATATTAAGGCGTTTGACTTTCCGATTAGTACCTTGACAACTTCTTTTGATTTAAACTTTTCAGCAGTATCTCGAACAACTTTTAAAAGTTTGACCAGTTCGTCCTTGGCTTCAACTTTGTCTTTGGGATTTCTGACATTGTCGTCCATATCTGCACCTTCTCCATACGTTTCATCAAATTCTTCTCCAAAATAATGCAAGATGAATTTTCTTCTCGAGATTGAAGTTTCTGCATAGGCTACAATTTCTTGTAGTAGGGCATTTCCAATTTCTTGTTCTGCTACTGGTTTTCCAGACATGAATTTTTCCAGCTTTTCAACATCCTTATAGGAATAAAAAGCTAAACAATGACCTTCCCCTCCATCTCGGCCTGCCCTACCTGTTTCTTGATAGTAACTCTCGATACTCTTTGGAATATCGTGATGGATTACATAACGCACATCAGGCTTGTCGATTCCCATACCAAAAGCGATGGTTGCAACTACAACATCTACTTCTTCCATTAGAAACATATCTTGATACTTTGCTCGTGTTTTAGCATCAAATCCAGCGTGATAAGGCACTGCACTGATCCCGTTTACTTGCAATACCTGTGCTAATTCTTCAACTTTCTTTCTACTCAAACAATAGATGATTCCAGATTTACCCTCATTCTTTTTGACAAATCGAATAATATCAGATTCAACGTTTTTAGTCTTAGTACGAACTTCGTAATAAAGATTTGGCCTGTTAAATGAAGTCTTAAATATGGTTGCCTGCTGTATGCCTAAGTTCTTCACAATATCCTCTTGAACCTTTGGAGTTGCTGTAGCTGTTAGCCCCATGATGGGTAAATCAGATCTTAGACGTGCAATAATCGATTTTAAATTTCGATATTCTGGTCTAAAGTCATGTCCCCACTCTGAAATGCAGTGAGCCTCATCAATTGCCACAAAAGACAGAGGAACGGTCCTTAAAAAATCGACGTATTCTTCCTTGGTCAACGATTCTGGAGCTACGTACAAAAGCTTCGTAATTCCACTTGAAATGTCATCTTTAACAATTTTAATCTGTGTCTTTGTCAGAGAGGAATTGAGCACGTGTGCTACTCCATTTTCCTCTGAAACTCCTCTGATAGAATCAACTTGATTCTTCATCAAAGCAATTAATGGTGAAACTACTATTGCAGTTCCTTCTAAAATCAAAGCCGGTAATTGATAACACAGTGATTTCCCTCCGCCTGTTGGCATAATGACGAAGGAATGTTTGCCATCTAAAACGTTTTTGATAACTTCTTCTTGCTTTCCTTTGAATTTCTCAAATCCAAAGTAGTGCTTTAATTTTTTTTCTAAATCGATTGAAGTGCTCATTTAAAAAATTCTGTAGTCAGTAATTTCCTACTTCAATATATGAAATTTTCATTGAATTTAAATTATAATCTTATTTTTATAAACTTTCAACTACGGTTGAAACAAGAATGTTTAATTTTGTGAGAAATTAGAAAACAGAGATTTGATAGATAGTAATCGCATTTTAGACCGCGCTAAGCGAACTTTTGAGTTGGAAAGCAAAGCCATTAACAACTTGTCAGAATTACTTACTGATGATTTTAGCCATACCGTTGATTGCATACTAAAATCCAAGGGAAGGGTCGTTATTAGTGGAATTGGAAAAAGTGCGGCTATTGCCACAAAAATAGTTGCTACCCTAAATTCTACTGGAACGCCATCGATTTTTATGCATGCTGCCGATGCTATTCACGGAGATTTAGGAACTATTCAAGATGAAGATGTTGTGATTTGTATTTCAAAAAGTGGAAATACTCCAGAAATAAAAGCATTGATACCCCTCTTAAAAAGAAGACCTAATAAACTTATTGCCATCACTGGAAATCCAGAATCTTTTTTAGGCACTAATTCCGATTATATTCTCAACACCTATGTAGAACAGGAAGCCTGTCCTAATAATTTAGCTCCAACGACTTCTACGAGTACCCAGCTCGCTATGGGAGATGCTCTAGCGGTTTGTCTTTTAGAACAAAGAGGATTTGATGCTAGTGATTTTGCAAGGTATCACCCAGGTGGTTCTCTTGGAAAACAACTCTATTTAACCGCAGGTGATATCGCCAAAGAAAATTTAAAACCTAAGGTTGACAAAAACACCCTTGTAAAGGAAGTTATCGTTGAAATTTCAAAAAATATGCTTGGAGTAAGTCCTGTTATGGATCAAAACAAGGTTATTGGAATCATTACCGATGGAGATATTCGACGAATGTTAAATCAATTTGACGATATTAGCAACTTAAAAGCAATCGATATTATGACTGCTTCTCCAAAGACAATTACTTCCTCTACTCTTGCGGTTGAGGTTCTTTCTCTAATGCAGAAGCACAATATCACTCAAGTGATAGTGATCGATCAAAACAACTACAAAGGAGTGGTACACCTCCATAACCTTATAAAAGAAGGTATCGTATAATGAGTAAAAAGAAAGACGTAAATTCCATGTCATTTTTAGACCATTTAGAAGAACTTAGATGGCATTTAATTAGGGCAACATTAGCAGTTTTAATCGTCGGAGTAGTCGCCTTTGTGATGAAGGGTTTTATTTTTGACGTGGTTCTTTTGGGGCCTTATCACGGTGATTTTCCAACCTATCAAGTATTTTGTAAAATCTCTCAATACTTTGGAATCGATGATAGTTTTTGTATAGCTGAACCCCTCTTTGAAATTCAGTCACGAGAGATGGCAGGTCAATTCTCTGCCCACTTATGGACTTCTATATGGGCTGGTTTTATCGTTGGATTTCCATACATATTGTATGAGCTATGGAGTTTTATCGGACCTGGTCTCTATGAAAAGGAACGTTCAAACGCTAAAGGATTTATCTTTATCGCTTCCTTTTTATTTTTCACAGGTGTTTTGTTTGGATACTATGTAGTAGCTCCGCTTTCTGTAAACTTTTTAGGTAGTTACACTGTAAGTGATATGGTTCACAATGACATTGACTTACAATCGTATATTTCAACTATAAGAACCTCTGTTATTGCTTCTGGTTTAATATTTGAATTACCCATATTAATCTATTTTCTTACTAAGGTTGGATTAGTGACTCCTGAAGGAATGAAAAAATACAGAAAATTTGCTGTAGTTGCCGTTTTCATACTTTCAGCCATCATCACTCCTCCAGATATTGCGAGTCAAATTATTGTTGCTGTTCCAATTTTAATACTGTATCAAATCAGCATTGGAATTTCTAGAATCGTATTAAAACGAGAAAAACGAAAAGAAAAAAAGAATGAGTAATCCTGTTCAAGAGTTTAACGAGTATCGTTCTAAAATGAACGATAAGCTATTGGCTGACAACAACAAAATAATTAAACGTATCTTTAATCTCGATACCAATGCTTATACTAAAGGAGCCCTAGACGAAAAGACTAAAGAGCTTTTAGGTTTGGTTTCTTCTGCGGTCCTTCGATGTGATGACTGTATCAAATATCACCTCGAGAAGAGCAAAGAAGCTGGAGCCTCTAAAGAAGAAGTTATGGAAACCTTAAGTATTGCCACCCTTGTTGGAGGAACTATTGTAATACCTCATTTGAGAAGAGCTTATGAATATTGGGAAGTACTAGAAGAAACCGTTTAATATGATACTAAGAGCTGAAAATATCATTAAATCCTACAGAGGAAGAAAAGTCGTTAAAGGCATTTCTCTCGAAGTAAAACAAGGAGAAATTGTCGGACTACTCGGTCCTAATGGCGCTGGAAAAACAACCTCATTCTATATGATTGTTGGACTTATCAAACCCAATGGAGGGGCTATTTACCTCAATGATAAGGACATCACTTCCTACCCCATGTACAAGCGAGCTCAAAATGGTATTGGATACCTAGCTCAAGAAGCATCTGTCTTTAGAAAATTAAGTGTAGAAGACAATATCTTGAGTGTTCTACAACTCACCGATTACAGCAAACAACAGCAAGAAGAAAAATTAGAATCTCTTTTAGCTGAATTCAGTCTTAATCATATTAGAACCAACCGAGGAGACTTACTCTCGGGCGGTGAACGACGTCGCACTGAAATTGCAAGAGCTCTAGCCACAGATCCAAATTTCATTCTTTTAGACGAACCATTTGCTGGAGTGGATCCCATAGCTGTTGAAGACATTCAACGCATTGTAGCTCAACTTAAAAACAGAAATATTGGAATCTTAATCACCGATCACAACGTACAAGAAACTCTTGCGATTACGGAGCGTTCTTATTTGATGTTTGAAGGTGGAATTCTAAAATCGGGGACTCCTTCGGACCTGGCAAAAGACGAAATGGTACGTAAAGTTTACCTAGGTCAAAATTTCGAACTCAGAGAGAAGAAGATTACTTTTTAAGGCTTTTCCAATTCCCTAAGAGTAGATATGTGAGAATAATCATCGGTAGGCCACTCCACTTAAATACAACCAGAAAAATCACTATCAATACTATTAAGAGTATTCTAAGTTTGTTGTCTTTAAAACTGAGATTTGTAAACTTAAAAGAAAACAAGCGCACAGGTGCATTGAGCAAAAAGGCGCTCAATACAGCGATAAACATCAAGAAATAGCTATTGTGAATCAGTGGAGTCAAAAAACTATCAGCTTGATAGGATTTAATTAATACTAATGAGGATAAGAGAATCGCATTCGCTGGAGTCGGTAAACCAATAAAGGAATCTGATTGACTATCGTCTATATTAAACACCCCCAAGCGAAAAGCAGATCCCATAGGCACAAACAATCCGATAAGTATTAGGGGTTGCTCCATTACTGCTTCAAATAGTGATAATTGAGATGAAGCTCCGAAAGTGGCTGATACCATTAACTGCATCAATAATATACCCGGTGCTAGTCCTGAAGTGATTAAATCGGCAAAAGAATCCAATTGCACTCCTAATTGACTTTTTGCATTGAGAGCTCTGGCAGCTAAACCGTCAAAAAAATCAAAGAAAATTCCTAAGAGAACAAAGCCTACAGATAAAACTAACTGCCCATCTAATGCAGCAATAACAGCCAATACCCCTGAATTGAGATTTAAAAAACTTATGGCATTTGGCACAAATGATTTGATTGATTTCATAGGGTAAAGATACACAAATAAGAATGAGATGAAGCCCTGTTGTTTCCCACAAATTTTATCGATATTTGTAGTTGATGAAAAACAAGATCCTCATTTTTTTTACAATATTGCTCTTTAACTTCAGTTGGGCTCAAATTCCCTATCTGTCAAAAGAGGCAAAAATAAGCATTCTAACTTGTGGTCCTGGAGAGGAACTCTATTCCAAATTTGGACATTCAGCAATACGCGTTAAAGATCCAGTCAATCGAATGGATCTGATCTACAATTACGGTGTTTTTGATTTTACTCAACCTAATTTTTATCTCAACTTTGCCAAAGGTAGATTGGATTATATGCTCGTAAGACATCGCAGCAGTGATTTCATCAATCAATATCGAATAGAAGGGCGCTCAGTTGTAGAACAGGAATTAAATCTCAATACCCAGCAACAAAACAAACTACTTCAGTTTCTTGAAAACAATGCGAAGCCTGAAAACAGAACTTATTCCTATCACTTCTTTTTTAACAATTGTGCCACTAAAATGATCGATGTAATCGACCTCGCTAGCAGTGACATCAACTTTGAGGAAGAATTTATTCCTCAAAACAAAAGTTTTAGAGCTTTAATAAACGATCGTCTAGACCTAAATAGCTGGGGGGCATTGGGAATTGACATTGCTTTAGGTTCTAAAATTGACAATGTAGCCACCGATTACCAGCATCGTTTCTTGCCTGAGAATATTGAATTACAATTGAAAAACAGCAGCATTGGAACTGAAGCTTTAGTAGCTTCTCAAAGAGAACTTATCCCTCAAACCAAATCAAATGAGTCTAGCTTTTCTGTAGTTTCTCCCTTAGTGATCTTTAGTTTAATTCTTGTGATAACTTTGGGCTTGATCATTAAAACGGTCTCGATTACTTATTGGTCTTCAACTCTATTTGGATTAGCAGCAGCAGTTGGTGTTGGCATTTTATTTTTGTGGTTTTTGACTGATCATGATATGACTCAAAACAACTTTAATATATTGTGGGCCAACCCTTTATTATTGATTTTAATAGCCTCAAAAAAAATAAAGCCTAAACTAATAAAGGCAATTCATCTGATCATCCTATTTGGAATACTTTTCATTCCTATCATTGCTTTAAGCGGCTTACAGTCATTTAATTTTACACTTTATCCACTTATTACTTCACTCACTATTTTACTTGTTAAATCGTATTTAAACACCTCTAGAGCATGAATCTTTTAAGTGTTGAACAAATCAGTAAATCCTATGGGGATTTAGTGCTCTTTGAAGGATTGTCTTTCGGATTAAACGCAGGGCAAAAAGTAGCATTAATTGCAAAGAACGGCAGTGGTAAAACTTCCATTCTCAATATTTTATCCGGAGCAGATGTCCCCGATACAGGGATGGTCAATTACCGAAAAGGCATACGCACCTCCTACTTAGCTCAAGAACCTGAGTTAGACGAAAACAAAACCATTGAAGAAAGCATTTTTGATTCTGACAATGAGATTTTAGAAGTCATTCACAATTACGAAATTGCACTTAAAAATCCAGAAGATGAAACGGTTTATCAAAAAGCATTCGAAGCTATGGATCGCCATCAAGCTTGGGACTTTGAAACTCAATACAAGCAAATTCTCTATAAGTTAAAACTAGAGGACTTAGATCTCAAAGTAAAAGAACTCTCAGGGGGACAACGAAAAAGGCTAGCACTTGCCAATGCACTACTCAACAAACCAGATCTACTGATTCTTGACGAGCCGACCAACCATTTGGATTTAGAAATGATTGAATGGTTAGAAGACTATTTTGCAAAAGAAAAAATTGCTTTATTCATGGTCACCCACGATCGCTATTTCCTCGAGCGTGTGTGTAATCAAATTCTAGAACTGGATGAAGGAATTCTTTATCCTTATAGCGGAAATTACTCTTATTTTCTTGAGAAAAAGGAAATGAGACTACAACAAGAGGCCGTTGAACTCCATAAGAGTAAACAACTCTACAAAAAAGAACTCTCCTGGATGCGAAGACAGCCCAAGGCGAGAACTACCAAATCAAAATCTAGAATTGATGATTTTTCACAGATAAAAGAACGAGCTCATCAGAGAAGAAATGATCACCAGGTTGAAATTGAATTTCAAATGGAACGTTTGGGAAATAAGATTATCGAACTTCACAACATATCGAAGTCTTACGGAGAAAAAACTCTTTTCGAGGGAATTAATTATAATTTTCAAAAGGGTGAACGCTTAGGAATCATCGGCAAAAATGGCACTGGAAAATCGACCTTTTTGAACCTCATATCTGGATCTCAAAAGCCAGATAGTGGAAAAATAGTCTTCGGTGAAACCATAAAAATTGGTTATTACACTCAAGGGGGGATCGAAGTCAAACCAGGGCAAAAAGTCATCGATGTCATCAGGGATTACGGAGATTATATTCCCTTAAAAAAAGGGAGACAAATCAGTGCGTCTCAATTGCTTGAACGTTTTTTGTTTGAGGGTAAAAAACAATACGACTTCGTTGAAAAGCTAAGTGGTGGTGAACGAAAAAGACTTTATCTCTGTACCGTTCTAATTCAAAATCCCAATTTTTTAATTCTAGACGAACCCACCAATGATCTAGATATTGTCACCCTTGGAGTATTGGAGTCATTTTTACTGGACTTTCCTGGCTGTTTAGTTGTGGTATCGCATGACCGTTTTTTTATGGACAAAATAGTCGATCATTTATTTGTGTTTAAGTCTAGTTCAGAAATTGAAGATTTTCCAGGAAATTATTCCGATTACAGAGTCTATGAGGATTCAAAACCACAACAGAGCAGTAAAGACCAGAGAATTCAAAACACTCGTGAAGACGATACACAAAAAACACAGCACAACAATCGAAAGGAATTCAATAAACTAGAAACCAAAATCAAACGTTTAGAATCGGAAAAAAGTGCTTTAGAGGCTTCCTTCTTAGAAGAGGGTATCGAGCTTGATGAAATTGAAAAGCGCTCTAAAACACTAAAGCAATTAACAAACACCATCGACGAGCTCACCCTAAAGTGGTTTGAACTCGGTGAACTATTAGATTCTTAGAAATGAGAGGGGTTATAACATACATTCAATTTTTATGGGATTCTAAAAACCAACACGGAATTCATTCTCCATTTGTTTACAAACTATACACTCAGGGACTCAGAAATAAACAAATCAAAAATAAGAATCGAACACTTCAAGGACTACAGAGAGTTATTTCCTATTTTAAATTCCGTCAAATTAATTGTTCTGATTCATTAAAGCATTTGTATTCAATTATTTCAGACGTGAAAACTGATCCATCAGCTGAAGGACAACTTCATTGTTATTCAACAAAGGAGTTTGAGATAATAGACAAAGCCATTTTAGAAGGTAAAAATCCTATCTTTGTTACCGATTTATACGAATCCAAAGAACAGACCAAAATTTGGAATCAACTCTGTGAAAACACAAAAATTGATGTCAGTATTGATTGTTACCACTTTGGTTTGTTGTTTTTTAGACCGACTCAACGCAAAGAACATTTTAAATTAAGAACATGAGTATTTACACTAAAAAAGGAGATCGTGGACTATCCTCTCTCGGAGATCAAAAAAAGCGTCCAAAAGACGAACTAGTGTTTTCAGTTTTAGGAGATCTAGATGAATTACAGGCTTGGATGGGTAAACTCAGAGATGATCAAAATCAAACCGAATACCATCCCTTAATTATCGGGATTCAACATTCGCTTTTAGCAATTGGTGGATTTGTTGCTACTGATCAAATGACCACTGATTTTCCTACAGATAATTCGATAAAGGAACTAGAATTAGTCATTGATCAAATTCAAGATGAATTGCCTCCTCTTCGAAACTTCATTATCTATGGCGGACACCCGCTCGTATCTAATATTCAAATTGCAAGAGCAGTTTGTAGACGTGTAGAGCGACATCTTGTCAGCTATGACAATAAATATTCTTTAAAACCTGAAATACTCGTCTATATAAACCGTTTATCTGACGCTTTATTTTGCCTTTCACGATACTATTCACACAAACTTAATGTACTTGAAATTAAGTGGTTACCATAATCATCGTTAATTTATCTTAAAATACTTGCACATTTACTTGCTTTTGTTGTTATAAAATTTATTTTTGCAAAAATTTTATTTTACAACTATGTATTGGACATTAGAATTAGCTTCGTATTTAAGTGATGCTCCTTGGCCAGCAACAAAGGACGAATTAATCGATTATGCTATTAGAACTGGAGCGCCTTTAGAGGTTGTTGAAAACCTTCAATCCATGGAAGAAGAAGGTGGAGAGATCTATGAATCCATCGATGAAATTTGGCCAGATTATCCTACTGATGAGGATTATCTTTGGAATGAAGACGAGTATTAAAAAAAACATGACATAATTAGTCAAAAAAGTCTCTTAGGAGGCTTTTTTTTTATGTATTTTTGAAGCTATTCAAATAGGCATGACTTTTGCCTTTAACTGAACAAATTAAGCAACCTTACGGTTAGATAACACATATTATGAGTATTGTAAATAAGATCCTAAAAGTTTTTGTAGGGGATAAAGCAAAGAGAGACGTACAAGAACTCCAACCTATCATTTCACAAATCAAGAGTTTCGAAGAAGGACTAAAAGCATTGAGTCATGATGAATTAAGAGCCAAGACTACTACTTTTAAAGAGCGAATTGCAAGTTCCATTCAAACTGAAAATGAAGAAATTAAAAGTCTTGAACTTCAAATAGAAAATGAATTAGATGTCGACAAGAACGATGAAGCTTATCAAAGAATCGATGAGCTAAGAGACGTCATTTACAAAAAGACAGAAGATACCCTAAACGAACTACTACCAGAAGCTTTTGCAGTTGTAAAAGAAACTGCGAGAAGATTTGTTGAAAACGATACCATTAAAGTAAAAGCCTCTAGTTTTGACATCAAAATTTCTGGTTCAAAACAATATGTACAACTCAGTGGAGATCATGCTATTTGGCAGACAGAGTGGGATGCTGCTGGAACCCCTGTCAAATGGGATATGATTCATTACGATGTGCAGCTCATCGGAGGAATGGTGCTTCACCAAGGAAAAATTGCTGAAATGCAAACTGGTGAAGGTAAAACATTAGTTGCAACTCTTCCTGTATACCTCAATGCGTTAGCAGGACAAGGAGTTCACTTAGTAACAGTAAACGATTACCTCGCCAAGAGGGATAGTGCATGGATGGCACCCTTATTTGAATTTCACGGATTAAGTGTGGATTGTATCGACAATCACCAGCCGAATTCTGAGGGAAGAAGAGCAGCCTATTTAGCTGATATTACCTATGGTACTAACAATGAATTTGGTTTTGATTACCTGAGAGACAATATGGCTCACAATCCATCTGAACTGGTTCAACGCCCCCATCATTACGCTATTGTAGATGAGGTGGATTCAGTACTAATCGATGATGCTAGAACACCACTAATTATTTCTGGACCTGTTCCTCATGGAGATCGCCATGAGTTTAATGAACTCAAACCAAAGGTTGCGGATCTAGTAGCACAACAGAGAAAATACCTTAATGGAGTACTTGCAGAAGCCAAAAAATTAATCGCTGATGGAGATACCAAAGAAGGAGGTTTTTTGCTTTTGAGAGTTCACAGAGGACTTCCTAAGAACAAAGCACTGATCAAATTCTTAAGTGAAGAAGGAATTAAAATGTTATTGCAGAAGACTGAAAACTTCTATATGCAAGACAACAATAGAGAAATGCACCTTGTAGATGAGGAACTCTATTTTACAATTGACGAAAAAACCAATCAGGTTGAATTAACCGAAAAAGGGGTTGCGACCATTTCTGACGAAGACCACAAAGATTTCTTTGTACTTCCTGATATCGGTTCAGAAATTGCAGCTATCGAGAGTCAAAATTTAGACATCGAACAAGAAGCTGAACTCAAAGACGAACTTTTTAAAGATTTTGGTGTAAAGAGTGAACGCATTCATACTTTAACTCAGTTATTTAAAGCCTATACCCTATTTGAAAAAGATATCGAATACGTGGTGATGGACAATAAGGTTCTTATCGTAGATGAGCAAACTGGTCGTATCATGGACGGAAGACGTTATTCCGACGGATTACATCAAGCAATAGAAGCAAAAGAAAATGTAAAGATTGAGGCAATGACTCAAACCTATGCAACAGTAACGCTTCAAAATTACTTTAGAATGTATCGCAAGCTTTCAGGGATGACGGGTACAGCGATTACTGAAGCCGGAGAATTCTGGGAAATCTACAAACTTGATGTGGTAGAAATACCTACCAACAGACCAATTGCTAGAGCAGATCGTGAAGATCTAATCTACAAAACCAAAAGAGAAAAATACAATGCTGTTGGAGAAGAAGTTGTCAAACTCTCTAGAGAAGGAAGACCAGTACTTATTGGAACCACATCTGTAGAAATTTCAGAATTGCTCTCTAGAATGTTGACTATTCAAAAAATTCCTCATAATGTCCTCAATGCAAAGCTTCACAAAAAAGAAGCAGATATTGTATCTGAAGCAGGGAAAGAAGGAATGGTAACTATTGCCACCAACATGGCTGGACGTGGTACTGATATCAAATTATCTGAAATCGTCAAAAAGAATGGAGGTTTAGCTATTATTGGTACTGAACGTCACGATTCAAGACGTGTGGACCGTCAGCTAAGAGGTCGTTCCGGACGTCAAGGAGATCCTGGAAGTTCTCAATTTTACGTATCTCTTGAAGACAATTTAATGCGTTTATTCGGATCGGATCGTGTCGCTAAACTCATGGATCGCATGGGGCTTGAAGAAGGTGAAGTGATTCAGCATTCTATGATGACCAAATCAATTGAACGCGCTCAGAAAAAAGTAGAAGAAAACAATTTTGGGGTTCGTAAACGTCTTTTGGAATACGACGATGTGATGAATGCTCAACGTGAAGTGATTTACAAAAGAAGAAGACACGCACTCAAGGGAGATCGTCTTAAATTGGATATTGCCAATATGATTTACGATACCTGTGAAATTATTGTTGAATCAAATGCTGCGGTATCTGACTTTAAAAACTTTGAGTTTGAACTCATCAAATACTTTAGTATCACCTCCCCTGTAAGTGAATTAGAATTTACAAAAGGGAGACCAGATGATATCACTAAAAAAGTTTACGAATCTGCATTTACACACTACAAAGAAAAGATGGAACGTGCTGCTGAAATCGCGCTTCCTGTAATTCGACGTGTGTACGAAGATCAGACAAATAAGTACGAACGTATTGTCGTTCCATTTACCGATGGAATTAAGACTCTCAATGTAGTGACCAATCTCGAAAAAGCATACCAATCCAAAGCAAAGACCCTTGTTGATGATTTTGAGAAAAACATCACCTTAGCCATAGTTGATGATGCTTGGAAGACTCACTTAAGAAAGATGGATGAGTTGAAACAATCCGTTCAATTGGCGGTTCACGAACAAAAAGACCCCTTATTGATTTACAAATTTGAAGCTTTTGAACTTTTCAAAACAATGGTTGAAATGCTTAATAAAGACATCATCTCATTCTTGTTTAAAGGTGAAATTCCATCTGAAAATACACCAATCCAAGATGCGAGTAAAGTCAAAGCTAAAAAGGACCATGTAGAACTCTCTAAAGAAGAAATCCCCAACACTGATGAACTCGCAGCACAAAGCAGAGCTGCATCTGCTTCTGCCTCAGGAAGTCCATCTAAAGTTGAAACCATTGTAAGAGAGCACGCAAAAATAGGTCGTAACGATCGTGTTGAGATTAAAAATGTCATGAGTGGAGAAGTAAAATCGCTTAAGTTCAAACAAGCAGAACCCTTGATTGCTAGTGGTCAATGGGTACTTCTTTCTAAATAGGTAGATGCTCGACAATTTTTCGTAAATTCATTTTTTATAAAATCATTTACGATATGAGAATCCTATTTAGTGTTTTATTCTGTACTTTTTTAAGTCTTACATTTGCTCAATCCACAAGTGGAGATGGCCCCTATTCACAACTGATTATCCGAGGGGTTACCCTTATCAATGGTAACGGAGCACCTCCAAGAGGACCTATCGATATTGTTGTTGAAAATAATATTATCAAGGACATCAGAGTCGTTGGATATCCCAATGTTCCCATCAATGAAAAAAGAAGGCCTCAACTAAAAGAAGGTGGCAAAGAATTAGATGCTACTGGAATGTACTTACTTCCTGGCTTTGTAGACTCACATGCACATATAGGTGGTGTGTCTCAAGGTGCAGAACCTGAATACGTATTTAGACTATGGATGGGACACGGTATAACCACCGTTAGAGAGCCTAGTGGTCGAGGTGTTCATTTTACTGTTGATCTCAAAGAAAAATCTGCTAAAAATTCAATTCTAGCACCTAGAATCAAAACTTATACTGGTTTTGGTGAAGGAAGTAAAACTCCCATTAGTACTCCGCAACAGGCCATCGAATGGGTACAACAGAACAAAAAAAATGGTGCAGATGGTATTAAATTCTTTGGTTCTGAACCAGAAATCTTAGATGCAGCCATTCGTGAAAATAAACGAATTGGACTTCGTTCTGCCTTTCACCACGCACAGATGGATGTCGCACGATGGAATGTGCTTCATTCAGCCAGAGCAGGTTTGAATTCAATGGAACATTGGTACGGTCTACCTGAAGCTCTGTTTGACGATAAAACAGTTCAAAACTACCCTTCTAACTACAACTATCAAAACGAGCAGCACCGTTTTGAAGAAGCTGGAAAACTCTGGGAACAAGCAGCAGGGCCAGGCTCAAAAAAGTGGAATGAGGTCATGGAAGAACTCCTTTCTCTAGACTTCACCCTAGACCCTACTTTTAATATTTACGAAGCCAATAGAGACCTTCAACGAGCTCGAAGAGCTGAATGGCACGAAGAATACACCCTACCATCCCTTTGGAGGTACTATCAGCCCAGTATGATATCTCATGGTTCCTACTGGCACTATTGGGGAACTGAGCAAGAAGTGGTTTGGAAACGCAATTACAGACTATGGATGCAATTTGTCAATGAATACAAAAACAGAGGAGGACGTGTTACTGCTGGATCTGACTCTGGATTTATTTTTCAACTCTACGGCTTTGCCTATGTCAGAGAGTTGGAACTTCTCAGAGAAGCTGGCTTCCACCCTCTTGAAGTTATTCAAGCAGCAACGCTTAACGGAGCAGAGCTCCTGGGCATGAGTGATGAAATCGGATCGGTCACAATTGGTAAGAAAGCAGACTTTGTAATTGTTGAGGAAAATCCCCTTGTCAATTTAAAAGTTCTTTATGGAACAGGTGCGATTAAATTAACAGAGGACAATGAAGTTGTAAGAGTTGGAGGCGTCAAATACACCGTAAAAGATGGCATTATTTATGATGCTAAGGGATTACTGGAAGAAGTAAAACAACTAGTAAAAGCTAAAAAAGAAGAAGAAGGTTTTATTTTAAAACAACCCGGTGTTCAATAAAATATGAAATTAAATAAACTAACAACAGTACTCGGTTTTGGGATTTTTATAATCTCAAGTTCAATGTGGTCTCAATCAAAATCAAGAATAGATATGGAAAATCAAAAAGAAGCTGTTGCTTACTTTTCTGGCGGATGCTTTTGGTGTGTTGAAGCGGTATATGAAAGTGTAAAAGGAGTTAGCGAGGCGATTTCAGGGTATGCTGGAGGAACAACACCTAACCCAACTTATGAAAAGGTAGGGTATGGTAAAACTGATCATGCTGAAACTGTAGAAGTTCACTACGACCCTAATGTAATATCATTTTCTGAACTCGTTGAGGTTTTTTTTGGGTCTCACGATCCAACAACCTTAAACAGGCAAGGTCCAGATACAGGAACGCAGTACCGCTCCATCGCCTTTTACAGCAATGAAAGTGAGAAAAAAATTATTGAAAATTATATTTCGAAACTAACAAAAGATGGGATTTACGACAGACCTATCGTCACAGAAGTGCAACCGATTGGAATCTTTTACAAAGCTGAAGATTACCATCAAAATTATGAGTCGAATAACCCTTTTAGTCCTTACATCATCAATGTTTCCAAGCCTCGATTCGATCGTTTTAAACAAAACTATTCAAAGTATTTAAAGGAAGATCACCATGAATAAAGGATTCATACTTGTAGCATTACTGAGTTCATTTACGCTATTTGCTCAAAAAGAGGACCATCATATTTTAGAAATCAAGCAAACTAATGAAGAGTTTAAAGTTGATGGAAAAGCTACTGAAAGCTTTTGGAGTGAGTCTCCATGGCTAGCATTAGATCAACGATGGATTGGTGCACCATATAGTTCAGAAGATTTTTCAGGAAGGTATAAAATACGATGGAATACTAAAGGATTATACTTACTTGTGGAAGTAGTAGATGATATCATTTACGATCAATACAAAGATCCCCTGACACTTTGGTGGGACGACGACTGTGTTGAAGTATTTGTCGATAGTGACAACTCTGGTGGTGAGCACCAGTACAATCACAATGCCTTTGCCTATCACGTTGCCTATGACGGTAACGTTATCGACATTGCTCCAGATAAAAACCCTCGATATTACAACGATCATATAAGCTCTGCCCACACTAAGAATGGAAACACCTATACTTGGGAATTATTCGTAAAACTATATGACGATTCGTTTATAGACGGACAAAATGCTACTCCTCTTCAATTAGAAGCAACTACTAAAGTAGGATTCGCTTTAGCGTATTGTGACAATGATGGCAGTAAAGAACGAGAAAATTTTATCGGTTCGGTATTTGTTCCAGGAGAAGACAAAAACCAAGGATGGATCAATGCTAGTATTTTTAGTACACTACAACTCATAAAATAATAAATGAAGGAATATAATTTAGAAAATGAATATCTGTCACTAACAGTTATTGACTTTGGTGCAAGAATTCACAAACTAACTTATAAAGATTCTAAGGGAATACAGGAAGTCGTTCACAGTCTAGAACACCCAGAAGATCACCTAAATGACAATACCTGCCTCAATGCCGTTGTTGGACGATTTGCAGGTCGTATTTGTTCTGATTCTGTAACAATAGAAGGCAAAGAATACCCAATTCAAACAACTGATGGAGTTCACCTTCACGGTGGTGTAGGATTCTCAAAAAGGGTTTGGAAACTCCAAACGATAAAAAACGGACCTTCTCCTTCCATCACATTTTCCTATTACAGTAAACACCTTGAGGATGGTTATCCTGGAAATCTAAATGTCAGTGTTACCTACACCTTAGCCGAGAAAGTCCTTGAAGTAAAATTTGAGGCTCAAACTGATGCCGTTACCCTTGTCAATCTCACCCATCACGCCTATTTCAAATTAGATAATTCGAATCAATTCAATCATCTTGAATTCAAAATACCTTCGGAGCATTTCTTAGAAACAAAAGAAAATCTATGCCCTACTGGTAATTTAATCAGTGTCAAGGGACATCCTTTTGATTTTAATAAGCCCAAAAGACTTGGATCAACACAATTAGACACTTCATTTGTGATCGATAATTCAAAGCGTATAGAGGTGTATTCTCCAAAAACTAAGATGAGAATCAAAGCGATTACGAATCAACCTACTGCTGTCATTTACACTCCAGAGAGCGGAGTTGGGTTTTGCATCGAAGCACAGAATTTCACTGATAGTCCTAATCACGAAGACTTTGCATCTGCAATACTAAAAAAAGGTGAAGTCTACAGCAACTTAACGCGATACGAGTTTAGAAGAGAATAAACGATCGTATATCTTGTAAAACACATAAGCAAAGAAGATTCCCACAAAACTCCCCACAAGTACATCTAAAGGAAAATGTACTCCTATCATAATGCGGCTAAAAGCAACTAAAAATGCCCAAAGGAGTAATAAATAAATCCATTTTTTGGTTTTGGATTTAAGTATCAAAAACAAAAAACCAAATACTGCAAAATTATTAGCGGCATGAGCTGAAAAAAAGCTGTAATAACCTCCACAAGTGGATTTGAGCAATCGCATCTGTGGGATGAGTTCCTGTTGATGACAGGGTCTTAAACGTTGAGTGCCGTATTTTAAGAAGTTGGAGAGTTGGTCTGCACATAGGATTAACAACACAACAAATCCAAGTGCATACAAGGTAAGTCTCCAACCAATCTTTTTATAGAGCACATAGATTAGAAACAAATAAATAGGGATAGCCATTTTAGTGTTCGACATAAACAACCAAAACCAATCCAAAGCTTCAACTCCTGAATTATTGATCAGTAAAAAGAGTGATTTATCGAATTCTAAAAGCCTTTGCATTTCAGTCTTGATATCTTGATACCTCTCTATCGTAGAAAGCAGAAGCTTCTTCAATCATTCGAACCGTTTCAGCTTCTAACTCTTCTTCATCCTCTTTTGAAAACTCTTCAAACCACTGAATTTCATCATCTTGAAGATTGATTATGAATCTGGGAAATTCGGTGTGAATCACGAAAATTGCTTCTGGATAATCAGTATTATCGCCTAATATAAACTTTGGAAATTCCATTAAAGACTTGTATTACGAATTGCTCACAAGCAATTTCTTGGTTAAATAATTAAATCTAAGATACAACAATATAGCTGACGAGCTCAATCCAGCTAAGAGCCCTATCCATATTCCATTGCTCTTTAAATCAGTGTGTAAACCCAAATAAAAACTAATTGGAAAACCGATCACCCAGTAGGAAATAAAGATTAAAAGCGTCGGAATATTAACGTCTTGTAAACCTCTTAATGCACCGAGAACCACCACTTGAAGTCCATCTGATATTTGAAAAAAAGCAGCTATTAAAAGAAGTTCTGCTCCAAGTTTAATCACCTCCATATTGTCCAATTGATTGACTAGATCATTGGTATCCAAATAGATGCTTGGAAGAAATTCTCTACCTACTAAAAAGAACAGTGCAAAAACAACTTCAAAGATGAGTGTCAGTAAGAATACCGATTGAGCGATCCTTCTAAGGTTGAAGTAATCCTTGATTCCCTTTTGGTTCCCAACTCGAATCATCGCCACGACTCCCAGTCCCATACCCACCATATAGGTCATCGAAGAGAGATTGAGTGCAATTTGATTGGCGGCCTGTGCATTTTTTCCAAGCACTCCACTAAGCCAAATTGCAGTAGTAAATACAGCGACTTCAAAAAAGAATTGCAGTGCAGATGGAAAACCTAATTTTAAGATATGCTTTAGCTTACTGATTTCTAAAAGTCTAAAATTAAAGTTGGTGACATAATCGTGAAATTTCTTTCTAGATCGAAGTTGATACCATATCATCACTACCATCACAAAACGGGAAATTAGGGTTCCAATAGCAGCACCAACAATTCCAAGTTTTGGAAAACCAAAGCTTCCGAAGATGAGTAAGTAATTGATTGTTATATTGACCACATTGGCTACAATAGTAGCATACATGGGATACTGAGTATGAGAAAGGCCCTCAGAAAACTGCTTAAATGCTTGAAAAATAACTAGAGGAATTAATGAGAAAGCCACTACATCTAAATATGGTAGGGCTAGTTCGACCACCTCCTTGGGTTGGTTCATATGATGCATTAGTGGTTTCATGAGTAGCATCAATCCAAAAAGAGCAAATCCCATCACTGTACAAAGCACTAAACCGTGTTTAAGAGCTGACCTTCCGGCCTTTACATCGTTTGCTCCATCAGACTCAGCCACCAATGGTGTTATTGCAGTAGAAAATCCTATTCCCAAAGACATGGCGATAAAGACAAAACTATTTCCGAGAGACACTGCTGCGAGTTCAGCGGTACCTAATTGGCCCACCATTATATTATCTGCAAATGCAACAAAGGTATGACCCAGCAAGCCCATAATAACAGGTCCTGACAGTTTTAAGTTCTTCTTAAATTCTCTGGTATAATCGTTGAGTTTTATCATAAGTTGGGCAAAGATAGGATATTCTTTTATGCTGCTTTAAAATTTATTCCTTAGCCTTTGCAGCATCCCAATATTGATCCATCTCTTTTAAATTCATCTCTTTGAGATTTTTACACTCTGATTTGATTTGTTGCTCCATGGACTTAAAACGATTGATAAACTTCATATTGGTTCGTTCAAGAGCATTTTCAGGGTTAATTTTAAGATAGCGTGCATAGTTGATCAATGAAAAAATCAAGTCTCCAAATTCCTGCTCCATCTTTGAAGGATCCTGAGTATTAACCTCAGCCTCAAACTCTGCTAACTCTTCTTTTACCTTCTCCCAAACTTGATATGTATGATCCCAATCAAATCCTACACCTGCAACTTTATCCTGAATTCTATTGGCCTTTACCATAGCAGGTAAGCCGTTTGGCACTCCTTCAAGGACACTTTTCTTTCCTTCTTTTAATTTGAGCTGTTCCCAATTTTGTTTGACTTCTTCTTCATCAGCCACTTCGACATCACCGTAGATATGTGGATGTCTGTAAATGAGTTTTTCACAGATTTGATCACACACATCTGCTATATCAAAATCATTGGTTTCAGAACCAATTTTAGCGTAAAACACCAAATGCAATAAGAGATCTCCCAATTCCTTTTTAACTTCCTCCATATCGTTATTGAGTATGGCATCTCCGAGTTCATAGGTTTCTTCAATGGTCAAATGACGCAGTGACTCCATTGTTTGTTTGCGATCCCAGGGACATTGTTCCCTTAAATCATCCATGATATCTAGGAGTCTACCAAAGGCTTCTAACTTTTTTGCTTTTGAATTCATTTCAATTAAAATTTGTTACAAAACTAAAGTATTTAAAATTGAAACATATTATTCTTATTTTTAGGGTTCATTAAAAAAACAACTCAATATGAAAACCCTCTATTTACTAAGTCTTGTAAGCATCCTAAGTTTGATGTCTTGCAAGCAAGAACAACCCATTGAAATAGGCTACAGTCTTGCGGACACTGCTTTAATTCCAAAACCACTTGAAATCAATCCTACTCATAAAGCTTTTGGATTGAACTCAGAGACCACAATTAGTTATAAAAGTGCTGATTTAAAAACACAAGCTGAGTTATTACAAGGAGCATTAAAAGATGCTTTTGGATTCAACCTTATGGTAACTGATCAAAAAGATTCTTCAAACTCGATCAACCTAAGTGTTGGTATTGAAGACTCTAACCAAGAAGCCTATCAAATTGATATAAATCCCTCACTGATTCAACTCAAAGGTGCAAGTGCTGCTGGAGTTTCTCGCGGTATTCAAACCATCAGACAATTAGTTTCTGTAGAATTAGTACAGGGAAGAGAAAACACAAGAGCGATTCCAACGGGAACGATCTCAGATAAACCAGCTATGAGCTACAGAGGGGCCATGCTCGATGTAGCTAGACACTTCTTTTCAGTTGATGAAGTAAAGCGCTATATCGATCAATTAGCATACTACAAAATTAACAAATTTCATATGCACCTTACCGATGATCAGGGTTGGAGAATTGAAATTAAATCTTGGCCTAAATTAACAACCGTCGGAGGATCAACAGAGGTTGGTGGTGAATCAGGTGGATTTTACACTCAAGAAGAATTCAAAGACCTAATAGATTATGCAGCTGATCGTCATATAGAAATTATTCCAGAAGTAGATATGCCTGGTCATACCAATGCAGCATCAGTATCTTACCCTGAGCTCAATGGAAATGGCAAAACTCCTGAGCTATACGAAGGAATGGAAGTTGGATTTAGCACCTTTGACACTCATAGTGAAAAGGTCTACCAATTTATCGATGATGTAGTTGGTGAAATCGCTGCTATAAGCCCAAGCACCTATTTTCACTTAGGTGGAGATGAAAGTCACTCGACTAAAAAAGAAGATTTCATCTATTTCATCAACCGAGTGAGTAAGATTGTTAGCAAACACGATAAAAAAGTTATCGGATGGGATGAGATCGCTCATGCTGATGTTCCAAGTCCTGCTGTTGCTCAATACTGGGCTTCAAATGAAAATGCCTCATTGGCTGCAGAAAAAGGCTTAAAAGTACTTTTATCTCCAGCTAAGAAAATCTATTTAGACATGCAGTACGATTCCCTATCGCCTTATGGACTCCATTGGGCCGCCTATGTACCTGTTAAAGATGCCTACGATTGGGATCCTTATTCCTATGCTAGTATCGATGAATCAGCCATTTTTGGAATGGAAGCACCGCTCTGGTCAGAAACTATTTTTGATTCTCAATCATTAGAGTATTTAGCATTCCCAAGAGTTTTAGCAGTTGCAGAACTCGCTTGGATGCCTAAAGGAACAACTCTTTGGGATGACTTTAAAAAACGACTAGAAGCTCAATCGCATTACTTTAAACGCGAAGGGATTAACTATTACGCTTCACCAGATATTAATTGGGAGTAACTTACTCAGATTTAGAAGGCGCTTCGGCGTCTTCTTTTTTGTCTTCTTCTAAGGAAATCAATCCTTTATCGATAAGAATATTATACCATTGAATCACTTTTTTGATATCAGATGGATACACTCTATCCTCATCAAAGTTTGGTAACACCTCAAAAAAGTACTCTTCGAGTTCTTCCTTAGAAGCTTTATGAGAAACAGAAGTATTTTTACCTACTTCTTTTTGAAAGATATTCTTAAAAACCTCTTTTAAAGGAACTTCTTCGTCTAAAGTATAGATTGCAATCTCAGATAAAACGCTGATATTATTCTTGTAACTCACACTGATCTTTTTATCATCGTTAATGGATTTGGCTACAAATCCAACTCTTGTTTGGGTTACAATTTCGTACAATCCTGGCTTTCCTGGAATCGAAAGTATTTTATCTAATTTCATAGGTTTTAAAAATTTTGGCAAATATGATACTTCTTGTGAAGAAATAAAAACCTATCTCCTCTTTTTTAATTCTGGAAAGCGCATACGGTAATCCACTTGAATCTTACCCTTAGAAATATTGCTAAGCTTTCCTTTGAGGATACGCTTTTTTAAAGGGCTGAGTTTATCAGTAAATAGAATTCCTTCGATATGATCGTATTCGTGTTGAATGACTCTTGCTATAATCCCATCAAAAGTCTGTGTCTTTTTTTCAAAATTTTCATCACAGAACTCAATAGTCACCGTTGGCTGACGCAATACTTCTTCTCTAATATCTGGTATACTTAAACAGCCTTCGTTAAAACTCCACTCCTCACCTGTTTCTTCAATGATTTTAGCATTGATAAAGACCATCTTCGTATCGGCAAGCTGAGAACGCTCTTGTTCGCTTAAGTCTTCATCATCTGAAAAGGGCTCTGTGTCTATTACAAATAAACGAATCGCTCTTCCAATTTGAGGAGCTGCTAGACCTACACCGTGAGAAGCGTACATGGTTTCCCACATATTCTCTATTAATTGATCTAGATCAGGGTAATCCTTATTGATATCTTTTGAAACTTTTCTAAGTACTGGGTCACCGTAGGCCACAATAGGTAAAATCATCATTGTTTATTTAAATAGTCCTGTAAGATAATGGTTGCACTGATTTCATCGATCAAGGCCTTATCTTTTCTTTTTTCTTTTTTTAATCCAGAAGCAATCATGGTATCAAAAGCCATTTTAGAAGTAAATCGCTCGTCTTGACGCTCAATTTTCATCAATGGCATTTCTTTTTGAAGAGTCGCAATAAACTCTTTGATATGCACTTCTGATTCTGAATCTTGATTGTTCATCTGTTTGGGAAGACCCAAAACCACACATTCAACCGCTTCATTTTTCATATAGTTTTTGAGATAGTCCATTAGCTCTGATGTTGGTACTGTACACAAACCCGAAGCGATAATTTTCATAGGGTCTGTCACTGCAATACCTGAACGTTTCGTTCCAAAATCAATAGCTACTATTCTGCTCAAAATCTTTTTTTGCAAAATTACAGCTTAATTTGTTATACCTATA
Organism: uncultured Flavobacteriaceae bacterium; assembly: GCA_937136455.1. GTDB lineage: Bacteria > Bacteroidota > Bacteroidia > Flavobacteriales > Flavobacteriaceae > MAG-120531. The sequence goes on along the minus strand of CAKZOO010000051.1, from coordinate 80,852 downwards.
AATTTTAAGAGAGAATTAAGGCTGAAGGCATTATCTTTGTCAAAATTTTAAATGATATGACCGATTTACAATCAAAAATAGAAGCTGCTTGGGATGACCGAAGTCTTTTGACTGATGCCAGTACTCAAGAAGCAATTAGAGAAGTAATTCAAAAATTAGACAACGGTGAACTTCGTTGTGCAGAGCCTACTGAAGATGGATGGCAAATTAACGAATGGGTAAAAAAGGGAGTTGTATTGTATTTCCCAATTCAAAAGATGGAAACTCTTGAGGCTGGAATCTTTGAATACCACGATAAAATGCCACTAAAACGTGGTTATAAAGAAAAAGGAATCCGTGTGGTTCCTAATGCTGTAGCACGTCATGGAGCTTTTATTTCTCCAGGTACTATTTTAATGCCTTCTTATGTAAATATTGGGGCTTATGTTGATGAGGGGACCATGGTTGACACTTGGGCAACCGTAGGAAGTTGTGCACAGATTGGAAAAAATGTTCACCTTAGTGGTGGTGTTGGAATCGGAGGTGTATTAGAGCCCTTACAAGCAGCGCCAGTGATCATTGAAGACAATGCTTTCTTAGGATCAAGGTCGATTGTTGTCGAAGGAGTTCGCGTTGAAAAAGAAGCGGTACTCGGTGCTAATGTGGTTCTAACAGCTTCAACAAAAATTATTGACGTCACTGGAGATCAGCCTGTTGAAATGAAAGGAATTGTTCCTGCTCGTTCAGTAGTTATTCCTGGGACTTACAACAAAAAATTCCCTGCAGGAGAATACGGTGTTCCATGTGCTTTAATCATCGGAAAAAGAAAAGAGAGTACTGATAAGAAGACCTCTTTGAACGACGCCTTGAGAACCTATGATGTAGCGGTGTAAAAATACTTTTTACTTTAAGCTATTTTACGGAACTTTGTAAAGCTGATAGTCAATGATTATCAGCTTTATTTTTTATCTAAAATTATGGAAGAATTTAAACGTGCACTTGCAAAAGCAAAAGAAGTACTTTCCAACGGAGGAGTCATACTTTACCCAACTGATACTGTATGGGGTTTAGGATGTGACGCCTCTAATCCAGAAGCAGTTGATAAAATTTACAAGATTAAAAACAGGGCTGATAGCAAATCAATGATTTGCTTAGTCAGCGATATCGGGATGTTGGAGCGCCATGTTAAGTCCGTACCGGATGCCGCCTATGACATTATTGATTACAGTGAAAAACCTACGACCATTATCTATGATGAACCTCTTGGGGTCGCTTCAAATGTAATTGCAGATGATAACAGTCTTGGAATTAGAGTTGCTAAAGACAAATTTTGTAGATACCTCATCACTAATTTCAGGAAACCAATCGTTTCTACATCGGCTAATATTTCAGGATCACCTACCCCTAAACAGTTTGAAGAAATTGATGAGAAGATTTTAACAGCTGTAGACTATATAGTACCTTTACAGCCAGAATTCAACCACACTACTGCTTCTACCATTATCAAGCTTAAAAATAACGGAGAAGTACGTATCATAAGGAGTTAATAAAAAATGAATCACAAAGAGGCCTTAAAAGATCCCGTGTTTAAAACCCTCAATGAGGTATCTGAATCCATGGGATTATCATCCTTTGTTATCGGTGGATTTACTCGTGATTTTCTATTGGGTAAAGAAAATCCAAAAGACATTGATATTGTGGTCATTGGAAATGGTATTGAATATGCTCAAGAAGTTTCTAAAGCATTAAAAGGCAGTTCAGAAATTTCTGTATTTAAAAATTACGGGACGGCCATGATCAAGTACAAGGACCTCATCCTTGAATTTGTTGGAGCTCGAAAAGAGAGTTATTCAGAAGACAGCAGAAACCCAAAGGTGGCGAGTGGGAGTTTAGAAGACGATCAAAACAGAAGAGACTTTACTATTAATGCACTAGCTCTTTCTCTTAATTCAGAAGATTTTGGTGATTTAATAGACCCCTTTGATGGTCTTGAAGACCTAAAGAATAAATGTATTCGAACTCCTTTAGATGCTGATATCACCTACTCCGATGATCCACTTCGAATGATGAGAGCGATTCGATTTGCTACTCAATTAGATTTTAAAATTGAAAAGGATTCACTAAACGCTATTGGGCGTAACAAGGACCGTATTTCCATTGTATCAAATGAGCGTATTGTTGAAGAACTCAATAAAATCTTACTGGCTCCAAAACCTAGTCACGGTTTTAAACTATTGCATCAAACGGGCTTACTTCACTATATACTTCCAGAGTTGATTGCTCTTGAAGGTATCGAAGAAATTGAAGGTCAACGACATAAAGACAATTTTTGGCACACCTTGGAGGTCGTTGACAATATATCAGAAAACACAGACAATCTGTGGCTCAGATGGGCCGCTTTATTACATGATATCGGAAAGGCACCGACTAAACGATTTGACAAAAATATTGGTTGGACTTTTCACGGTCACGAGTTTATAGGTTCAAAAATGGTATACAAACTCTTTAAACGATTGCATCTTCCTTTAAATGAGAAGATGAAATACGTCAAAAAAATTGTATCGATGAGCTCTAGACCAATTGTCATCGCTGAAGATTTTGTAACCGATTCTGCTGTTAGACGACTCATCTTTGACGCTGGAGAAGATATTGAAGATTTGATGACCCTCTGCGAGGCGGATATCACTACTAAAAACCCTAAGAAACAACGCCGTTACAAGAACAACTTTCAAATAGTTCGTCAAAAAATAGTCGAGGTTGAACATCGCGATCACATCCGAAATTTTCAACCACCGATAAGCGGTGAAGAAATCATCAAATTATTCAACTTACAGCCTTCTAAAGAAGTAGGAATGATCAAGGAAGCTATCAAAGAAGCTATTTTAGAAGGTGAAATTCCCAATGAATATGAATCAGCTCTTGAATTTACCATTAAAAAAGGTGAGTCAATGGGGCTTAAAGCATCAAACATATGAAAGCCTATCTAAATTTCGCAAAGATTACCTTGGTGTTAGTGTATATCGTAGTTATTGCTGGATCCGTTGTAAGAATGACAGGGTCTGGAATGGGATGTCCAGACTGGCCAAAGTGTTTTGGCTATATGATCCCTCCTACTAACGAAGAAACTCTTCTTTGGGATTCTGGAAAATCCTTTCACAAAGGCGAAGTTATTATTCATCAAGAGCGTTTGTATAAAGCCACAGGTGATTTTACAACTGAGGAAACTTTTAAAGATTCTAATTGGGAACTTTATACCAAACACGATTACGCTGAGTTCAATCCTTATCACACCTGGACTGAGTTTATCAACAGACTCTTTGGAGCTTTAGCTGGATTGGCCACTTTCATTTTGGCCTTATGGAGTTTTAGCTATTGGAAAACTAATAAGAAATTATCATTGCTGGCAGTCTTAGTTGTCATAGGTATGGTATTTGAAGCCTGGCTTGGAGCAACGGTTGTTTACTCTGTTTTACTTCCTGTAAAAATTACCATTCATATGTTAATGGCTCTCGTAATTATTGGAATGATGATTTCTATTGTCTATCAGAGTTCTACTAAAAGTGTTGAATACAAAGCAGATCCTCTTCTAAAAAAATTAATAGGAATCTCTCTGATGATGACCCTGATTCAAGTTGTATTGGGCACCCAAGTCAGAGAATTTGTCGATGAACAGATTAAATCCTTAGGAGAATCCAACCCAGAAACATGGCTTGTAGCACCTCCTGTTTTATTTTACATTCATCGCTCCTTTTCGATCTTAATGTTACTTGTTAACGCCTACCTACTTTTCAGAGTTAGAAAGTTACAATTAGGATATCCAAAGACAAAATGGGTATTTGGCTTTGTCGTTCTCGCTGCCCTTAGCGGTATTATCATTTATTACGCTGATTTCCCAATACTTAGCCAACCGATTCATCTAGTAGTAGGCTCTGTACTTTTTGGATTGCAATACTACCTTCTTTTAGAATCAAATACTGCTTCTAAAACTCAAAAAAGATTGTAAATTTACTTCCTTAATACCACTGTAATGATATATAAAATAAGAGTCATTTTAGACGCTAAAGAAGACGTTTTTAGAGATCTTGCTGTAGATTCTAACGATAGTTTAGAAGATTTACACAATATTATCTCACAATCATTTGGATTGGATTCAGGAGAAATGGCAGCATTCTACACCTGTGATGGAGAGTGGAATCAAGAAGATGAAATCCCTCTATTTGCAATGGAAGATGGAGTTTCCATGTCTTCTGTATATCTTAAAGATATTATAGATGAAGATCAAACCAAACTCATCTATGTCTATGACTTTTTATTGATGTGGACCTTCTTTATTGAACTTGCAGATATTTCAAAAAGAAATGAAGGAGATTCATATCCTGATTTATTATACTCTCACGGTGAACTTCCAGACAATCCACCAGACAAGGTCTTTGAAGCAGAAGATAGCAATCAAGATTTTGATGAAGAATCAGATGAATTTGACGATTTCAATGAATTTGACAACTACGATTCAATGGACTTTGACGATCAGTGGAACTAATACCCTATTAAACTTTAATGATCAACTTTTACAATACACAAATAGAGCAATTATCGCTCCACAGAGTCGGTAATAAATCTAAAGCTGAGCCATTTTTCTTATCGGATGCATCGTATCCCTTAAACGACGAGCTTGTTGGACACCTCAAAGAATTTTTCTTTAAACCTTTCAGAGAAAAAGAAGAAACCTATTATCGTTTTTCACATGAGGCTGATTTAGAGTTTAACGAACTCTACAATATGGTCAATGAAATTTTTGAAAATCCTGATTCCTTACATCAGGTATCAAAAAAGATAGGTAAACACCTTTACGATCAATCCAACCACCCTCATATCAAAAGTGGAGAGCTTTATGTTACTTACTTACACGATGTCATTTTAGACAACAACAAAGTTGATGCCATAGGTATTTTTAAATCGGAATTAAAACAAGAGTTTTTAATCTTCGAAGAAGGAGAGCAAAACCTGAAGATGAATTTAGAAAAAGGTATTAATCTCAAAAAACTCGACAAAGGGTGCATTGTTCTCAATTCTGAAAAAGAAGAAGGTTATAAAGTACTCAGTATCGACTCGAATCGCTATGATACTAAATACTGGTTAGATGACTTTTTAAGTGTTGATTATATGACTGATGAGAATTTTTACACAAAGAGTTATCTAAAATTCTGTAAGGATTTTGCAAAAGATGTCGTATTGCCAGCTGAGGACAAACAACAAGAGGTTCTCTTTATGAATAAGGCTGTCAATCACTTCGCCAAGAACGATTCCTTTGAAGAAACCAACTTTATCAATGAGGTTATCGATAATCCAGCTTTAATTCCTGAATTCAGAAATTACAAAGTTGAAAAGGGACCTAAGTATTCCATTGAAGATGTCGCATCTTTTGACATTGCCAATAAAGCGGTGTCAGATGTTAGAAAAAAAGTGAAAAACATCATTCAACTCGACACCAATATTCAGATTAAAATGGATTTTATCAATCCTGAATCTGCTGAGAAATTTGTAGAAAAAGGTTGGGATGAAGAACGTCAAATGTATTATTACCTTGTCTATTTCAACAAAGAATCCAACTAAAGGGTTTGTTAAACTAAGGAAGCTTCTAGTTGGAGGCTATCAACTTTATTTTTTAAATAATCGTTTTTCATCTTTTGAAGGTCGACAACAGTATTGGAATCTTCTAAGCTCGTATACGTGTCGAGCCATTGTTGCGCTCTCGTGGTGTTGGCTTGTCGAAGGTCGAACTCAAAGTTTGAATTCAAAAAATCGATGCATTTTAGATCTTTGATACTTCTAAAAAGCGGTTCATCGTACTGATGAATCATCAATCGAACATCGTGTTGAAAGTAATACACACAACCTAAGTGCGGTTCACACTTTAAAGCTCGCATCCAAGAATCATCTAATTGATCACTTTTAGCAAACTCTTGAGCGATCAATCGAAGTCGTTTGATTTCTGAAGGATCGAGGTCTTTGATTTGTTCATAACAAGCAATCATTTCAAATCCTACTCCAAAATTGATCACCAAATCATCCCAGATCACGAGAGATTTTAATTGATTGTAAGTAGCTCTATCGCTACAGACTCTTGCAAATTCTTTAATTTTTAGAAATACAACATCATTTGATACTTCTTCAAAAACAGTATATACATCAAAATAAAGTTCAAAAATAGATTTCATAATCACTATGTTTATGGAGTTAGGTATAAGAACTAGCGTATCTTACGAGTGATAATTTCATTCATGGTGACATTTTCATAATTCTTCTTTACGAAGCTAAGGGTTAGATTCAATATAGCCCCCATCGATTTACAGGATTTAAATCTATAATCATGAGTGAGTTCAAAGATTTCCATTTTAAGTCGATCGACATTTTCTTGTACTGAAATTTTATCCTCTAAGGATGCTTTAATCAACTTGTTTAAACGTTTTTCCCAAGACAATATACGCTTGGCCATAATAGAGCGTTCTTCTAATTTATACTGAGTAATGGAATCTTCATTAAGGCGTTCACGAACCATATCCACGACTCTATTGTTTTCTTTAAAAAACTGTGGCCTGTAAATATTGAGTCTTCCTTCAAATGATTGTTGATCAAAATCGATCGCTCTAATTTTATACTCGACATGGTCAAAATCGTGAATAGGTACAATCACATAATTGTAGGACCTCATATCTCCTAACAAACGAATCATACAACGCTCGTTAAATTTTACAAACTCCTTGGCGATCTGGGCCTTTTCAATAGTAGTACAGTCTTCTAAATAGGATTCGATGAACACATCACCAGGTATCCCTAGAATGTGTTCTTCAATTAGGGTGTCCTTGTGAACTAAGAAGTTTAAATTATAAGGAGATAACATATGCTCTAGTTCCAATCCATAAATCCTTGAGGCATCTGTTTGTTTTACATAGAAATAAGTAAAGTTGTCATTGATGATGTTTCGAATCTTTACCCTAAAAGGTTTAGAATTTCCAAAGGTGCAAAAATCAATTGCGTCTACATTTAGATAAGGAATGATATAATCACTTCCGTCTGAATGAAGGATTGAGTATACCTTTTTTAGACTAAGATCAATCTCATCACGCTCGTATTCAGAATAATACACTCGAATCCACAAAGTATCTTCATCATTTTCATCGTATACACTTACTGACCCTGAAAAGCGAAGTAAATCTTCGTAGAGTACTGGCACTTCAATATATCTATTGTATTCCTTTAAGTAAGCCATCAGCTTTTCATTAACTGGAAAAGCAGGCTTTTTTTTGGACATAATATTTTGAACCATAGTGCTAAAATTCTGATTTTGTAAAACAATTGTATCTTAGAAGTAACAAATTACTAATTTATTCGTCAATATTAATAGGACCAAAATCATAAACTATTGGAAATTATTTTATCAGCATCCAATCTATCAAAGAACTACGGCCCCTTAAAAGCAGTCAACAACTTAAGTTTTGAACTCTATAAGGGTAATGTCTATGGATTATTAGGACCTAATGGAAGTGGTAAATCTACTACTTTGGGAATGGTTCTCAATGTTGTAAATCCTTCTTTAGGAAATTTTGAGTGGTTTGGAGGAAGCAGCTCTGTACACCAAGCTTTAAAAAAAGTGGGGGCTATTATTGAGCGTCCTAACTTTTACCCTTATCTCACTGCTACAAAGAATTTGGAACTAGTTTGTAAAATCAAAGGAGTATCATTAGATAAGGTCGAAGAAAAGCTAAAACTAGTTGATCTTTGGGATCGAAAAGATTCTAAGTTTAGCACCTTCTCATTGGGAATGAAACAGCGCTTAGCAATTGCTTCAGCTCTGTTAAACGATCCTGAAATTCTAATTCTAGATGAACCAACAAACGGTTTAGACCCAGAAGGAATACACCAAATACGATCGCTGATTCTTGAAATTGCATCTAAAGGAACGACTATTCTATTGGCCTCTCACTTATTAGATGAAGTTGAAAAAGTGTGTTCTCATGTTCTTGTGCTTCAAAAAGGAAATTTACTCTACAATGGTAAAGTAAGTGAGATGAATGGACATAAGGGATTTTTCAAGCTCAAATCTAACGATCATGAGCAATTGATAGAAACCTTAAAAACAATCAGCAACTTAACTGATATTAGAGAAAAAAATGGATTTATCACAGCAGATATTGAGTCTGAAATTCCATCGGAACAACTCAACAAACAATTGTCTGAAAAAGGAATCTATCTTTCACATTTAACAAAGGAATACATCAGTTTAGAAGAACAGTTCTTGAGTTTGACCAAAAGTAAATACCAACGATGAAACGACTTTTAGAAATAGAATTTATTAAACTCTGGAACAATAAAATTAGCAGAGTCATTATCTATGCTTATTTTACACTTATTTGTTCTCTAGCGCTGATCGCTGCTATCAAATTTGATATTGGTCCAATAAAATTTCACTTGGCAGAACAAGGAATCTTTAACTTCCCCTATATCTGGCATTTAAACAGCTTTTTTGGGGCTTTATTTAAAGTCTTTTTAGCCATTATTATCGTTTCGATGACTGCTAATGAATATTCCTATAAAACCATCAAACAAAATTTAATCGATGGTCTTTCAAAAAAAGAATTTATTCTCTCAAAGGTTTATATGTCAGGGGTATTTGCTTTGATCTCGACTATTTTCATATTCACCATCAGTTTAATATTGGGATTGGTGTATTCAGATTACAACGAATTAGGAATCATTTTTAGCGATTTGAGTTTTATTCTCGCCTATTTTGTCAAACTCTTTACCTTTTTTAGCTTTTGTCTTTTTGCTGGAGTATTAGTTAAAAAATCAGCCTATGCTTTAGGTTTTATCGTCATCTGGCAAATGTTTGAAGGATTTGTAAGAGGGATGTTACGCTGGAAACTCTTCGATAGCTCCACTACCGATACAATCATGGGATTCTTCCCATTAAATTCTATGTGGAATCTTCTCAAAGAACCTTTTTCAAGATTTGAAGCTGTTCAAACCGTAGCTCAGCAAATAGGAGAAGAACTGAAATTAGATTACTACACCAGTATTGGAGATTTTAGTATCGCTATCTTTTGGGCAATAACATTTATCTACCTTTCGTATGTCATCTTAAAAAAGAGAGACCTTTAGTATTTCATTCATAGGTCAATTCAAAGGGCTTTCGTATTTTTAGACCATGGAGTTTAAAGTCGAATCCAAATTCAAACCCACGGGAGATCAACCTCAGGCTATTAAAGAATTAGTTCAAGGGATCAACGAGGGAGTTACGCATCAAACCCTACTGGGAGTAACGGGTTCCGGAAAAACTTTTACGGTTGCCAATGTTATTGAACAAGTTCAAAAACCAACCTTAGTCTTAGCTCACAACAAGACTTTAGCTGCTCAGCTCTATTCAGAATTCAAACAGTTTTTTCCCAACAATGCAGTAGAATACTTCGTTTCTTACTACGATTACTACCAACCTGAGGCTTATATTCCTGTTACAGGAGTCTACATTGAAAAGGATTTATCCATTAATGAGGATATTGAGAAGATGCGACTTAGCACCACCTCTTCCCTGCTCTCTGGAAGGAGGGATGTCATAGTTATCGCCTCGGTTTCCTGTTTATACGGTATTGGTAATCCAGTTGAATTCAAGAAAAATCTAATTGAACTTGAAACTGATCAAGTCATTTCAAGAACAAAATTATTGCACTTATTGGTTCAAAGTCTCTATTCTAGGACAACCGATGAGTTTAAAAACGGAAACTTTAGAATCCATGGAGATGTTGTTGATGTATTTCCTTCCTATACCGATCACGCATATCGAATTCACTTTTTTGGTGATGAAATTGAAGAAATGGAACTTTACGACCCTCTCAATAACAAAACTTTATCCAAGGTAGAGCATTTGAGAATCTATCCTGCTAATATGTTTGTGACTTCTCAAGATGTACTTCAGAATGCCATACATCAAATTCAAGATGATTTGGTCAAACAAGTCAATTACTTTAAAGAAATTGGCAAATCTCTTGAAGCTAAACGCTTACAAGAACGCACCGAATTCGATTTAGAAATGATACGCGAACTCGGCTATTGTTCTGGTATTGAAAACTACTCTCGTTATTTAGACGGTAGAGATCCTGGAACAAGGCCCTTTTGTCTTTTAGATTATTTCCCAGATGATTTTCTAATGGTAGTCGATGAATCTCATGTGACTATTCCTCAGGTGCACGCCATGTATGGGGGCGATCGTTCTAGAAAAGAAAACCTGGTGGAATACGGCTTTCGATTACCAGCCGCAATGGACAACAGACCATTGAAGTTCGAAGAGTTTGAAATGCTTCAAAATCAAGTGCTCTATGTGAGTGCTACTCCAGCGGATTATGAACTCGCTCATTGTGAAGGAGTGTATACCGAGCAAATTATTCGTCCAACTGGATTGTTGGATCCCATCATTGAGGTTCGTCCATCTGAAAATCAAATCGATGATTTGATGGAAGAAATCAGACAACGAGTTGAAAAGAATGAGCGTACTTTAGTAACAACCCTTACCAAACGTATGGCCGAAGAACTCACGAAGTATTTGACTCGATTGCAAATACGCTGTTCATATATCCACTCGGATGTCGATACCTTAGAGCGTGTTGAAATAATGCAAGATCTTCGCAAAGGAATCTATGATGTGCTCATTGGAGTCAATCTCCTAAGAGAGGGCTTAGATCTTCCAGAGGTATCACTTGTAGCAATTATTGACGCTGACAAAGAAGGTTTTTTGAGATCTCATCGCTCGTTGACTCAAACTATTGGTAGAGCTGCTAGACATCCCGATGGTAAAGCCATCATGTATGCAGATAAGATTACCAAGAGTATGCAACTCACCATTGATGAGACCAACTATAGAAGGGAAAAACAAAACGCTTATAACAAAGCAAACAACCTTATCCCAAAAGCACTAAATAAAAGTCTTGATAATGTTCTGACTAAAAACTCTGTATCTGCATATCACTTTGAAAAGAAAGAGAAATTAGCTCAAGAAAAAGATGTTGAATACCTCAGCTCGAGTGAAATCGACAAACGCATAACCAATAGAAGAAAGCTTATGGAAAAGGCTGCCATGGATCTAGACTTTATAGCTGCTGCTGCGTTTCGAGATGAAATCAAGTTGTTACAAGATCAAAAGAAAAAACTATGAATAAAGTACTTACCATTCTAATGGGCATCATCATCAGTTTTACAACTGTTGTAAAGGCTCAAAAATTAAAATCCGACAAGATCTTTAGTTTAGCGGAGGAGTTGACTCCTAAAGCCTTAATAAACCTAAAGGATTTTGTGACAGTAGCTAATGATTCAAAGTTTCAAGAACAACTGAATAAGAATCTGAATTATTCAAAAGAGCTTTTAGAAAATTTAGATTTCACTACTCAGATCATCACCACCGATGGAGTCCCTGTTCTCTTAGCATCTAAGAATGTCGACTCCAGTTTACCTACGGTTTTATTTTACCTTCAGATTGATGGACAGCCTGTCAATAAAAGTAGCTGGGATCAAGAGGATCCTTATCAAATAGTGATCAAAGAACAACAAGCTGATGGAAGTTGGAATACTATCCCTTTTGAGAACAGCTCAGCTCCTAATAAAGATTGGAGGGTTTTTGGCAGATCTGTATCTGATTCAAAAGGACCTAGTACTGCTCTACTAACAGCTTTAGAATACTATCATTCCAAGAAATGGAAGACTGCATTTAATCTAAAGCTACTTCTGGATTTTCAGGAAGAAATGGGTTCTCCTACCCTTGAAAAAGCTGTTACTGAAAACAAAAGTGCATTTGATGCCGATTATTTAATCATTATGGATGGTACTAGAGATGTGAGTAATAAACCTACTGTGACCTTTGGTGCTCGTGGTATCGTTACCGCTACCCTTACGGTATTTGGACCAAAAGAACCATTGCATTCTGGTCAATACGGAAACTACGCTCCAAACCCAGTCTTTAAAGCATCGAGATTAATTGCGAGTATGAAAGATGAAAGTGGAATGGTGCTCGTCGATGATTTCTACAAGGGTATTGTACTTAATGATTTAGTCAATGCAGAACTCGCCAATGCTAGTATGGATCCCATAGAATTAAACGAGCGATTGGGAATTGCCATTGAGGAAATGGTCTCTAATTCCTATCAGGGATCCCTTCAATACCCTTCCTTAAATATAAGAGGTATACAAGCAGCCTGGACGGGAAAACAAGTCAGAACAATCATTCCCGATAAAGTGGTAATTGAAATTGATATGAGAACCGTTAAAGAATCAAAACCTGAAGATTTGATTGAAGTTCTAAAAAATCACATTGTAAAACAAGGATTTGAATTAATCGATGGAGAACCCACAGATGAAGAACGATCGATTTATGAGAATATGGCATCACTTAGCTATAAAATAGGATCTAAACCTTTTAGAACACCACTATCCAGTCCTATTCGAACGCTAATGGATGATTGCTTACAACCCTTATTTGGAGACAAGTATGTTTTAACAAGAACCACTGGTGGTTCACAGCCCATAGCTCCATTTATTACAACACTAGGTGTGGATGCTGTTTCACTGCGTATACCTAATCCGGATAATAACATCCACGCACCCAACGAAAACTTACGTATAGGAAACCTCACCGAAGGAATCGCTAGTATACTATCACTATTACAAACCCCAATTCAAAACTGATGACCAATAACGACGTATTAAAGAAATTAAGAGTTGCTCTTCAACTAAGAGATGAAGACATTGTAGAAATTTTAAAAATGGCGGACCTTAGAGTATCCAAATCAGAATTAGGGGCCTTTTTTAGAAAGGAAGATCATCCCAAATACATGGAATGTGGAGATCAAATTCTCAGATATTTCCTAAATGGACTAGTGATCTATTTAAGAGGAACGAAAGAAAAACCTAAAAATCCAGCAGAGTCTTTAAAAACAAAACCGAAAGCAACTATTGATTAATATTTAAATTCTAAACTTATTCCTAAAGCATTTAATATAATTGCAAAATTTGAAAGTTGAATATCTTCTCCATTTTCAACTCTGCTTATATAAGGACGTTTCTTTCCTACAATAGTAGCTAAATCCTGTTGTGTTAATTTTAACTCCTTTCTTCTATTTTTAATCAATTCCCCAAAATAATACGCCAAGGCATCTTCTTTAAACTTTTCACGTTTTACGGAGCCTTCCTCACCATAACGCAAGGACAACAAATCATTCGCGTTTAATACTTTTGACATTTCTATTGATTTAAATTTTTTACTATTTGTTCTGCTTTTCTCAGTGCTTTTCTATAATCTTTTGTTGATTTCTTAATAAAGCCATTCAAACAAATTATATGATTTGATTCAGAAAAATTTTGATGGTCAACAGTAAGTAATACTATTCGATATTCATTATTTACTTTTAATCTTAGTTCATAAAATTTAGTTTCTTTCAACTTTTTAACAAACGATGAATTAACTACCCTTATAGAACGTATTACCTCTATTAATTGATAAAATTTTTCAATTGTTCTTTCGTCTTGATTATGAATAAATACATAACACTCTTCTGTAATTTCAATTATACGCACACATCAATCTTTACAAATGTAACTAATTAATTACATTTTATTTAAAACAATGTATCGATACTTTTGAATATAAATTTCTGTTTAAGTTAAAACCACAAAAAAAGCCGATGAATAACATCGGCTTTTTTGTTATGATTGAGTAATTATCTTAAGATGCTAATACTTCTTTAACTTTATCTGCAGCTTCTTGGAATTGCACTGCTGAATGAACAGCAAGTCCTGATTGATCTAAGATTTCTTTAGCCTCAACTGCATTTGTTCCTTGAAGTCGTACAATAATAGGAACTTTAATTTCATCTCCCATATTGGTGTAGGCGTCAACAACACCTTGTGCTACACGGTCACAACGCACAATACCTCCAAAGATATTGATCAAGATTGCTTGAACATTTTCATCTTTTAAAATCAATCTAAAAGCTTGCTCAACACGCTTAGCATCTGCTGTACCACCAACATCTAAGAAGTTTGCAGGTTCACCACCAGCCATTTTGATCAAATCCATAGTTGCCATTGCAAGACCTGCTCCGTTTACCATACACCCAACGTTTCCATCTAAGTCAACGTAGTTTAATCCAACTTCTTTAGCTTCAACTTCAACAAGATTTTCTTCTCTTGTATCTCTCATTTCAGCATAAGCTGGTCTTCTGTAAAGAGCGTTATCGTCCAATACTACTTTAGCATCAACTGCTAAAATCTTATCGTCAGAAGTTTTAAGTACTGGATTGATTTCAAAAAGTGAAGAGTCACTTTCCACATATGCTTTGTATAGAGAAGCGACAAATTTTGTCATCCCTTTAAATGCCTGACCGCTAAGACCTAAGTTAAAAGCAATTTTTCTAGCTTGAAAAGGCATTAATCCAACTGAAGGATCGATTTCTTCTGTAAAGATTAAGTGAGGAGTATGTTCTGCAACTGCTTCAATATCCATTCCTCCTTCTGTAGAGTACATAATCATATTTCTTCCTGTTCCTCTGTTTAAAAGAACAGAGATATAGAATTCTGAAGTTTCACTATCACCAGGATAATACACATCCTCTGCAACTAAAACTTGGTGAACTTTCTTTCCCTCAGCAGAAGTTTGAGGAGTTATTAAATTCATTCCGATTATATCAGATGCAATTGATTTAACCTCATCTAAGTTTTTAGCGAGTTTTACTCCGCCACCTTTACCTCTACCACCAGCGTGAACCTGTGCTTTAATCACATGCCATCCGGTACCTGTTTCTTCGGTTAAACGCTTTGCAGCTTCTACAGCTTCTTCTGGTGTCCCGGCAACAATTCCGCGTTGTACTCCAACACCAAAGCTCGCTAAAATTTCTTTTCCTTGATATTCGTGAAGATTCATATGTTTGCTTTATTATTCGATACAAAAATAGAAAAACAGAAAGGAATAATAACTATTAAAAAGGCTTAGTTCAGTAATTTTTTGAATTATTATTGTTAAAAATAAAACAAAATGTTTTAAAATTAAATAATTACAATAATCCTCTTGTATGAGACCTTTGTAAAGTATATTTTTGTGGAAAATTTACGACCCTCATGAAAAACAAGGATCTACTAGCGATTGCAAAAGAATTTGGAGCACCAGTATACGTATACGACGCTGATAAAATCAAAAGTCAGTACGAACGACTTTCTACTGCATTTTCAAATGTTCCACATTTAAAATTAAATTACGCTGTTAAGGCGCTTTCTAATATTAGTGTTCTAAGATTAATGAATAGCCTTGGAGCAGGTTTAGACACTGTTTCTATTCAAGAGGTTGAATTGGGATTAGCAGCTGGTTTTGAGGCTTCTGATATCATATTTACACCAAATGGTGTTTCTCTAGAAGAATTAGAAGAAGCTGCTTTACTGGGTGTTCAAATCAATATAGACAATCTTTCTTTATTGGAGCAATTTGGATCAAAGCATCCAAATACTCCAGTGTGTGTTCGTATTAATCCACATGTTATGGCAGGTGGAAATGCTAATATCTCTGTAGGTCATATCGATTCTAAATTTGGAATCAGTATTCACCAAATTCCGCATATTCTTAGAATTGTTGAATTGACAGGAATGAATATCAATGGAATTCACATGCACACTGGAAGTGATATCTTAGATATCGATGTTTTCCTTTACGCTTCTGAGATTTTGTTTGACACTGCCAAAAATTTTAAAGACTTAGACTTTATCGATTTTGGATCTGGATTTAAAGTTCCGTACAAAGAAGGTGATATTGAAACCAATATAGAAGAATTAGGAAAAAAGCTTTCGAATCGTTTCAACGAATTCTGCAGAGAATACGGCAAAGATTTGACACTAGGATTCGAGCCTGGTAAATTCTTAGTAAGTGAGGCAGGTAAATTTTTAGTTAAAGTAAATGTTGTAAAACAAACTACATCTACTGTATTTGCTCAGGTTGATTCTGGGTTTAATCACCTAATTAGACCAATGTTGTACGGTGCTAAACACCACATCAGCAATATTTCAAATCCAAAAGGAAAAGATCGTTTCTATTCTGTTGTGGGATATATTTGTGAGACTGATACTTTTGCCACCAACGTTAAAATCGCTGAAATTACTGAGGGTGATATTCTTGCATTAGACAATGCCGGAGCTTATTGTTTCTCAATGGCTAGTAACTACAACTCTAGATTTAAGCCAGCCGAAGTACTTTGGTACAACGATCAGGCTCATTTGATCAGAGAAAGAGAATCGATGGAGGATCTTCTCAGAAATCAAATTGATCTTAAAGGAGTATTTACTAAAGAAGCTGTTAGCGCACAATAACTATTGTTACACAACTTTAGGACTTTTATTGTACTTTAGTGAAATAATATATTGCTATGAAATTATTTTACACTATAGTGATTACTCTTGTGATAGGAGTAGTTTCACAACTACAAGCTCAAGAAATCAATTGGATGAGTTGGGATGAGGCTGTTGCACTTCAAAACTCTGAAGAAAATCCTAAAAAGATGTTTATTGATGTTTACACAGACTGGTGTAAATGGTGTAAAGTAATGGATCAGAATACCTTTCAAAATCCAAAAGTAGCGGCCTATATGAATGAGAATTTTTATATGGTAAAGTTTGATGCTGAGGGAAAAGAACCAATCACTTATGACGGAAAAGAATTCAAATTTGTCTCAAGTGGAAGAAGTGGTTATCACGAACTTGCTCTAGCGCTTCTTCAAGGGAAACTCAGCTACCCTACTGTTGTGTTTTTAGACGAAGGACAGAAAATGCTCGCTCCTTTAACGGGATATCAAGAAGTGGATCCTTTCCTAAAAGTTGCTATATACTTTGGAGATAATATCTATAAAACAAAAGATTGGCCCACTTACGCAGGCCAATAACTATCTAAAATTTTATCATTGTAAGTAATTCCTATCTACTGTAGTTAGGAGATTCTTTGGTAATGGTTACATCGTGTGGATGTGATTCGTGTATTCCACTTGCTGTAATTTTCACAAAGCGAGAAGATTCTTTAAGGGTTGGAACGTCTTTTGCTCCACAGTATCCCATACCTGCTTTTAATCCACCTACGAATTGGTGAATACTCTCATAAAGTTCTCCTTTATAAGGTACTCTTCCTACAATTCCTTCTGGAACTAACTTTTTAATATCGTCCTCTACATCTTGGAAGTAACGATCTTTAGATCCTTGTTTCATCGCTTCTACTGAACCCATACCTCTGTAAGACTTAAACTTACGTCCTTCGTATATAATGGTTTCTCCTGGTGATTCTTTAGTTCCTGCAAGAAGTGAACCGAGCATCACACAGTCAGCCCCAGCTGCGATTGCTTTAGGAATATCTCCTGTATAGCGAATTCCTCCATCTGCAATTACTGGAACTCCAGATCCTTTGATCGCTGCAGCAACTTCTAGAACTGCTGAAAATTGAGGAAATCCAACACCAGCAACTACACGAGTCGTACAGATTGAACCTGGTCCAATTCCAACTTTAACAGCATCAGCACCTGCTTCAACAAGATATTTAGCAGCTTCAGCTGTAGCGATATTTCCTACAACTACATCAATTTGAGGAAACTTAGATTTAACTTCTTTGAGTACACTAACTACACCTTTGGTATGTCCGTGAGCTGTATCGATAATAATAGCATCCACCCCAGCGTTGACAAGTGCCTCTGCTCTATCGACAGCATCACCAGTTACACCAATAGCAGCAGCTACTCTTAATCGTCCATAAACATCTTTATTTGCAATAGGTTTTTGACCTAGTTTTGTTATATCTCTAAAAGTGATTAATCCTATTAATCTATTTTGATCATCAACAACAGGTAGTTTTTCAATTTTGTGTTTCTTAAGGATTGCTTCAGCTTGAGTAAGTGAAGTTCCTGCAGATGCAGTAACAATGTGCTCTGAAGTCATTACTTCAGAAATCTTTTTGTCATTTTTCTTTTCAAAACGCAAATCTCTATTGGTCACAATACCCAACAGCTCCTTGTTTTCACCAACAACAGGAATACCTCCAATGCTGTATTCTCTCATTGCATCATTTGCATCTTTAACAGTAGCACTTATGGGCAGTGTTACAGGATCGATAATCATTCCACTTTCAGCTCTTTTAACTTTGCGAACCTTTAGGGCTTGTTGTTCTATGGTCATGTTTTTATGCAATACACCAATACCACCCTCTCTAGCCATAGCAATAGCCATTTTAGATTCAGTAACGGTATCCATTGCTGCAGAAACAATAGGAACATTAAGACTGATATTTTTTGTAAATTTTGATTCGATGGACACTTCTCTAGGAAGTATTTCCGAATAGGCTGGAATTAATAGAACGTCGTCGTACGTTAGACCTTCTCCAATAATTTTGTTTTGATGAGCTTCCATGGCAATTAAGGATTAATTGCGTGCAAATATACAGATAAAAAATAAGTTTTTAATGGTATTTGCCAAATAAGTCTGTCGCTTTGTTATGAGCCGCTTCAAATGCCATCCAATTGACACCCGTTTCTAATTTGTGCTTCGAACAAAAAGAGAGAATTTTCTCAGTAGGCATATTGCCAGTGAGAGCATCCATAGCCATAGGACAACCACCAAATCCTTGAATTGCTCCATCGAAGCGTCTACACCCTCCTAAAAATGCCGCTTCGACTTTGGGCTTCCAAGACTTAGGGTGTGTGTGTAAATGAGCTCCAAACTCTATCTGCGGATACCTGGGGATCAATCGCTCAAAAAGCATTTGTATATCCTCTGTCTTGGCAGTCCCAACTGTATCAGAAAGTGAAATAATTTTTACGCCCATCGAATCGAGTTTTGAAACCCATGAAGCAACAATTTCAGTGTTCCATGGATCTCCATAGGGATTGCCAAATCCCATAGACAGATAGGTGACTACTTCTTTGTTCTTTTCTGTTGCAAGATCTATAATCTTTTCTAAAACGACAACAGACTCTTCAATACTCTTATGTGTATTTCTCATCTGAAAGTTTTCAGAAATGGAAAAAGGATAGCCCAAATAATCAATTTCTGAATGTTTTAAGGCATCTACCGCCCCTCTTTCGTTAGCTACAATTGACAACAGTTTGGTTTTAGTTTTAGATAGATCCAAGGCTTTTAAAACCTCAGCCGTGTCACTCATCTGTGGAATTGCTTTAGGAGACACAAAGGATCCAAAATCAAGGGTGTGAAAATTGCAGTTTAACAGCGACTGTAAATAGTAAACTTTGTCAGAAGTTGGTATAAAAGTCTTGATGCCTTGCATGGCATCTCTTGGACATTCAATTATACGCAGTGAATTATTCATTTGGTTGATTCCTAGCTTAAAAATAGGAATAAAAATGAGACCAAAGAATATAAAACGCTATAAGTATAAACACTGAAATTTGAATCCATTTAATCCAAAACAACTGAGAGTTTGTAGCACTGTATTTATGAAGCATTGAGGCCATTAATGCTATAGTTGAAAAAACAATAAAAGTGATGAGCGCAAAAATAAGTCCCAGAAAAATAAATTGATTGCTAACACTGATGGAATCAGAGAATAAAAATGCAGGAAAAAATGCTAAAAAAAAGATTCCAACTTTGGGATTGAGCACATTCATTACCACACCCTTTTTATAGGATTGAACCAGATTTAGTTTTGGGGTATTGGATCGTTTTAAATCGATTTGGATTTCAGATCCGTAAACTTTATAAGCTAAGTAAAGTAGATAAGCAGCTCCAAACACAATGATAATCGAATAGATTAATTCGCTGTTTTTGATAAGTGCTGAGACCCCAAATGCAACAAGTAGTGTATGTACTAGACACCCACTAACCAAACCAAGAACAGTCGCTAGTCCGTGTTTTTTACCATAAGACAAGCTTTGAATAGCGACAAAGATATTATCGGGACCTGGCATTAGCGCTAATACAAAAACATTCACTGCGAAAATCGATACTATCTTCAGAGTCAACATAGTTTAGCGTTTCAACAGTGCTTTGTTTATTTTTTTAATAAGTGCTGGACCTTCGTATATAAATCCAGTCCACAGCTGTATCAGAGTTGCTCCAGCTTCTAATTTTTCAAGTGCATCCTCAGCACTGTGAATCCCACCTACTCCAATAATTGGAAAACTTCCCTTTGATTTTTGATGTAAGAATCGAATGACCTCAGTAGAACGTTCTCTTAATGGCTTTCCACTAAGACCTCCGGCCTCTTCTACTAAATTCTTATCAGAAGCTAATCCTTCCCTAGATAAAATAGTATTGGTAGCGATAACTCCATCAATCTTTGTTTCATTAACGATATCAACAATATCTATTAACTGATCATCTGTAAGATCTGGTGCAATTTTAAGTAAAATTGGTTTTGGAGCTACTGAATTATTTTTTGCTATGATTACATTTTCTTCTTTAAGTGCTAAAAGTATCTTACTAAGTGGCTTCTTGTCTTGAAGTTCTCTAAGTCCTGGTGTATTTGGAGAACTTACATTGACCACAAAATAATCAACATAATAAAAGAGAGCTCTAAAACAATAGATATAATCATCAACTGCTTTTTCATTAGGAGTTACTTTATTCTTTCCAATATTTCCTCCAATGAGTATGTTCTTGTTTTTCTTCAGCTTGCGAACAGCAACATCAACCCCTTTGTTGTTAAATCCCATTCGATTGATAATCGCCTGATCTTTTTTGAGTCGAAACAATCGTTTTTTATCATTACCTGGCTGCGGTTTAGGTGTTAAGGTTCCGATCTCAACAAATCCAAAACCCAAATCCGATAGTTCTTTATACATTTCAGCATTCTTATCAAATCCTGCTGCTAATCCTACTGGATTTTTAAATTTAATACCAAATACCTCACGTTCTAAATCAGGGTGATGAAATTGATGCAAACTTCTAATCAAGGGCCTTAAACCTATAGATGATGACAATTTTAACAGAAAAGTTGCAATGTGGTGAACACGCTCGGGATCGAGCATAAAGAATAGGGGGCGAATAATTCTTTTATACATACTGTAAAAATACAATAAACGATTAAAAAAAAAGCAACCTATTGGTTGCTCTTTATACATGAATGAAGATTTTAGCTCTTGCTTTGTTTTTTACTCATATCCATGGAAATTGCTGAACGATCAAACTTAATCTTTCCTGCCATGGTTTCAATCACACATGAATTATCAGCATCGTTAAGTTCTACAATCTTTCCGTACATTCCACTTTTAGTTACAACCTTATCACCTTTAGATAAACTACTAGCAAAAGCTTTTTCTTGTTTTTGCTTTTTGATCTGAGGGCGAATCATAAAAAAATACGCCACTGCAATGATCATAAACATTGGCAAAAACTGGTTTAAATTCTCCATTGAATACTTATTAAAAATTTATATTTAATTAATTAGCCATTGCGTTCTTAGGAACTACAAAGGCGTGAATTTGTAAGATTTCTTCTCCAGAAGCAGTGTTGGTTTGAACACGAATCGTCTTGGTTACTTTATTCATACCCGATCCATTGAACTTCACCTTAAGGTTTCCTTTTTCACCAGGTGCGATTGGAGTGTTTTTTGGATATTCAGGAATGGTACATCCACAGCTACTAGTAGCGTTAGTGATAATCAGTGGAGCATCTCCAGTATTGGTAAAGGTAAATACGGTCTCCTGTGGAGCATTTTGTTGAATTTCTCCAAAGTCGTGAACTTTTTTATCAAAAACCATAACTGCCATATTCGACTGTGACTTTGCTGAAGAAACTTCAGTTTGATCGATGTTCATTTTCTGTGTGGTTTTGTCTTTACAAGATGTAAAACCAACAAGTCCAATTACTCCTACTATTAATAATGCTTTTTTCATTGTGTTATTTGCTTTTTAAGTTCGTCGGCTAAAATTATAAAATTTATAGTAAACCTCTACCGCTTTTC
This sequence comes from uncultured Flavobacteriaceae bacterium, assembly GCA_937136455.1. Classification (GTDB taxonomy): domain Bacteria; phylum Bacteroidota; class Bacteroidia; order Flavobacteriales; family Flavobacteriaceae; genus MAG-120531. The sequence continues at coordinate 58,900 of CAKZOO010000051.1, read as the reverse complement.
TTTAGTTTTCCGTTTTCTTTTAATTCATTGGAAACCGTATCTAAAATTCCATTGATAAAAATACTACTCTTAGGTGAAGAATACTCCTTAGCAATCTCTAAATACTCGTTCAAACTCACGCGTACAGGTATAGATGGGAAATTCATAAACTCACAAATAGCCATTTGAAGTAATATCGCATCTAAATCTGCTATTCGTTCTTTGTCCCAATTGGCTGTTTTATCGACGTATTGTTGAATTAATTCTTCAGATTTAAGACTGCATTTTCTCAATAGATTTAAACCAAAATCTAAATCTTCTTTATCGACCTTGAGTGCAGGCAATAAACTCTCAGTTGAATAATCCGTTAATTTCTTTAATTTTTTAAGCAAGAAGGTATTGACTATTGGTAAGTCATCAATCCAGGTCAACTGATCGTCTTCTAAAAATTCGTAAAGTTTCTCGTTTGGAGCTATAATGTTTTTAAAAACCTCTACAATAAAATCTCTATCAGCATCAAAACTGATCTCCTCTGATTCCATATAGATTTTATAAACTTCGCTTGTGGTGATTTCTTTGTATAAAATCTTTACATACTCAGGATTGAGATACCAAATCTTCAACTTTTTAGACTCGATAGTTTCTGTTAGAAAGCTATCTTCAAAAAGCAGCTTTAAAACCGCGTTATCTGCAAACTTTGAAGGGTTTTTAAAAGTAGGTGTTGTTTCTTTGATGTATTTCTTAGAGCTGACTTCTAATTGATTTTCGGCCATCGCTTTAAGCTCTAAAAGGAGTGCTAACAAGGAAGTGTAGAGCGTAAACATATTAGCCATACTCTTCTGCAAAAACAATTCTTGCTCCTTTAAATTGCTGTCTTTTGAATGTTGCAATGCGTAGATTCCCTGCATCACTTTTACTCTAATATGCCTTCTTGTTAACATGTATAAGAACTTATTTTAAAAACAATTTCAATGCAAAAATAATACATTATTGTAGAATACAAGTCAAATATCTTTACAAATAAGTTTAATGCTATTCCTGTGATTTCACACAAACCTACTATATTTGTTCACTGTTTACTTCAGCTCTTAAAACAATTAGATGAAATCCCTTAAACACCTCAATAAATACTTCTTAAAATACAAGACAAAATTACTGTTAGGTATTGTAATCACTATAATTGCTAGGGTATTTTCGCTGATTATGCCTCCAATGGTTAACAAGTCTGTAAGAGCCGTTGAAATTTATCTCAGCTCCCCTGACGCCACTACTGATGATATCAAGGTAACCCTTTTAAATTACATACTCATCATTTTAGGTGCAGCACTGCTCTCTGGTTTCTTCACCTTTTTAATGCGCCAAACGATTATTAACGTTTCTCGTTTCATCGAGGCTGATTTAAAAGATGAAATTTTTAAACACTACCAAAAGCTACATTTGAGTTTTTACAAAAACAACCGAACTGGGGATTTGATGAATCGAATCAGTGAAGATGTTTCACAGGTTAGAATGTATGTAGGTCCTGCCCTGATGTACGGAATTCAAACCATTACCTTATTTGCTTGTTTGATTCCACTGATGTTTCTTAAAGAACCAACTTTAGCTACCTATACCTTACTCCCTTTACCGATCCTTTCAGTTTTGATTTATAAGATTTCTCAAATCATTCACAAAAGATCAACTGTCGTTCAGGAATTTTTATCAAAACTATCCACCTTTACTCAGGAATCTTTTTCAGGAATCTCTGTGATTAAGGCTTATGGAATCGAACAAAATGTAAATGAGGAGCTCTCTCAATTAGCAGATGAAGGAAGAACTAAAAGTATTGAACTTGCTAAAGTACAAGCCTGGTTTTTTCCATTGATGTTGCTGCTGATCGGGATTAGTAACCTTTTTGTCATATTTATTGGTGGAAAAAGATACATAGAAGGAGAAATTGAATCTGTTGGTTTGATTTTAGAATTCATCATCTATGTCAATATGCTCACTTGGCCTGTAGCCATAGTTGGTTGGCTATCATCCATTATACAAAGAGCTGAAGCTTCACAGAAGCGAATCAATGAATTTTTAAGTGTGGTTCCTGACATCACAGACAATGAAACTGCAATTGAAAAAGAACTTGAGGGAGAAATTGTATTTGAAAAAGTAAGCTTTACCTATCCAGATACTGGCATAAAGGCTCTTGATGAAGTAAGTTTCACTATCTCTAAAGGAGAAACACTGACTGTACTTGGAAAAACAGGAGCAGGTAAATCCACCATTATCGATCTCATTACTAGAATGTACGATGTAGATTCAGGTGTCATAACCATTGACGGAGAACCCATTCAAAATATTGCATTAAACTCCCTTAGAAAAGCGATGGGCGTGGTACCTCAAGAGGCCTTTTTATTTTCAAATTCTATTGCTTTTAATATTGGATTTGGAACCCAACAAGCAACTCAAGAAACCATAGAGGAAGTTGCAAAAAAAGCAGCTGTACACCAAAATATTATCGAGTTTAACAAAGGTTATGATACGGTTTTAGGGGAGCGCGGTATTACCCTAAGTGGTGGTCAAAAACAACGCGTTTCGATAGCAAGAGCACTTATTAAAGATCCAAAAATATTTCTTTTTGACGATTGTTTATCAGCCGTAGACACAGAAACAGAGGAAATCATCCTTAGAAATATCAAAGAATCCTCCAAGGACAAAACAACTCTAATTGTTTCGCACCGAGTATCCTCTGCTTTAAATGCAGATAAAATAATTGTATTGTCTGAAGGCAAAATAGAACAACAAGGGACTCACAGTGAACTACTTGCAAAAGAAGGCTATTACAAATCTCTCTATGAAGCTCAAACGAGCTCAAAAGAAAATTAAAATTCTGTTGTTCGTATCCCTTTTTTTTTCCAAATTTGAACCTATAACTGTTATCTAAATAAGATTAGGAAAATGGAACAAGAAGAAATATACTCTAAAGTATTGAGAGCAGGAAGAAGAACATACTTCTTCGATGTGAGAGAAACTAAAGCTGGGGATTATTATTTAACAATCACTGAGAGCAAAAAATTTACCCATGAAGATGGATCGTTTCACTATAAGAAACACAAGATATATCTTTACAAAGAAGACTTCGATTCATTTAAAGAATTGACTGCGGAAATGATGGATTATATAGTTGATCGCAAAGGTGAGGAAGTAATTTCTGAGCGTCATCAAAAAGATTTCAAAAAAGAATCGGATGAACAAGAAGATGAGTTTTCAGAGGTAATTACTGAAAGTTCATCAGACACTTCTAGTTTTACAGATGTAGATTTTGACGATATCTAGAAGATTTTAAAAAATAATTGATTGTAAAGGCCTCTTTTTAGAGGCCTTTCTTTATTTTTATAACAAACTATACTATTGATCATGAAAAAATTAACCCTCCTTTTTGTGGGATGCCTCGTTAGCACGCTCACATTTGCACAAGAATCACTCGATTTAAATTACTATTTACCACAAGACATCACTTACAATCAATCGATTCCAACACCAAAACAAGTCTTTGGACATGAGGTTGGCCAGTGGCATGTAACACACGACAAATTAGTTCAGTATATGCAGACCATCGCTGAGGTTTCAGATCGTGTAAGTATTGAAAACAGAGGAACAACTTTTGAAGGGAGACCTATTCTTTTATTGACTGTTACTTCTAAAAAGAATCACGAAAACATCGAAGCTATTCAAGAAGCTCATTTAGCAAATACTGAAGGGACAAGTGTTGACATCAAAAATCAGCCACTTGTAATCTACCAAGGCTTCTCAATTCACGGAAATGAACCTTCAGGAGCCAATGCTGGATTAGCGTATATCTATTATTTAGCTGCTGCTCAAGGACCTTATATTGAAAATGCACTTGAAAATACGGTCATCTTAATGGATCCTTCTTTTAATCCTGATGGACTTCAACGATTTTCTACTTGGGCTAATATGCATAAAAATTCTCAGATCAACCCTGATCCAAACGATCGTGAATACAGAGAAGCATGGCCAGGCGGGAGAACTAATCACTACTGGTTTGACCTTAACAGAGACTGGTTACCTGCTCAGCTACCAGAAAGTAGAGCTCGAATCAACAGTTACCACCATTGGCTTCCAAACATCTTAACGGATCATCATGAAATGGGCACCAATTCTTCATTCTTTTTTCAACCTGGAGAACCTACACGTATCAACCCTTTGACTCCAAAAGAAAATCAACGTTTAACTGCTGAAATTGGATCCTATCACGCCAAAGCGTTTGACAAATTAGGATCCTTTTACTACTCTGAAGAAAATTACGATGACTTTTACTACGGCAAAGGGTCTACTTTTCCAGACATCAATGGATCTATTGGAATATTATTCGAACAAGGAAGTTCTCGCGGTCACGCACAAGAAAGTGACAATGGAGTACTCACTTTCCCTTTTACCATTAGAAATCAATTTACAGCTGCCCTATCCACATTAGATGCCGCAGTCAATATGAGAGAAAAACTTTTGGCTTATCAGAGAGATTTTTACAACAACATGCGAGCAGAGGCTGTTAAAGAAAAGAATAAAGCCTATGTGTTTGGGAATCCTAAAGATCCTGCAAGAGCATGGCATCTTGCTGAAATCTTAGAGCGTCACAAAATTGCATTTTACAAATTAAATGAACCTTTATCAACTTCTGGAAAAAACTATAAGGAAGATCATTCCTATGTGGTTCCTCTTAATCAAAAAAACAAAAAGCTTATCGATGCGATGTTTAATAAGCAGACTAAATTTCAAGATAGCTTATTCTACGATATCTCCTCTTGGACGTTTCCTTTGGCATTTGATTTAGATTACAGTACGATTAGCAGTATTCCTTCTTCAGCAGAAAAAGTTGAAAAGTTAGAACCTATTAAAGGGTCGCTGATCGGTGAAGGAACTTATGCTTATTTATTTGAATGGCACAATTACTACACTCCTAAAGCACTCAATAAAATTCTAAACAAGGGCCTAAGAGCAAAGGTTTCTCTTAAAAAGTTTAGTTTGGAAGGAGTTTCATACGACTATGGAACCATCGAAGTTCCTGTACAAAATCAAGTTCTTGATAAGCAAGAATTAAGATCGTTTATGAAAGCCATCGCAGAAGATAGCGGTATTCAAATTAGAGCAGTTGCTTCAGGTTATAGCAATGGTATTGATTTGGGATCTAATAATTTTAGACCCATTAAAAAACAGGAGGTTGCCATCCTAGTTGGAGACGGCATTGCATCTTATGACGCTGGTGAAATATGGCATTTATTTGATCAACGTTATGAGATCAAGCTAACCAAATTAGACGTAACTAGTTTGTCGATGAGAGATCTCAGTAGATATACCAGCATCATTATTCCAGCAAATTACGGTTATGGTCTTACTAAATCTCATGCTGAAAAACTAAAGGCTTGGGTAAGAACTGGTGGTAATTTAATTGCCTACAGAAGTTCTGTTCGATTCTTAGATCAAAATGAAATAATGGATTTAGAATTCAATACTTCTGATCATATCGCTAGCGGTATTGATTTTGAAAACAAAAGAAGGTTTAGTGGTGCTCAAGAAACTGGAGGAGCCATCTTTAATGCAAAGATTGATCGCACACATCCAATAAACTACGGATACACCAATGACCATATAGCTCTCTTTAGAAACACCAACCTATATGTTAAAGCAGATGAACAGAGTTTCAACAATCCAATTCAATATACTGCAACTCCTTTAATCAGTGGTTATCACTCAAAGAGAAATGCGAAACTCATTCCAAACACAGTTCCGTTTAAAGTACAACGCTTAGGCTCTGGACATGTGATGATGTTTACCGACAACACCAACTTTAGAGCTTTTTGGTATGGAACTAACAAATTATTAGCGAATGCTATTTTCTTTGGAGATAGTATGTAAACCAAATAAATGATGCTTAAAGAACCTATAAGCTGGGAAGACTTTAATAAGATAGACATGAGGGTTGGCACTGTAATAAGTGCCAGCCCTTTTGAAAAAGCTAAAAAACCAGCCTATCAATTAACTATTGATTTTGGTGATGACATTGGCATTAAAAAGACCTCTGCTCAAATCACAGTGCTTTATGGTATTGAAGAACTCATTGGAAAAAAAGTTGTAGCCGTTGTTAACTTTCCTCCAAAACAAATTGCTAATTTTATGAGTGAATGTTTGATTTTGGGAAGTGTAGATAGCACAAAAGTATCACTACTCCACCCAGATCACGATGTAACTAACGGATTAAGTATTAGTTAATGAAAAGGGTGTTAAATGAAGTTTTAAGGTTTCTAATAGGCTTTGGTCTGAGATCCTATTACAAGAAGATTAAGATTTCTGGATTAGAAAATATCCCTAAAGGAAAGCCTATACTTATTTTACCCAATCATCAAAATGGACTTATTGATCCTATATTAATAGGAACGCTGTGTAAACTTAACCCCTATTATTTAGCCAGGTCTGATGTTTTTAAAAACCCCATTGCTAATTGGTTTTTAAGAACCATTCAAATGATGCCCATCTACAGAATTCGAGATGGTAGAGATTTACTTCACAAAAACGAAGAAATATTTGATCAGTGTTCAGATCTTTTACTCCAATCTAAAAATCTCATGTTATTTCCAGAAGGAAGCCATGGAATTGACAGAAGAGTTCGCATCCTTAAAAACGGTTTTCATCACATTCTCAGTAGAGCTTTAAAACAGAATCCCAAATTAGATGTTCAAATTCTACCTATAGGATTTAATTACAAACACTTAGAACAATTTCCAGACAGTGTTGTAATTAAAATAGGTACCCCGATTTCGGTACAACAACTCATTAAAGAACAGGATGAATCAGAACATTTAAGTCTATTAAAAAAAGAACTTAAAAAAGAACTCATCAAACTTACTACTCACATTGATGACCAAGAAAATTACTCAGAAGTATTTGAATATTTACACTATAAAAGGGTTGATTTTTTAGAACCTGATGTCAATAATCAAATTATTGCTTCTTATCAAATTTCTAAAACTTCATATCCCATAGAAGCTAAGAAAGTATCTTTTATGAGCAAGTTCGCTAGAATTCTATTGTATATACTCAATTTTCCAATTGTTCTTTTTTGGAGACTTTCCAACCCCAAGCGATTTGATATTGAATTCGTCAGTACGTTTCGCTTTGCTTTCGCTGCATTTGGCTATGTACTTTTTATGACTTTTATTGCCTCTATAGCCTGGTGTATCATTCCTGTTAAAATAGTATTCGTTGGGATCGTATTACATTACTCATTATCGAGACTTCTTGTAAAAGCGATCTAATTAATACCTTTGTAAAAACTTAAGAAATGGCAGCAACCCCCAGTCGAATGATCTCCTTAGGAACCAAGGCAGTTGATTTTAATTTAATGGATACCACAAGTGACAAGATTCTAAGTTTAGATGCATTAAAAGGATCAAAGGGAACACTTATCGCTTTTATTTGTAATCACTGTCCATTTGTACTTCACATCAATGAACGTTTGGTTCAGCTTGCCAATAGGTATCAAGAAAAGGGAATTCAATTTATAGCTATTTCCTCAAATGATGTAGTGAATTACCCACAAGACGGTCCTAAGCTTATGAAAAAAAGAGCGAAAGAACTCTCCTACCCTTTCCCGTATCTCTATGATGAAGATCAATCTGTAGCCAAAGCTTATATGGCGGAATGCACACCTGATTTCTTTTTATACAATTCTAAATTATCACTTGTCTACAGAGGACAGATGGATGATTCAAGACCCGGAAATGGAAAAGAGTGTACTGGAATTGATCTTTCAAATGCCTTTGATGCTCTCATTGAAAACAAAGTCATCGATCCCAATCAAAAACCGAGTATTGGTTGTAATATTAAATGGAAGTAAGCGGTAGTTCTTATCTGGATTTTTTCCACTGCTCAATTTGAGCTAAGTGGTGATTTCCATGCCACACATATTGTCCGAGTGTAAAAAACAAGCTCTTTTGTTGATTTCCTTCAGGGTGAATATAAAAGATTTGATAGTCTTTTTCATTAAGGGTTTTTAGAAAGTACACCCAACGTTTGTAAAGCATATCGATATAATCCAAGGAAAGTTCAATCGGAGCTTCCTTAGCGTCCTTAAAATTGCTCCAAGCAGTTTCGTCATAGGCTTTAATCAAACAGCATGGATGTGCCTTAGCCCATTTAAAACGAATATAGGCGTGCGTGTGACTATCTGCTAGATGATGAATTAACTGTCGTATGGTCCATGTTCCTTCTCGATAAGAAGCTTCTAAATCACTTTCAGACAATGATTCTACAGAGCTTCGTAACACAGCTGGATACTGAGCAATCTGATCAATCCACTCTTCAATTTGAGATTTTGTGATCATTGATGGCGATTCAAATAAACCGATAGGATACACTTCTTTATCTACTGTTGTCATGATTCATGTTTTTAATAAAGATAACTAAAAAAGCCCATCGTTAGATGGGCTCTATATCAAAGAATTTGAATGGTATTATTTAGCGTCTACCAATTCAACATCGAATATCAAAGTTGCATTTGGAGGAATTACACCACCTGCTCCAGCTGCACCATAGCCTAAATCTGATGGAATTACAAAACGAGCTTTATCTCCAATGTGAAGTAATTGAATTCCTTCATCCCATCCTGGAATTACTTGTCCAACCCCTACTTGAAAATCAATCGGTTGATTTCTTTTATAAGAAGAATCAAATACCTGTCCATTTGCTAGAGAACCTTCATAGTGAACACTCACTTGTTGACCCGCTTGAGCTTGAGCTCCCTCACCTTTTTGAATGATTTGATAACGAAGTCCAGATGCTGTCTTTTGAAAACCAGCTGCTAATTCTTCTAATTCTTTTTCTTGAGCTTCTTTTTGTTCAGCAATACGTTTTGCTCTAGCTCCTTCAAAGGTTCTGAAAGCTTCAATTGCATTCCAGTTTTTAGCTTCTTCACCAACTCGTACTATTTCCAAAGAATCGATTTTATCTCCTTGAGCAATAGCATCAACAACATCTTGCCCTTCTAGTACTGATCCAAAAACAGTGTGTTTATTGTCCAACCATGGAGTAGCAACATGAGTGATGAAAAACTGAGAACCATTTGTTCCAGGACCTGCATTGGCCATTGACAATACTCCAGGTCCATCGTGTTTTAAATCCACGTGAAACTCATCGTCAAATTTATACCCAGGATCTCCTGTACCTGTTCCTAGAGGACATCCCCCTTGAATCATGAAATCTGGAATCACTCTGTGAAAAGATAAACCATCGTAATAAGGTTGTCCTTGTGGTTTAGCAGTGTTTTCTAAATTTCCCTCTGCCAAAGCGACAAAGTTACCAACTGTTCCAGGTGTTTTATCAGCTGTTAATTGAATAAGGATTGTTCCTTTTGAAGTATTGAATTTTGCGTAAATACCGTCTTGCATGACTCTAATTTTTTAATGAGCTGCAAAGATATTAAATAAGAAGCGATAGGCCAATTAAAATCCGTATTGATCCACTAGATAAATTAGTGATGCCATGGCACCTAACCCCAAATGTAATTCTCTCTTATTGACATGCTCAAAAGTATCATTAGCAGCATGGTGGTGATCAAAATAGCGCTGTGGATCAGGTCTTAATCCCGATAAGACTACTGATGAATCTACATTTTTCAATGGACCTATATCAGCACCTCCACCTCCTCTTAAGAAGATATTGACTAAATAAGGTTCAAATAAGTTTTTCCATGACTCTATTCTCGCAAATTGTTTATCCGAGGCACTAAAGGTAAATCCTCTTGGTGTAAAACCGCCAAGGTCACTCTCCAATCCAAAAATGTGATTTTCTTTATTTTTTTTAGCATTTTCAGCATATTTTGTACCACCTCTCAATCCATTTTCTTCATTCATAAACATAACGACTCTGATCGTTCTTTTAGGTTGATATCCTATTTTGTTGAATAATTCAATCACCCCCATGCTTTGAACACAACCAGCTCCATCATCGTGCGAACCATCTCCTAGATCCCAAGAATCCAAATGGCCTCCAACGACAATAATTTCATCTGGATAGTCACTTCCTTTTATTTCGGCAACTACATTGTAGGATTGTACATCAGCCATAGATCTGCAACTTTGTTTAAAAAAGAATTTAAGATCTGGATTGAGCTCTAATGTTTTACTCAAAAGCTCAGCTCCATTAGTGGAAATAGCAGCAGCAGGAATTCTAGGAACAGAAGGATCCTCACTGTAATGTAAGGAACCCGTATGAGGGTAATCATCCAATCGAGTACTCAACGAACGAACAATAACACCTACAGCTCCGTATTTAGCAGCTTCTGCAGCTCCGTTGACACGTTGTTTACCAGCCTTACTATAGGCTTGAAGTGTTTGAACAAAAGTTTGATCCATAGGTTCGTTAAAGAACACTATTTTTCCTTCAATGTTTTCTCTTCCAACTTCTGCGAGACCCTCAATACCTATAACCTCTACAATAGGAGCTTTTAAACCTAACGCAGGAGTAGACACTGAACCACCAAGAGCACAAATTGGAACATTAAAGGTGTTTCCGGGCGAGGTTTCTACGTAGGCAAATTCAGGAGTTCCTCTTACCCATTTTGGAACCATCACTGGCTCTAAATAGGCACGATCTATATCGAGCTTCTTTAATTCTTTATAAGTGTATTGAACTGCTTCTTCAGCTTGAACTGAACCCGAAAGCCTCCCTCCAATTTGATTAGAAAGATGATTCAACCAATCATAGGAGCTACTCTGAGTCATCGCAGTGTCAAAGATTTCTTTAATTTTTTTTTCGTCTTGTTGACCGTAACCACAAAGACTTATCACTAAAAAAAGTACAAGTATATGTTTCATTTATTCGTTTTTATTTGCAAAGAGTTCAACGTCTTCTTTATTGATAGTATCGCCGCCTAAAATTAATAAACGCTCCACCACATTTCTGAGTTCTCGAATATTTCCTGTCCAAGAATAGGTTTTTAAAAGCTCCAAAGCTTCATCGCTAAATTCTTTAGCTGGCTTGCCTTCTTGACTACAGATGAGTTGACTAAAATGTGATACTAAGAGTGGAATATCATCTTTGCGATTGTCTAAACTAGGTACATCGATTAATATCACTGCTAATCGATGATAGAGATCTTCTCTAAACTTTCCATCGGCAATTTCTTGCTTGAGATTCTTATTGGTCGCGGCAATGACTCTCACATCTACTTTGATATCCTTATCGGATCCTACTCTACTAATCTTATTTTCTTGTAGAGCTCTAAGAACTTTAGCTTGAGCAGAAAGACTCATATCTCCAATTTCGTCTAAGAACAACGTACCTCCATGGGCCGTTTCAAACTTTCCAGCACGGTCTTTATGAGCAGAGGTAAATGAACCTTTGACATGACCAAAAAGTTCACTTTCTATGAGTTCTGAAGGAATTGCAGCACAATTAACTTCGACAAAAGGCAATTTTGAACGGTTACTTTTTTGATGCAACCAATGAGCAACTAATTCTTTACCTGTACCATTGGGTCCTGTGATTAAGACTCTAGCTTCTGAAGGAGCAACTTTCTCAATCATCGTTTTAATCTTTTCAATGGCAGGGCTGACTCCAACCATTTCAAAAGCTTTGGCTATTTTTTTCTTGAGTTGCTTGTTCTCTTGTTGAAGTAAATTTTTATCAAGTGCATTTTTAACCGAAGTTAACAATCGATTTAAATCTGGCGGTTTAGATATGTAATCGAAAGCTCCCATTCTCATCGTTTCTACTGCAGTTTCTAAATCCCCGTGGCCAGAGATCATGATAAAGGGAACATCAGAATTGAGCTCTTTTGCCCTTTGCAGTACTTCTACACCATCGACATCTGGCATTTTAATATCACAAAGCACTAAATCAAAGAGCATGGATTCAAATTGTTTTAAACCTGATCTACCATTATTAGCTTCTTCGATGTGTACTTGATCAATTTCTTGTTTTAGAATCTTTACTAAAACTCTTCTAATTGCGTCTTCATCTTCAATTACCAGAATATTGGGCATAATTATTTAGTTGGGTTTACAAGGTGAACCGTTCGTTGTGGGAATGGAATGTTGATATCGTGTTCTCTAAATGCTTTATCGATTTTAAATCGAATATCACTTTTGATTTTATTATCTCCAAAACTATCCGCAGTAGTGTATATTACTGAAAAGTTTAGTGAGGAGTCTGCAAAATCTTCAAAGAGCACAAAGGGCTTTGGTGATTTTAAAACACCCTTTTGATTGGAAGCAATATCGACAAGTATTTGTTGTACCAACTCTGTATCTGAACCATATGCAACTCCTACCGATACTTTTTCAATGGTACTTCTTCTATTTTGAGTGTGATTGTAAATACTTTCAATTAAAAACTTGTGATTTGGTATAACGATCACCTTATCATCTCTAGTTACCGCTCTAGTGGTTCGAAGATTAATTTCTGTGACCTTTCCTATTTTTCCTTCTAGTTCTATCACATCTCCTACATGAAGCGATTGATCAGTGATGATTAATACTCCTGATATGATATCTTGAAACAAATATTGCAAGGCAAATCCAATTCCGACAAACAAAGCAGCAGAAGCAGTTAAAAAGACTGTTAGGTCAATTCCAGAAGTGTGAAGAACCGTTACCACTGCAAGTAGATAAAACAGATATCTCAAAAAGGAATAAACGCTTACAAATTTAAATCGATCTGATTCTTCAAGTCGTTTATCGAGTAGTTTTCTAATGACTTTTAATACAATATTAATGGCTAAAATCACTAATACAAGACTAATTAGTGTCCCGATGGAAATTTTTACAGTTTCTCCATCGATGACATTAAAGTCCCAAATCTGTTTAATACTTGATAAAAAATTCTTGAGCTTTTCCAATGCTAGATAATTTAATATTCTAATTTAAGGATTTCTACCTAAATCACTACTTATTTCATTAAAAAACAAAACCCAGCACTTAGTACTGGGTTTTTGATTCCTTTTTATAGGTCTTGTCTTAAGCAAACATATCTTTTACCTTTTCAAAAAAAGATTTATCTGATTTTTCAGGTTTTGGATTAAAGTTATCATCCTTTAACATCTTTTCGAAAAAGGCTTTTTGTTCTTTATTGAGTTCTTTCGGTGTCCATACATTGACATGAACCAATAGATCTCCTGTTCCATAGCCGTTGATGCTCTTGATTCCCTTATCTCTAAGACGAAGTATCTTCCCTGATTGAATTCCAGCTTCAAGTTTAATTCTAGCCTTACCGCTAACCGTATCAATCTCTTTAGAGGTTCCTAATACAGCCTCACTGATACTGATATACAAATCGTAGTGAAGATTGTTACCTTCTCTCTTTAAAGTATCGTGTTCTATGGTTTCAATTGCAACAATCAGATCTCCAGCTATTCCATTACCAGGAGCATCATTTCCCTTACCTCCAACTTTAAGTTGCATTCCATCCTCAACGCCAGCAGGTATTTTGATCGATACCGTCTCTTCTTTTTGAACCATTCCCTGTGCATCAGCCTCAGATGGTTTTGAATCGATCGATTGACCACTTCCACCACAAGTACTGCAAGTAGTTGCAGTTTGCATTCTACCTAAAATAGTATTGGTGATTTTTGTCTGTTGACCACTACCGTGACAGCTTGTACAGGTCTTAAAGGTTACACCATCAGCAACAGTTTTACGTCGTACCTTTACTTTTTTCTCAACACCATTAGCGACTTCTTCCAAGGTTAATTTGACACGTATTCTTAAATTAGAACCCTTTACGCGTCTTTGACCTCCACCACCAAATCCAGAAAACCCTCCAAAACCTCCACCTCCAAAGGCAGATCCAAAAATGTCTCCAAATTGACTAAAGATGTCGTCCATATTCATACCACCACCTTGTCCAAATCCACCTTCAAAAGCAGAATGTCCAAAGCGATCGTATTTTGCTCTCTTTTCTTCATTACCCAAGACTTCGTATGCTTCAGCAGATTTCTTAAACATCTCCTCAGCCTTATCGTCTCCTGGATTTTTGTCAGGGTGGTATTTGATCGCTTGTTTTCTGTACGCCTTTTTTATTTCAGCTGCAGAAGCGTTCTTATTTACCCCTAATATTTCGTAATAATCTTCTTTCATAAACTCCTATTATTTTCCTACGACTACTTTAGGGTGTCTTATAATCTTGTCTCCTAGGGTATATCCTTTTTCGACAACATCGATAATTTTTCCCTTAAGATCTTCTGTAGGTGCTGGAATCTGAGTAATTGCATCATGGATTTCTGCGTCGAAATCACTTCCCTGCGCTACTTCAATTCCTTCAAGTCCTTGCACCTTTAAAACAGAGATCAATTTGTCATTAATCAAATTAACTCCCTTAAAAAGTTCGTTGTCTTTTTCTGTTTTACTGATCTCTTTAATTGCTCTATCAAAATCATCGATGACTGGCAATAAAGCAGTAATAACTTCTTGACCTGCAGTTTTAAAAAGTTCAACTCGTTCTTTAGAAGTTCGTTTCTTGTAGTTTTCAAACTCAGCGAACAATCTTAGAAACTTGTCCTTTTCAGCTCCTAATTCATCTTGAAGCTCTTTTATAGGATCCTTTTTTTCTTTTTTCTTAGACTTTTTATCAGCCTTTGATTCTTCTTGCTGTTGTTGAACATCAGCTTCTTGAACCTGGTCTTTTTCAGTTGTATTTTGATCTTTGCTCATTCTAATTCATTTTTCGAAAATGATGTGGCAAAAGTACTGCCAAATAATGAATTAATGTCATATTGTCATTGGATTTTTAAGGAGAATCCCTTCCAAAACCAGAACTTGTAATTAAAAGCTAGGAAACAATGTGATCTAAAGCTTGGTCTAATGTTGCAAAACTGTACTGATAATCAGTCTTCTTAATCTTGGAAGCACTGATGCAATGTGAGTTAATCAGCAGTCCTGATCGTTCACCAAAAATTAATTTGACAATAAGCTTGGGCATTCTAAATAAGATGATTTTCTTGTTCAATGCTTTTGCAATTGAACGCACCAATTCCTTTTGTCGAACTGGATTAGGAGCCACTGCATTAAAAATTCCTCTTTCATTTTTTTGAGATAAGAAGAGGATAATTTGAACTAAATCATCGATATGGATCCATGATTGCCATTGGTCTCCATTTCCAAAAACAATTCCAACACTTGCTTTAATTGGAGACAATAAACTCGGTAATACACCTCCTTGGGATGAAAGAACTAGACCAATTCTAAGAATGATAGGATCCAATCCCAATTCTGTGAATAAATTCGCTTCTTGTTCCCAAGCATGAACAACAGATCCTAAAAAATCATCAGCAACTTCCGTGTTAACTTCTTTTAATTTATTGTTGTAATCTTCTTTGTAAATACCAATAGCAGAGGCTGTTAAGAAAGATTTTATCGAATGATTATCCAGGGACTGAATTCCTTTGCGAAGCGTTTCTAGAGACTTAATTCTACTTTCTAATATAAGTTTCCTGTTTTTTTTAGTCCAGGGTTTCGAAATAGAAGATCCAGCGAGGTTAATTACCGTATCGACTCCTTCAAAACAGTTGATATCTATTGTTCCTTCGAGAGGATTCCACATAAATCCTTGAGCCTTATCAAATCGATCAAGTTGAGATGGTCTAGTACTCAAATAATGAACTTGATGACCATTAGCTAAACATTGCTCAACTAATCGCGATCCTACTAATCCCGTTGCTCCTGTTATTAATAATCTCATATTTTTCTTCCTACAAAACGAACCACCGAGCTTTTTCCTCTGTGATAGATTCCTTCTTCTAAGTTTGTTTGTACTTCTGTAGCTATTTCAATATCAAAATTTTCAAAATCTTTTTTTATTGAATCCAGCTGATAGAGCTGATCTATATTCTTAGGTCCCCCAACAGTTGGATTTTCTCTTTGATCCTTTATATGAGACTTGCTAAAGGCCTCTAAGATCATTGTGCCACCACTTTTTAAGAAGGAACTAATCTTTTGAAAATTCTGTCTTCTTATAACCTCTGGAAGTTGTACAAATACAATTCCAACGGCATCAAATTCAGCCTTGTCAAAATTTATATCAGCCAATGATCCCAATCGATAATCAATCGTAACGCCCTTTTCCTCGGCTAGTTTCAAGGCTTTTTTTTGAGCTTCTTCACTAAAGTCGTAACAAACCACTTCCCAACCTTTTTGAGCTGCATAGACGGCGTTTCGACCTTCTCCTTCGGCTGCCAAAAACAACTTACCAGGCTGAAGCTTATCCAATTCATTCTTAAAAAACGCATTGGGTTCTTTTCCGTAGGCGTACTCATCTTGACTGTATCGTTGGTTCCAAAAGGATTTCATTGTAAATAATTTTATATAAACTTACGACATCTGTCTTAGTAATCCAATTAGATCACTATCTGATACCACTCCTGATTGTCTCCACATGATTTGACCTTCTTTAAAAATAATAAGTGTAGGAACTCCCCTTACTTGGTAGCTAGCAGCTACCTTGGGGTTTTTATCCACATCGACCTTAAGTATAGTAACTCCTTCTCCCAGTTGGGCTTTTACTTTTTCTAAAATCGGAGACATGGTTTTACATGGGCCACACCAAGTGGCAAAAAAGTCCACTAAAACTGGCTTATCCGATTGTATCATACTATTAAATGAACTCATAACGATTCTTTTTTCTAAAGTTTACTGCAAAAAAAAGGCCACATTAAAAATGTGACCCTTTGTCATATTCAACTTTAATCTTGAATTAAAAATTCAAAAAAAAAAAAAAAATGAACGTGTTATTCTTTCTTTAGATTAATTTTTTTTGAAATTAAATAATTTATCAAAAATGAAACTAGAAATGAAAATAATAGAGTGAAGTAAAATTCAGAATCATTAATATGTTCCTTTATATTCACTATTTCTCGATCGGGATTGGACCAATAAAACCATCCCATAAAAAACAACAAAGTGCCTAAAATTGTATTTAATACAATTAATATTTTGAAATAATTTTTAAACTTTTTCATATACAATTTTTATGCAAATAATTTCTTTAAACAATCTTGACTTAATGTTCTAGTGCAGTTTAAACTAGTCCATACAGCTCCACCTAATGCTCCAACTGTTGCCCCTTGTGCTGCACCAAAAACTGTTCCCCCTACCGCTCCTGTTGTTGTGCCGATTCCAGGTAACACTACTGTTCCTCCTGCTGCCCCAGCAATTCCTCCAGCAATTCCTCCTGTTACTGCACCCCATACCATTCCTTGGGAAACATTTCTTCCTAAATTTTCATTAATACAATTTTGATATGCATCACATGTATTACCATCATTAGGGTCAGAAAATTCAAAATTCATTAGCAATTGATCAATTACTTTTAGAGTGCTCTCAGCAATTGTTAATTGTACTAATATTTGTCCCTTTTCATTTTTACTTAAATAACTACTAATAAGCAATGAATTATAGTGAAGAATTATTTCATTTAAGGACCGATCTGGGTTTGCTAAATCATTATAAAATGATATTAAAAATGTTTTTTGATTTTCACTAAACGAATCTGATAAATCATTTTTTGAGAAATGTGTTTTTACAGAGATATGCTCATTTAAATATTTTTCTGTTTTAGGATTAATTACTTTTCCTTTAGTTTCAATATTCTCATTAATGTTTTTAATTATGTCTGTAATTCTTCCTTCAGTGTCCATTTTCAATAAATCACCAAATTCATTGATCTCATTTTTTATTTGATCTGAAATTGCAATATAATCAATATTTTGCTCTTGATTTATTGATAAATCATCAATATTTGTTGTACAAGAAACAACAAATACACAAAATATTATAGCCGAAATTTTTAATATACTTCCATACATAATACTGTTTTTGTTTCCAAACTACCTATTAAATTTCAGCATATACAATCGTATCGTTGAATGACACATTTTCTTCTTTAAACGGCATATAACCGGTACAAATAAAAAAAGGCCACATTAAAAATGTGACCCTTTGTCATATTTAAGTGCTTTTAGCTCTTACAACAATGTCGTAGGACACACATAGTCAGTTCTTTTGACATCCGTTTCTTTAATGGCGTCAAAACCTCCAATTACATCTGTAAAATTATCCCATCCTCGTTGCTTTAACATCGATGATGCAACCATAGAACGATAACCTCCTGCACAGTGAATTACAAATGGTTTGTCTTTAGGGATTTCAGACAGATGTTCGTTCATTTGATTTAAAGGAATATTGATAGCTCCAACTACGTGTTCAGAATCGTATTCACTTTTCTTACGAACGTCAAACACCAATAATTCCTCGTTTTTATAAGC
Source organism: uncultured Flavobacteriaceae bacterium (assembly GCA_937136455.1). Classification (GTDB taxonomy): domain Bacteria; phylum Bacteroidota; class Bacteroidia; order Flavobacteriales; family Flavobacteriaceae; genus MAG-120531. Next base: position 40,611 of record CAKZOO010000051.1, on the reverse strand, counting down.
TTCTGCAAATTCTTGAGAAGTTACTCTTTCTGCTGTATCAAATTCTTTTCCACTTTTTTTCCAAGTTTCAAATCCACCGTCTAAATAACCAATACAATGGTCGTAACCAACTCTTGATAAACGCGTAATTGTTTCTTCAACTCGCTCTGGTTCAGCTACCAACAAAATTTCAGTATCTACACCCACAATCATTTCTCCTACCCACTGAGCAAAATTATTATCGATCCCGATATTGATACTATTTGGAATGAATCCCTGTGCAAAAACAGTATCGTGACGTACATCTAATACAAGTGCTCCTGTTTCATTTGCTGCAGCTTCAAATGCATCTGCAGAAAGTGGTTGTTGTGCTCTGTCCATTACTGTATCTAAACTGTCATACCCTTTAATGTTCATAATTACATTTGAAGGGAAATAACTTGGAGGAGCAGTTAATCCTGTAAGTAATTCTTTGATAAATTCTTCTTTAGTCATATCTGCTCTCAATGCGTAGTTTGTTTTTTTCTGATTACCAAGAGTATCAGTTGTTTCACTACTCATCTTCTTACCACAAGCTGAACCAGCTCCGTGATTAGGATACACAATTAAATCATCGCTAAGAGGCATGATTTTATTTCTAAGTGATTCAAATAAATTGCCTGCAAGTTTCTCCTCAGTAAGATCAGAAACAACGTGTTGTGCTAAATCTGGTCTTCCAACATCACCAATAAATAAGGTGTCTCCAGTTATGATTCCGTGTTCTTTTCCACTTTCATCGATCAAAAGATAAGTGGTCGACTCCATGGTATGTCCTGGAGTGTGAATCACTTTAACTTGATAGTTACCTATATTAAATATTTCACCATCAACAGCTATTTTAGATTCGTAACTAGGTTTGGCCGTTGGACCAAATACGATGGTAGCTCCTGATTTCTTTTGAAGATCCAAATGTCCACTGACAAAATCAGCGTGAAAATGGGTTTCAAAAACATATTTAATTTTTGCATTGTCTTTTTTGGCTCTATCTAAATAGGGACCAACTTCTCTCAAAGGGTCAAAAATTGCAGCTTCCCCATTACTTTCAACATAATAAGCTGCGTGTGCTAAACATCCGGTGTATATTTGTTCTACTTTCATAAATTTTAATTATTTGACAACAAAATTAATAGAATGCAATGAAATCAAAAGTGACAAAGGTTACAATCACTACTAATTAAAATCACTTACACCCAATTTATTCTTTAAATTTACAAAATCTTACTAAAATAATTGACAATAAGCGCTCAATGCTAATCAAATCTATATCACAAAAAAAACTTCTGGGAATCATTATTGGATTTCAGCTATTTCGATTGTTATTAATTCCTTTTTTAGGTCTGATGCCTCAAGATGCTTACTATTTTTATTACGGTCAGCATCTCGATTGGTCCTATTTTGATCATCCAGGAATGATTGGATACCTTCTAAGATTCTCAAACGAACTTTTGGGCACACATGTATGGGCGATTAAACTTACAGACTTCACTATTAGTAGCTTAAGTCTTTGGGCATTTTACACTTTAGCGAAGTGCTTTTTATCAAGCTATAAGAGTTTGCTTGCCTCTTTTGTTTTAGCTTCATCTGTACTTTGGTCCATGTTGAGTTTTAATTCAACACCGGATGTTCCTCTGTTTTTATTTTGGACCCTTAGTTTATTGTTTTATTACAAAGCCATTAAGAGTAACCACTGGTCACATTGGTTGTTAGCGGGGATCTTAAGTGGATTGGCCTTTAATTCAAAGTACACTGCACTTCTTATCCCTTTTGGGATTGTAGCCTTTCTGGCTTTTAGCAAGGATCATCGATCCAAATTCTTAAAACCTCATTTTTGGACGAGCCTTTTATTGTTTTGCATTGTCTCCTTCCCTGTGATTTTTTGGAATATCCAGAACGACTTTATTTCCTTTGGATTTCAGACAGCTGAACGATCTTCTGCTATGGGATTATCCTCCAATAGTCCTAGGTTATTATTTGGGTTCTTAGCTTCTCAAATGCTTTTAATCTACCCTGTTGTCTTTATACTCTTAAGCGCGTTAGTTTTTAAATACACCAAGCGATTTCTGGTTAAATTGAAACTTCCATCAACTCCTGTTTTGTTTCTCTTGAGCTTTTGCATCCCAACTTTTTTAGGATTCTTCTTACTTTCACCTTTGTATTGGATCAAAATCAATTGGTTAGTACCTTCTTATATCAGCGGTATTATTCTTATAACAATGGTATATAAATCAAAGTGGTTCAAGGTACATTTCTACAGTTCTGCAATCCTCATACTAGTTATTGCTATTGAAGTTATTTTAAAACCCATTCCAATCAAATCAGATGACACTTTCATCGGCTGGGAGCCCTTAGCCAAAGAAGTTCAACAACTTATCAAATCTCATCCAAATGATTTTGTCTTCTCATTGGACAACTACAAGACGACAGCAGCACTACAGTTCTATATACCCACAACTACTATCTACAATAAAAATATTGTGGGATTACAATCACTGCAATATTCCATTACCCAAAATACCGAAGAGCTTACCACAAAAAATGCATGGTTAATTGACTCAGAGCCTCAGTTTAAAAATGACCTACCAAGTTCTAAAATACCGAAAGAAGTTATCGGTTTTTTTGAAAATGTAGAAATTGAACAACCCATATTAATTAAAGACAAAAATGGGATCACTATTCGAAAATTTAACGTGTATAAATGTTATAATTATTTGGGAGTCAATAACTAAAGATAAAAATGAGTAAAGTCATAGGAATCTAAAAGTTGTACACTAACTTTGCACAAAACCTTAATTATGGAATCAATTTTAGAATGGATTAAACAACCTTGGCCTTGGTATGTATCAGGCCCTCTAATCGCTTTTGTAATGCTAACCCTTACTTATTACGGTAAAGGATTTGGTATGTCAGCAAACCTTCGAACGCTCTGTACTATTGGTGGAGCGGGTAAGTTTTCTGATTTTTTTAAATTCGATTGGAAAAAAGAACTTTGGAACCTAGTTGTTGCCCAAGGAGCAATATTAGGTGGATTCATAGCACATTTCTATCTCAAAAATGATGAATCAATTGGAATTAGTGAAGCGACCAAAAAATCTCTAACCGAATACGGTTTTAGCAATCCAGGAGAAGCTATGGTTCCAAAAGAATTCTTTTCATGGGAAGCCGTTCAAGATCCAAAAATTATCGCAACTCTTTTAGTTGCTGGTTTACTTGTTGGTTTTGGAACACGATATGCTGGAGGTTGTACTTCTGGTCACGCAATATCAGGAATTTCAAATTTACAAATTGCATCAGTTGTTGCTGTAATTGGATTCTTTATCGGTGGACTGATAATGGTTCACTTGATTTTCCCTTTCTTAATGCCAATCTTATTATAAATTATCGCCATGTTAAAAAAGTATTTTAAATTCTTAGCTGTAGGCTTCTTCTTTGGAGTCTTACTTGTAAAATCAGAAATTATTTCGTGGTACCGAATCTTTGAGATGTTCAAATTTCAATCCATTCATATGTACGGTATTATTTGCTCTGCTATTGCACTCGGTATGATTGGATTATTAATCATGAAAAAATATAAAGTAAAAGATATCAATGGCAATCCAATTACTATTCCAGACAAAGAACACCGATTTACAGGTGGACTTGTTGGAGGTGCTATATTTGGTTTAGGATGGGGGCTTGCTGGAGCCTGTCCTGGTCCTATGTACGTTTTATTAGGAACCGGTGTACTCACTATTGCTATTGTACTAGTTGGAACCATTATTGGAACCTTTATATACGGCCTATTGAGATCCAAATTACCTCATTAGACAAGAGATTGAATAAAAAACAAAACCTGGATTTCTCCAGGTTTTTTTATGTTTTATTTAAGATGAAATTCTAGTGTATTTTTGCACTTAAGCCAGCATCGAGTAAATCCAAGCACATAGGCTTTACAACCATTAACTCATCTGTTTTAACAGTACATTTCCCTTTATAATGTACTAGCATTGCTGATTGTTCAGCTTGAATTGGAGTGTGATGACACACCTTTATAAGAGTAGTTATTACATGATCAAAGGTGTTGACATCATCGTTGTACAACACCAATTCTTTAAGCGACTGACGTTTTACAACTCTTTGTAAAGACTGCTTCTTTTTAACTAATGTACTCATTTTGATAGTCTTATAAAGAAACTAATATACGAATTTTGCAGAAACCCACTGATCTTTCTGTTTATACGATTCAAAAGTCAACTTGTTTTCGACACATTTTTGCTTGATAAGATCCAAATCTTCTAAATAAAAACCAGAGAAATAAATACTACCTCCTTTATTTAAATGTTGAGCATAAGTAGGTATGTCAGCGAGTAAAATATTGCGATTGATATTGGCTAAGATAACGTCAAATTGCTCTTTAATTGAAGAAGCATCTCCTTGAATCACTTCAATGTGACTGCAATTGTTTCGCTCGATGTTTTCCATGGCGTTCTCATAACACCAAGAATCAATATCGATAGCCTGGATCTTTGAAGCTCCTTTATATGCCGCTAATATTGCTAGTACAGCCGTTCCGCTTCCCATATCTAAAACTGACTTTTGATCAAACTCATTCTCGAGTATGTAGGATAACATCATATAAGTCGTTTGATGATGTCCTGTCCCAAAACTCATTTTAGGAAGAATTTCTATATCGTAGGGAACATCTATTTTCTGATGAAAGGGAGCCCTAACCTGACACTGCCCTTCTACAGTGATGGGATCAAAATTCTTTTCCCAATCGGCATTCCAGTTTTGTTGTTCAATGGTTTTAATCGAATACTCAAAACTAAAGAGAGGGTTTTCTAAAATAGAAACCCCCTCTAAAATTGCTTCGAACCAATCTTTAGAATTAATATAAGCTAAGACTCCTGTCTCAGTTTCCATAAAACTTTCAAATCCAACAGCACCCAATTCTGCAATGAGCAAATCTCTTGCTGGCTCTATAGGACTCGTTTGAAAGTCGTATTCCTTAAATGATTCTTGTTCCATTAAGAGAATGCTATAGCAATTCCTGAAAAGTCTTCAGCTTTTAAAGATGCTCCTCCAATAAGACCACCATCAACATCAGGCTTAGAGAAAATTTCAGAAGCGTTATTAGGCTTTACAGATCCTCCGTAAAGCACAGAAACTTGATCAGCTACCTCACTGTTATACTGAGCAGCAATTGTCTTTCTGATAAACGCGTGCATTTCTTGAGCCTGATCTGCAGAAGCTGTTTCTCCTGTTCCAATAGCCCATACAGGTTCATATGCCAAAACGATTTGAGACCATGCTGAAGCAGGCAATTCAAAAAGAGCGTTTTTCAATTGAGATTCAACAACATTGAAATGCGCTCCAGATTTTCTTTCATCTAATTCCTCTCCGAAGCAAAAAACAACTTGCATTCCATGATCTAATGCAGCTTTTACTTTTTTAGCTAAAATCTCATCGGTTTCACCAAAATATGCTCTTCGCTCAGAGTGACCTAAGATTACTGTTTGAATTCCGATACTTTTTAACATATCTGCTGAAATTTCACCTGTGTAAGCACCACTCGCCTCAAAGTGCATGTTTTGAGCAATGACCTCAATATTGGTCCCCTCTGTTAATTCAACAGCCTTAGCCAAGTTTACAAAAGTTGGAGCAATCATTATCGAGGCGTCATTTGAAGGCATGGCCTTTTTTAAATCCGCTATCAATTGAGCAGTTTGCTCTTGGTTCATATTCATTTTCCAGTTTCCAGCTACAATGTTCTTTCTCATAATAGTTATTGTTAAAATTCTAATTTATCAAAATCGTTAAAGTGTTTTTTGTCAGTGATCACACCCTTTTTTACAAGGATTACTCCTGGGTTTGATCTTACTATTGTCTTTAGTGCCGTTTGATCGCTAAAAAAGCTTTCGATAGTCGTAACACCTAATTTAGCTTCTATGACTTCTTTGGATGAGGCCGTTAATAAGGCAACTCGATATCCTTGAGCTCTAGCTTTTTTTGTAATTTCCTCAAATTGTCGTAAAGCCTTTAAATTGCTTTTATCTAAATCATAAGAAATAAACAACAATAATTCATCCTCATTTAAGAGTTCCTGAGTAAAATCACCTTCTGGAGTTTCCATTCCAAAATCGTGAATAGGTGGCTCGTAACCTTTTTGAACCAGCTCTGTCTCAACTCCAATAAATTCTCCGTCAATCGCAGGATAGGAACCATTAGTTGTATAAATCTCTTCAACACCATTTACTTTAAACTTCCAGTGGTAATTGTAGAGGGCTTGAGGAGCATCCTCAGGAACTTCCATGGCTGTTGGAATATGGACTCCAATTTTATAAGCCCTGAAGTCTATTTGAGGTAAATGAGCATAAACATAGCCCAAGTAATAAAGCGATAACAGCATTGAAATTAAAACTGCTATCGTTCTAAATTTTCTTGTTTTAAATGGATGAATAAGCGCTCTGTTGATCCACAAATAAACAATTAAAACTAGAAGAATAACATCTTTAGTAAAAGACTCCCAAGGAGTTAATTTAATTGCGTCACCAAAACAACCACAATCAGTCACCTTATTAAAATAGGCAGAGTAAAAGGTTAAGAATGTAAAGAAGACTATCATTCCTATAAGACTGTACAAGGTCCATTTTACTTTGTACCCCAACAGTAAAAAAACTCCTAAAAGCACTTCGACTACCACAACAAACATGGATAAGCTAAGAGCGTAATCCATCAAAAACTCCAAATTCAATACTCCAGGAGAAAAATATTCTTCTAATTTGAACGAAAAACCAACAGGATCATTGAGCTTGATGAGCCCACTAATTATAAATAAGAACCCGACAAAAAAACGAGCAATAGGAGTTAAAATTGATTTCATAGTGCTTGATTTTCTTCTTCTAAGTGAATCATTGCAAAAATGGCATAATTAATCATATCTTGATAATTCGCATCAATTCCCTCACTAACCAAGGTTTTACCCTTGTTGTTTTCAATAGATTTAACTCTTAGTAGTTTCTGAAGTATTAAATCCGTTAATGAACTCACTCTCATATCTCTCCATGCCTCACCGTAGTCGTGATTCTTATCCATCATGAGCTTTCTAGTGATGTTCATATGTTTGTCGTAAAGTTCAACAGCTTGTTTTGCGTTTAAATCTGGTTGATCGACAAAACCTTTCTCGATTTGTATCAATGCCATAATGGAATAATTGACAATACCTATGAATTCAGCTTTTTCATCTTCCTGAATCTTTTGAACCTCATTTTCTTGCAAACTGCGAATGCGTTGTGCCTTAATGAAAATTTGATCAGTTAAAGAAGGGAGTCTCAAAATTCTCCAAGCAGTACCGTAATCTTGAGTTTTTTTCTGATAGAGGTCCCTGCATTGAGCGACTATGGAATCGTATTGTTCTATTGTATTTTGCATGAATTCACTAATATTTATGTAAATTTCGCATTGATTTGCTACTGGCTTTTTTAGCAGCCTGCAAAATACCAAAAAATGAGGTGATTACCCTATTTTAATCTATTTTATTTATGACATTAAACTGCAGAGGAAGACTGGTTGACTTAAGCACTCCAAAAATTATGGGAATTATCAATGCAACTCCAGACTCTTTTTATTCAAAGAGCAGAGTAGCCACTTCAGATGATCTAAAAATTCGCATTGAACAAATGATAGCTGAAGGAGTCGACATCATTGATATAGGTGCTTATAGCTCCAGACCTAATGCAGATCATATATCTCAAGAAGAAGAACTCAATAGATTACTTCCTCTTGTAGAATTCATCAAGAAAGATTATCCAGGCCTACTCATTTCTATAGACACTTTTAGAGCCAAAGTTGCCAATGAGTGCATTCAAAGAGGAGTTGACCTCATCAATGATATTTCTGGTGGACAAATCGACGATGAATTATTAGAAGTCATTGCAAATAAAGAAGTTCCCTATATATTGATGCATATGCGAGGTACTCCTCAAACGATGATGCAAGACACTCAATACGAGCATTTGACCAATGAGCTCCTGCACTATTTTTCAAAGGGAATTCAAAAAGCAAAACAGACTGGAGTTAATGATGTTATTATCGATCCAGGATTTGGATTTTCAAAGACCCTTGAACAAAATTACCAACTCCTCAATCAACTTGATGCACTCAATTCTCTTGAAGTTCCAATGCTAATTGGAATCAGTAGAAAATCGATGATCTACAAAGCATTAGATTCCTCAGCAGATAAAGCCTTAAATGGCACTACTGCTTTACATATGATTGCTTTATCAAAGGGTGCAAATATTTTAAGGGTACACGATGTTAAGGAGGCTGTTGAATGTGTTAAACTACACCAACTGATAAATGATAGTAATCCTTAAAGTAAGTCTTCGTTGATGATGCGTTCGAGTTCTATAGGATCATTGAACAGGATAAATTCTCCGTCTTTAATATAGGAGATCAATCCGGACTCTTCACTTACAACAATTGCTAAAGCATCTGTTTTTTCAGTGATTCCAACCGCTGCTCTATGGCGTAAACCGAAACGACTTGGAATCGAACGCTGATCGGAAACAGGTAGGATAACACGTGTTGCTACAATATAATTATCGACGATAATGGCTGCTCCATCATGCAGCGGAGAATTTTTGTAAAAGATGCTTTCAATAATGGGTTGACTAACTTCAATATTCATTTTATCTCCAGTTTTGGAAACAAAATCCAAAGAGTTGTCTCGTTCTATAATTAATAGTGCCCCTGTTTTTGTTTCTGCTAACTTATAACATGCTGCCAAAATAGTTTTAACATTATTGACAGAATGTTGATGTGTCTGTTTGGTAATTTTAAAATTCTTAAATATCCATTTATTAGACCATCCAGTGGAGCCTAACATGAGAAGAAATTTTCTAATTTCCTGTTGAAATACAATTATTAAAGCGATCAGTCCAATATTCATAAACCCTCCAACAATACTGTTGATCATCTTTATTTCGAGCAAATCGGTAATTCTCCAAATCACCCAAATAATGACGATTCCAATAAAAATATTGATGGCAACGGTTCCTCTTACAAGTTTAAATACATAGAACAACAATAATGCCACCAATACGATATCGATGATGTCGGTAATCTTAAATTCTATAAAAGGTAAACTGTCCAATGCTGCTGTTCTTGTATCTAATTTATATAAATATATGAGTTAATTAGTCTTCGACCACTTCTTCTTCTAAAAATTGAGCCTCATATAATTTTTTATAGTATCCTGATTGATTTAAAAGATCTCCATGAGTCCCGCTTTCAACAATCATTCCTTTCTCCATAACGATGATCACATCGGCATTTTGAATCGTAGCTAATCGATGTGCAATAACTATGGAAGTCCTTCCCTTAGTTATTTTAAGAGTTGCTTCTTGTATGAGTTGTTCTGAATAAGAATCAATAGATGAAGTTGCCTCATCCAAAATAAGAATACTCGGCTTGGTGACATAGGCTCTTAAAAAAGCCAACAATTGTCGCTGACCACTAGAGAGCATCCCTCCTCGTTCTTTGACATTAAACCCATAACCGCCTGGAAGTTTCATGAAAAAGTCGTGAACTCCAATTTCTTTTGCCGCAGCTTCGATTTGTTCTAAAGTGATGGAGTCATCTTTAAGTGATATATTGTTTTGTATGGTATCTGCAAATAAGAAAACATCTTGTAATACTACTGCAATATTCGATCGAAGTGAATTCAATTCAAATTCATTAATATCTACACCATCTATAAAAATACTGCCATTATCAACTTTGTAAAATCGATTCAAAAGATTGATTACAGTTGATTTCCCAGCACCAGTAGCACCAACAATAGCGACGGTATCTCCAGCTTTTATATCAAAGCTAATCCCTTTTAATACTTCCTCTTCTGGAATGTATCCAAAATGAAGATTTTTAAACTCAATCGCTCCTTTAACCGGATGTAATTTTACAGTTCCATCAGACTCAACTTCATGATGTGAATCCAATATTTTAAACACTCTTCCAGCAGCTACCATACCCATCTGCATGGTATTAAACTTATCGGCAATTTGTCGAAGTGGTCTAAAGAGCATTTCAGAAAGTAAAATGAAGGTGAAAATGGTTCCAAAATCCGTTTCTAGTTCCCCTGACAAATTCTTCATACCCCCATACCAAACAATGAGTCCAATGGTAACCGACGATACGATTTCAGCGACTGGAAAAAACAAAGAGTTGTACCATACTGTTTTAATCCAGGCATCTCTGTGAAGATTGTTGATTTGATTAAATGTTTTGAGTTCCTCAGTTTCTCTATTAAAAAGCTGTACGAGTTTCATTCCAGCAATACGCTCCTGAACAAAGGAATTGAGATTTGCAACCTGTGACCTCACTTCAATAAAAGCTGTTTTCATGGCTCTTTGAAAGAGTCTGGTCGCATAGAGCAATAAAGGAAGTACTGCAAACACGATTAGTGATAGTTTCCAATTGAGGATCACCATAATGACCGCAACAACAATCATTTTTAGTAAATCAGCTACAATCATAAAAAAACCATTGCTAAAAATTTCACCGATACGTTCCATGTCAGCAACTGCCCTAGTCACTAAAACACCTAAAGATGAATTGTCAAAATAACTCATCTTAAAGCTGTTCATATGTTTAAAGAGTCGAATTCTTATATCTCTAATTACGGATTGACCAAGCCAGTTTGCGAAGTAATTGAAAATTAACTGAAAAATAACCTCTCCTAACAATACGGCTAAGGTAAGTAGGACGAAATAAATCAATCGATCCATATCGGAAACCTTAATGGCTTCATCCACAATATTACCAATAAGCACTGCTCGATACACTGCAAATGCAGAAAGTAAAATTGCAGCAATAGCAACTAAAACAAAAATGAATTTGTAAGGGGAAGTATACTTAAAAAGTCTACCTAATAATTTAAAATCAAATGCTTTGCCTTTGTCTGCACTCATTGTTTAATAAGGGTATTGAATAGTTGTTAAATACAATCCTTTTGCAGGAACCGATGGTCCTGCCTTTCTTCGGTCTTTAGAATTCAAAACGGCTTTGAATTCATCGATGCTCATTTTTCCTTTTCCAACTTCTAATAACGTTCCTACTATAGCACGTACCATATTTCTTAGAAATCTATTGGCACTCACGTGAAATACCAATCGTTCGCCTTCAAAAATCCACTCAGCTCTTGTAACATCACACAAAAAAGTGTGTACATCAGTATTGGACTTTGAAAAACACTCAAAGTCTTTGTGGTCTAACATTAGAGCAGCAGCCTCATTCATGAGATTGACATCCAAGGGATGTATGACAAAATAAGCCGATTGATCCAAAAAAGGATTCTTTTGCTGAACCACCCAGTACTCATAAGACCTACTTGTAGCATCAAAACGAGCATGTGCATCTTCATTGACCTTGACAATATTCGAAATTGCTATCGTTTTATCCAAATAGGCGTTGAGTCTGTAAATTAACTCTTCTATTTGAAATAAAACCTCCGTATCGAAATGAGCCACCATTACTTTGGCGTGAACTCCTGTATCCGTTCTTCCTGCTCCAACAAGGCTAACGCTCTCTTTTAAAAAAAGCTCCATCGCCTCTTCTAGAGTTTGTTGCACACTGTTGGCATCAGGTTGTCGTTGCCATCCGTGATAACTACTCCCTTGATATGAAAAAGTAATAAAGTATCTCATCAGTTGGATTGAAGCACAAATATACTAAATCCATTTAGCTATTTCCTATATTTGACACATGACTAAAATACTTTTAATGTCCGACACTCACGGTTATCTGGATGACCGAATTATCGCCTATGTAAAAGAAGCTGATCAAGTCTGGCATGCTGGGGATATTGGAGGTTTTCATGTGACAGATACCTTGAGTCAAATCAAACCTCTTGCGGCAGTTTATGGAAATATCGATGATGCTAAAATGAGAAAAGAATGTCCTTTAGATGCAAAATTTAAATGTGAAGAGGTCAAAGTATGGATGACTCATATTGGTGGATATCCCAATCGCTATGACAAAAGAGTTCGTGAGGCTCTCAAAAGAGACACACCTAATATTTTCATTTCTGGTCATTCTCACATCCTAAAAGTACAATGGGACAAGAAATTAGAATTACTACACCTCAATCCTGGAGCTTGTGGAACACATGGGTTTCATCAAATAAGAACCATGCTTCGATTTACTATCGACGGTAAAGACATCAAAGATTTAGAAGTTATTGAACTCGGTAAAAGAGGGGTATAAAAAAAGCCCGCTGAACGCAGGCTTTTCTCTCGCACTAATACTACTAAGATGTTAGGTTTAACGCAATCGATCAACTGATTTTACAAGATCCTCATCCCTTTTAATAGCCTTGTTGGCTAGAATTAATAAAACGATAGAAATTAAAGGGACTATGATCCAAATACCCTTCTGCGAAAGCAAGCTTTCTCCGGATAAATTTAGAGATCGGTAAACGAAAAATCCTAGTAAAAAAAGATTTAATATGATATTCAATCGATTCACAATGAACTGATTGATTCGTTTTTTGTATAAAAATATGCTAATGATAGCAAATATTGCTGTTATAAAGAACGTGATTCGATCCATTGGAATCGAAAGCTCAAAGATACTACTTTCCTCATTTTGAGCAAGACTTTTAATAAAGAAAGCTGCCAAAATTGATAGAATGGCTACAAATGCTAAATACAGTGTTTGAATCCTTTGAATCATAAGATAATTTGAGACACAAAAATAAGATAGTTTTTTAAAGATTGATGAGCATATCAAAAATTATTTGTAATATTGTATCTGTTAAGAGATGATACTCCCCACAACATTTGGAAGTTCTATTCCAATTTTCACAAAAATCATGAAATCTATTATGCGACATTCGCTCGCAATCTTATCTAAACTATATGTTTGAAATATCAGAATTAAAAGCAAAAAAATTAGCTGAATTAGTTGAATTAGCAAAGGAACTTAATATTCCAAAATACAAAACCCTTAAAAAATTAGATCTTGTCTATCAAATTTTAGACGTACAGGCATTAAATCCCACTGTAGTTCAAAAAACAGCTACGAATCTACCGAAGGAGGAAGTATCAGAACAGCCAAAGGCTAGACAACAAGTTCAAAAAAGACAACCTAAAGCTCCAAAAGAATCTTCAAGTGAAGAGGTAAAATCCAATGATGAAACTAAGGTTGAAGTAACTGAGAAAGCAGAGCGTAAACCACGCACATCTCACAAAGCTCAAGGTGGAGATTCTAACGATCATCGCTCTAAAAATAAAGATCAGCACAACGATCAAAATAAAGAACAGAGTAAAGATCAAAACAACGATCAAAAAACCAAGAACAACAATCCGAATCAAAATAAGAATAAACAACCTCTTAAGAATAACAATCAGAAAAAGGAAAAAAATTCTAATTACGACAGAGATTTAAAAAACAGATACAAACAACCAGAACACGAGTTTGATGGAATAATTGCCAGTGAAGGTGTTTTAGACATCATGCAAGAAGGTTACGGATTCTTGAGATCTTCTGATTACAACTACCTCTCTTCTCCTGACGATATTTACGTATCTCAATCTCAAATTCGCTTATTTGGTCTAAAGACCGGAGACACTGTTTTAGGCGAAGTAAGACCTCCAAAAGAAGGTGAAAAGTACTTCCCTTTAATCAAGGTTAACAAAATAAATGGATTGGACCCTCAAGTGGTTAGAGATCGCGTTGCTTTTGAGCACCTCACTCCTCTATTCCCTCAAGAAAAATTTAATATAGCTGATAAACAAGCAAGTATTTCAACTCGTATCATGGATCTATTTGCTCCTATTGGTAAAGGGCAAAGAGGGATGATTGTTGCACAACCAAAAACAGGTAAAACAATGCTTCTTAAGGATATTGCAAATGCCATTGCTGCCAATCATCCTGAAGTGTACCAAATTGTACTTCTAATTGACGAACGTCCAGAGGAAGTTACCGATATGCAACGCAATGTTAGAGGTGAAGTAGTTGCCTCTACTTTTGACAAAGAAGCAAGCGAACACGTTCGCGTTGCTAATATTGTTATTGAAAAGGCAAAGCGTTTAGTTGAATGTGGACACGATGTTGTCATCTTATTAGATTCTATCACTCGTCTAGCCAGAGCTTACAATACGGTTCAACCTGCTTCTGGAAAAGTACTAAGTGGTGGTGTAGATGCGAATGCTCTACACAAACCAAAACGTTTCTTTGGTGCTGCTCGTAATATCGAAAATGGAGGTTCACTTACCATTATCGCTACTGCACTTACTGAAACAGGTTCTAAAATGGACGAAGTAATCTTCGAAGAATTTAAAGGTACAGGAAACATGGAACTTCAATTAGATCGTAAAATTTCCAACAGAAGAATCTTCCCAGCGATCGACCTCACCTCTTCTTCTACTCGTAGAGATGATTTATTACTTGACGAACAAACAGTTCAACGTATGTGGATTATGAGAAAATACTTCGCTGATATGAATCCTGTTGAAGCAATGGAATTCATGGAACAACGAATCAAGCAAACAAGAAACAATGAAGAGTTCTTGTTGACGATGAATCAATAGACAAACTAACCAAACAATAAGAAAGCCGATTAGCAATGTTAATCGGCTTTTTTTTTTAGCAAATGTAATTCGTTGAAACTAAAAAACCCCTAGCACAACTAGAGGTTTTCCATATCATCATGCGCGAAATCGAATTACGCGTAAATTTTAACTTTAGAGATAATCTTAAAGAGCAGCGATGTGCTTCGTCAATTTGCTCTTTAAGTTAGAAGCTTTGTTAGAATGAATAATATTCTTCTTTGCTAACTTATCGATCATACTGATAACGGTTGGCAATTGCTCCTCGGCAGCTTTCTTATCAGTTTCTAAGCGAAGTGCTTTTAATGCATTACGCATTGTTTTGTGATAATACTTGTTGCGTAAGCGAACTGCTTCGTTTCTTCTAATTCTCTTTAATGCAGACTTGTGATTAGCCATAATATTTAATTAAATTTTAATGCACTTAGTGCTTTTGTAGTCCGTAGGGGAATCGAACCCCTGTTACCAGGATGAAAACCTGGCGTCCTAACCCCTAGACGAACGGACCGTGGTTTGTTTAAAACGCGGATGCAAAAATACAACTATTTTTTACTATTGCAAGAGGTCTTAAATATTTTTTTTCGATTAATAAGCTTTTGCGAACAAGACCCTCATTTTTGAAGGTTTTCCACTGTATATGCAACGACCCTCTTCCTCTTTAAAATCTAGAGGAATACAGCGAATGGTCGCTTTGGTTTCTTCCTGAATAGCAGCCTCAGTATCAGCAGTTCCATCCCAATGAGCAGACACAAAGCCTCCTTTGTTTTCTAAGACTTCTTTAAATTCTTCATAAGAGTTTACCTCGGTAATATGACTAGCTCTATAATTAATAGCTTTTTTATAGATCGTTTTTTGAATATCATCTAAAAGAGCCACTACATGATCGATTAATTGATCAGCTCCTATTAATTCTTTACTTAAAAGATCTCTTCTCGCTACTTCAAAAGTTCTATTTTCCATATCTCTCCCACCAATAGCAATTCGAACAGGAACTCCTTTTTGCTCGTATTCTGCAAATTTGAAGCCTGGTTTCAAAGTATCTCTGTTGTCAAATTTAACCGAAAGACCCTTAGCTCTTAAATCTGCTATAAAAGGTTTGAGGTATTCAGCTATTTGATCGAGTTGCTCCTCCCCTTTGTAAATTGGCACAATCACTACATGTATTGGTGCTAATTTTGGTGGCAATACTAATCCTTGATCATCTGAATGAGTCATCACTAAGGCTCCCATTAATCGAGTAGAAACTCCCCAAGAAGTTGCCCACACATGTTCCTGTTTTCCTTCTTTGTTGACGTATTTTACATCAAATGCCTTTGCGAAATTTTGACCTAAATAATGAGAAGTTCCTGCTTGTAAAGCTTTACCATCTTGCATTAAAGCTTCAATACAATAGGTTTCTTCAGCTCCAGCAAATCGCTCCGATTCTGTTTTGATACCTCTGATTACAGGTACTGCCATAAATTCTTCTGCAAAAGTTGCATAGACCTCCATCATACGCTCTGCTTCTTCAATAGCCTCTTGTTTGGTCGCATGAGCAGTATGTCCTTCTTGCCACAAAAATTCAGCAGTTCTCAAAAAGAGACGTGTTCTCATTTCCCATCGAACCACATTAGCCCATTGATTGATTAGTATCGGTAAATCCCTATAGGATTGAATCCACCTTCTATAGGTATCCCATATAATGGTTTCAGAGGTCGGTCTTACAATTAGCTCTTCCTCTAATTTAGCATCGGGATCAACAATAATACTTCCATCCTCGTCATTTTTTAATCGATAATGAGTCACAACAGCGCATTCTTTAGCAAAACCATCTACATGACTGGCTTCTTTACTCAAATACGATTTAGGTATAAAGAGTGGAAAATAGGCATTTTCATGACCTGTTTCTTTAAACATTTGATCCAAAGCTGCCTGCATCTTTTCCCAAATAGCATAACCATAGGGTTTGATGACCATACAACCTCTCACTCCTGAATTTTCTGCCAAGTCTGCTTTGACAACTAATTCGTTATACCATTTTGAATAATCTTCTGATCTCGGTGTTAATTTTTTACTCATTATCTGAACTTTGGCACAAATATTGTAATTTAGTTAATGAAATCCTAGTTTATTTGATTTGCGATCAATTATGGATGGCAAAAATAACCATTTTTTAAGCAGGGGACAATTAAAATATAAGCTTATGAAAACATTATTCACTTACTCGACTTTAATGCGAACTTTTGGACTCCTAATGGTGACCTTAATCCTCAATTCTTGTGGTGCTTTCTACCCATATGCCTATTACTACAGTGGTAATGCTTCAAACAATGCTTATGCCTACAGAGAGCGTGCTCCAAAACAATCTAAAAACTATTCAGTTTACTTTAGTGACAAAGCAAATGAATACAATGAAATATTAGGTGAAGATGTCGTGATTATTGAGAATCAAGACACTCAAAATGAATCAGCCAACAAACAAGTAAATATTCAGTTAGTTGTTGATTCAGATCCTTATAACTACGGTTACTACAGCTGGGGCTTTAGACCGTATTGGGATGTCTATTACGCGTATTCTTCCTATGTAAACTACGGCTATTACAACCCTTATTTTTACGATAAGTGGTATTGGAGATACTCATCTGCTTATTACAATTGGGGCTATTATAGTTATTGGTGGAATCCATTCCCATACAGCAACTATGCCTATATTTACTCACCATATCACCACAACCACTATTTCAACTCACCTAGTCGAAATAGAGGTCGTAGCAATCAAGATCGTTCTTCCTACAGATCATCTAGAATCTTAGGATATGGATCGAGCTCTGTGGCTTCTAATACGAAAGGTCGTGTTTCTTCTTTGAGATCTCTTAATAATACTGGCAGATCTAGTATTAACACATCAACAAGAGATCGAGGTAGAAGCAGTTCTATGGATTTAAGATCCATTATAAACAGCAACTCGAGAGGAAATGTATCTCCTTCTAGATCGACTAATACAATTAATAGATCTACGATGAGAACGAGATCTTACAATGTACCAACAAGAAGTTCGATTCGATACACACCAAATCGCACTTCTACAATTAAAAGCCCTTCTTCTAATACTCGATCGAATAACAACACTAGTAACCTCAGAAGTTCAAGCCCAATAAGAAGCAGTTCTGTTCGTTCTTCAGGATCATATACTCCAAGACCTGCAGTTTCGAGAAGTAGCTCTTCAAGAAGCAGCTCAAGCAGTAGTAGTTCTTCGAGTAGTTCTGCTAGAAAAAGAAATTAGTTACTGAGTTAAAGTTTGAGAATGCATCAAAAAAGTAGTACCCTTTAAATGGTTATTATTCCTTACCTTTGCATTTCAAATCTATTTTAAAAACAGATGAAGATTAATAGTTTATTAGAAGCTAGAATAGAAGAGCTTGGTGATGATCATGTAGGTACTTCAGAAGATACCCCTCTTAGAAAAGATGCATTTGATCTCAGTGATGAGCAAAAAATTGAGAGCATCAAAGGCGATGTTACTAGGATATTGACGACTTTAGGCATGGATTTAGACGATGATAGTCTTAAAGGAACTCCTAACAGAGTTGCTAAAATGTTCGTCAAAGAAATATTTAGTGGATTGCATCCTGATAGAAAGCCAAAAGCCTCTACATTTGAAAACAAGTACAAATACGGTGAAATGTTAGTTGAAAAAAACATCACACTCTACTCTACTTGTGAACATCACTTATTGCCTATCGTTGGAAAAGCTCATGTAGCTTATATTTCAAATGGTTCTGTAGTAGGACTTTCTAAGATGAATCGTATCGTCGATTATTATGCAAAAAGACCTCAGGTACAAGAACGTTTAAATATTCAAATCGTTCGTGAACTTCAAAAAGTTTTAGGTACTGAAGATGTCGCTTGTGTGATCGACGCCAAACACCTCTGTGTCAATTCAAGAGGAATTAGAGATATTGAAAGTAGTACAGTCACGGCTGAATACGGAGGTAAATTCAAAGAAAAAGAAACTAGAGAAGAATTTTTAAAATTCATCAATCTTCCAACTCAATTTTAAGATTTCATGGCCTTATACGAGTCTCAGAACTTGCGTTTATACAATTCGCTTTCTAAAGTAAAAGAAGAATTTAAACCTATAAATCCTGGACATATCGGAATGTATGTGTGTGGACCTACGGTTTATTCTAATGTTCACTTGGGGAATTGTAGAACCTTTATGTCATTTGATATGATATACAGGTATTTAAAGTTTTTGGGGTATAAGGTTCGTTATGTTAGAAATATCACTGACGCTGGACATTTGGAAAACGATGCAGAAAGCGGTGAAGATAAGATTTCAAAGAAAGCGAGACTTGAACAATTGGAACCTATGGAAGTGGTTCAACAATACACGGTCGATTTTCACAAGATCTTAGACCAATTCAATATGATTCCTCCAAGTATTGAACCAACTGCTACTGGTCATATTGTAGAGCAAATTGAAATTATTAAAGAAATCATTGATAAGGGCTTTGCCTATGAAATCAATGGTTCTGTTTATTTTGATGTTCCAAAATTTAATCAAGAACACTCTTACGGCAAATTAAGCGGCAGAAAGCTCGAGGACATGATTGCTAACACTAGAGAATTAGCGGGTCAAAGTGAAAAGAAAAATCCCCAGGATTTTGCTCTTTGGAAAAAAGCGGAGCCACAGCACATTATGAGATGGCCTTCTCCTTGGAGTGAGGGATTTCCGGGATGGCATTTAGAATGTACCGCAATGAGCACCAAATACTTAGGTGAATCTTTTGATATTCACGGAGGTGGAATGGACTTAAAATTTCCACATCACGAATGTGAGATCGCTCAGGCGGAAGCTTGTAACGGAAGTTCTCCTGTCAACTATTGGTTGCATGCCAATATGTTAACTCTCAACGGTAGAAAAATGGCAAAATCTACAGGTAATAATATTTTACCAGGAGAAATTTTTAGCGGAGATAACGACAAGCTATCAAAGGCATTTTCACCAATGGTAATTCGCTTTTTTATGATGCAAGCACATTATGCGAGTATCTTAGATATTAGTGATGAGGCTGTTTTAGCATCTGAAAAGGGCTACAACAAGCTTATGGAAGCTGTCAGCAATATCGATAAACTATCTGCTGAAGCTCAAAGTTCTTGGGATGTTTCATCATGGACACAAAAGTGTTTTGATGCCATGAACGATGACTTTAACACCCCAATTTTGATTGCAAATCTTTTTGAAGCTGTCAAACAAATCAATCTGATGAAGGATGGAAAAGAACAGCTCAATTCAGAAGATTTAGAAAATTTCAAAAAAACTTTTAATGGGTTCATTTTTGAGGTTTTAGGACTTTTGAATCAAACCCAGGAAAGTAGCTCCTCAAAATTACCTGAACTAGTTGAATTACTCATCGAACTCAGAAATAAAGCAAGAATCAACAAGGACTTTGCAACTTCAGATCAAATTAGAGATCAATTAGCAAAACTAGGCATTGTACTTAAAGACGGCAAAGAAGGTACAAGTTTCACAATTCAATAATCGTGCTTAAGAAAATTCTAATAGCACCCTTTGTCCTACTGACGAGACTCTATCAACTATTGATTTCTCCACTCACTCCTGCGAGCTGTAGATACTCTCCAACCTGCTCTCAATATACGGTGGAAGCTCTTCAAAAACACGGATTGTTCAAAGGAGGGTTCTTGGCATTAAAGCGCATTTTTAGTTGTCATCCCTGGGGAGGACATGGACATGACCCTGTTCCTTAAAAAAGATGCACATCTAAGCTGAATTGATTACATT
Organism: uncultured Flavobacteriaceae bacterium; assembly: GCA_937136455.1. Lineage (GTDB taxonomy): Bacteria > Bacteroidota > Bacteroidia > Flavobacteriales > Flavobacteriaceae > MAG-120531. The sequence goes on along the minus strand of CAKZOO010000051.1, from coordinate 20,223 downwards.
AGCTAAAAATAAATTAAATGGAATTTTTAAGCTTTATCTGGAATCCTGACGGCACTTTATTTACCCTTGGAGCCCTTCAAATAAAATACTACAACCTTTTGTGGATTACTGCCTTTGGAATGGGATGGTACCTAACCAAAAAAATATTTTTAGCTGAAAAAAAACCTCTAGAACTCTTAGACTCCTTATTTGTTTACGCAGTATTATCAACAATGTTAGGGGCTCGTCTAGGTCATGTTTTTTTCTACGATTGGGATTATTACAAAAATCATTTAATAGAGATTCTTCTGCCAATTCGATCCAACCCCTCATCTGCCCTATTTGGATTAATCGACGGTTATGAGTTCACAGGATTTGCAGGTCTAGCAAGTCATGGAGCTACTATAGGGATCCTCATAGGATTATCGCTTTACATCAAAAAACACAAGGCTCATAAAATCAGCATGAAATGGCTTCTCGACCGAGTTGTAGTTCCTATTTCTCTAGGTGCCTTTCTAGTTAGACTAGGAAACTTTTTCAACTCTGAGATCAATGGTAAAATAGTCGATAAATCTTACTTATTTGCTACAAAATTTTTAAGAGATCACGATGATTTATCGCTCTCTAGTTTGATGCAACTAACAGGTAAACGATCTGTCAATGATGCCTACAAGGCTTTAGAAACTGATCCAGCTTATAGCGACTTATTAAATTCAATACCCTATCGACATCCTGCTCAATTATATGAAGGAATCTTATACTTAGGACTCTTTTTTGTACTTCATCACCTCTATTGGAAAACAGAATACAAAAACAAGCCTGGATTCTTATTTGGACTCTTCTTTGTATGCCTGTGGACCATTCGATTCTTTGTAGAATTCGTTAAGAAAAGTCAGGGAGGATTTGAAGAAACACTAGGACTGCTCTCTACTGGACAGTGGCTGAGTATTCCTTTTATTCTCATTGGTCTTTACTTTATGAAAAATGCTAAAAAGAGCTAAATAGATGTCTCTTCACCTAGTTATTGGCATTAACAATCAAAGTAATTACTCAAAGGTAGTCGATCGAATAATTCAAGAGTTTGATCTTTTAAGCAAACACTTATACCTATACGATAAAAAGCAGTTAGATCGTTTTATGGATGAAGAGGCCATACACGATGACACGACTTTTATAAAGCGTTACGGTCAATGCTTACAGTCCATGTCGAGTGGACAACAAAAGATACGATTCATCAACTATCTTTTAGATCAAAAGCCTCATACTCTTATATTAGACAATCCCCTCTCCCATTTAGATACTAAAAATCAAAGGGAGCTGATCCACTTATTAGAGGATCGACAAAAAGATGTGAATTTGATTTTTATTCTCAATAGAGCAGATTGGATTCCAGAATACTGCAGTGAATTTTACAGTGCATTTGACACTCAATTTAAAAGTGTTGCTTCCATAGAAAATTTTAAAAAACTCTACGAGATAGAAGAACAAAGTTTAGATCTCACTCCTGTACTAGAACATCACACAGCTACAGTAGAAGAAGTTCTAGTCGACATGAAGAACATCACGATTTCTTATGGAGATAAAAAGATTCTTAACAATATTAATTGGACTATTAAAAGTGGTGAATTTTGGGAATTAAGAGGACCCAACGGCAGCGGAAAAACCTCACTTCTTACTATGATTACAGGCGAAAATCCAAAAGCCTATGGTCAAGACATTTTCCTGTTTGGCTTTAAGAAAGGATCTGGTGAGAGCATCTGGGACATTAAAAAACACATCGGATATTTTACGCCTTCTATGACTGGATTCTTTAAGGGTTATTTTACAGTTAAAGAAATGATTATTGGAGGGATTAAAGACAGCGTAGGGCTCTATATCAAACCTTCAAAATTAGAAGATCAACTAGTTTCTTATTGGATTGATATTATCGGAATGAGGGATAAAAAAGATACTTACTTTGTCGATCTCAGTATTGGTGAGCAGTGCCTTGTGATGACCGCCAGAGCAATGGTAAAAAATCCAAAATTGCTCATTCTAGATGAGCCTACTGCAGGATTAGACCAACAATCCAATGAATTATTTATGCAACTGGTCAATACCATTGCAAAACAACACCACACTGCGATCATATATGTTTCTCATAAAAGAGAAGTAAAATTAACCGCCAATTTAATAATGGAACTTATTGCAAACGGGAATGGAAGTAGATATCAACTACATTAATCTTTAGCTCACATTTTTTTCAAATAAAAAGGGCCAGCAATGCTGACCCTTTTAAGTTATAAAGAATTGGTATTCTTATTTTTTACCATCAGTTAGTTTCTTCTTTAAGAAATCGAACATTACTGGTGTTGCGATAAATAATGATGAATAGGTACCTACTACAACCCCTACGATCATCGCAAACATAAATCCTCTTAGAGATTCTCCTCCGAAGATAAAGATAGCGATAAGTACTACCAATGTAGTAAGAGAAGTGTTTAAGGTACGGCTTAGGGTAGAGTTTAATGCTTCATCCACGTGTTGACCACCTTTCCAGCCATTAAGACCTACCACCTCACGGATTCTATCGAATACAACCACGGTATCGTTAAGCGAATAACCAATAACCGTTAGAATCGCTGCGATAAATGCTTGATCTATCTCCATATTAAATGGCATTAATTTACCAGTTAAAGAGAAGATACCAAGAACAAATAAAACATCGTGGAATACAGCAACTACAGCTCCAAGAGAGAATTGCCATTTTCTAAAGCGCAATAGAATATACAAGAACACTACTGCTAGAGATCCTATAATTGCTAAGAATGCATTGTTTTTGATATCATCCGCAATTGTTGGTCCAACTTTTACTGATTGTAATATTCCAAATCCTTGGTGTACACTTCCAGTTATAAAGCTTTCATAGGTAGCATCTTCAGGTAGGTATGAAGATAGACTACTAAATAACTTTTGTTGAATTTCAGTATCAACTTCGATTCCTTCAACATCTACTTTATAAGGAGTCGTCACTTTAATTTGATTCGCTCCACCAAAGGTCTTTACATTAGTTCCTGATCCAAATACATCATTGAGCTCTGAAGCAATTTCTGAAGCACTTACAGAGTGTTCAAAACGAATTTGATACGAACGACCTCCTATAAAATCAACTCCCTCTTGTAAACCAGTAGTAAAGAGTGATACTAATCCAACTCCAACTAAAACTGCTGAGATCACGTATGCAATCTTGCGTTTTGCTAAGAAAGCAATCGAATTATTTTGGAATAACTTCTTAGTTAATGAAGTAGAGAAATCAAGTCTTCTGTTTTTACCTTCTAAGTGGTTCTCAATTAAAAGACGCGTTACAAAGATGGCAGTAAATAATGAAGTTGCGATACCGATTAATAAGGTAGTAGCAAATCCTTTAATTGGACCTGATCCAAAAATAAAGAGAATAAATGCCGTAAGACCTGTGGTAATGTTCGCATCTAAGATCGATGATAAAGCATTGCTAAATCCATCTTCAACAGCTTGTAATTTTGATTTACCTTTGGCGATTTCTTCTTTAATACGCTCATAGATCAGTACGTTTGCATCCACAGACATACCTATAGTAAGAACGATACCAGCGATACCTGGTAGTGTTAATACAGCATTTAAACTTACCAATACCCCAAAGATGAGAATAATGTTTAAAATCAATGCTAAGTTTGAAAAGATACCCGATTTTCCATAGTAGAAAATCATCCATAAAAGTACGAGTATCATCGCAATCACAAAAGATTTAAATCCACTGTCAATTGCTTCTTGACCCAATGAAGGTCCTACGATTTCAGATTGTATAATTTCTGCAGAAGCAGGTAATTTACCAGCTCTAAGTACGTTAGCGATATCTTTAGTTTCATCTACAGTAAAGGTTCCTGTGATCTCTGAACGACCACCAGAAATAGGTCCTGAAGATACTCCAGGTGCGGTAAATACTTTATTGTCTAAAACAATTGCAATACCTGTTTGATTGTTGAAAGCATCACCAGTGAGTTCTTCCCACTCTCTAGCTCCTTTTGTATTCATCGTCATCGATACAGCAGGTTTTCCGTACTGATCAAATGAATCTCTTGCATCACTCACAACATCTCCACTAATTCTAGGTGTATTGTCTCTGTTTGATTTAAGAGCGTATAATCCAACTAATTCTGAATTCTTAGCAGGACGTTCCCATGCCCATTTAACGTATTGTAATTCTTTAGGAAGAAGCTTTTTAACAGCGTTCATTCTAAGATAAGATCCAACTTTAGCAGTATCCTTAGCTGCAAATCTAAAGAGTTGATACCCTACTCCTTGTCCTTGGATAAGATCCAACAATGGATTTACTTGACTTGCAAGATCTAATGAATCCTGAGCTACATCCGATAAAAGAGAATCAATTTCAGATTCAGGCTTCGCTTCAGCAGTAGCATCTTCAGTTCCAACAATGGATTTTAATTCTTCATTCGCACTGACAATAAAGTTATTCAATGCCTGTGATTGTGGCTGATAGGTTTCCCAAAACTCTAGTTGAGCAGTAGAAGAAAGTAATTCTTGAGCTCTTGTAATATCTTTAGCACCTGGAAGTTCTACAAGGATTCTTCCCGAGGTACCTTCTCTTTGAATATTCGGTTGAGTTACCCCAAAACCATCGATACGCTCTCTTAATACTTCAAATGCAGAAATGATCGATTGGTCAATTTTTCTACTGATGATTGGTTTTACTTCATCGTCAGTCATTTGGAAATTGATTTCCTCGCTCAAAGCTTTGTTTGCAAAAATTGATGGATCAGAAAGATTAGTGTCTCCACTGATGGCATCAAATGCGTCAAAGAATAAGTTTAAATAAGTGTCATCTGAGTTTTTAGATGCTGTATCAGCATCTGCTAAAGCCTGATTGAACACAGGATTTTTAGTGTTATTGGCAAGACCTTTTAAAATATCTTTTACAGAAATTTGGAGTGTTACGTTAATACCCCCTTTAAGGTCAAGACCTTTGTTGAGCTCTTTGCTTTTAGCATCTTTATAGCTCGTATATCCCAAAATGGAACGATTACCTATAGAATCAAGATACGTTAATTCCAAAGCTTCTCTCTTAGAGATATAATCCTCTTCATTCGATGAAATTTTGCTAACAGCAAATTCAGCAGCTTTCTGCTCTACATTTGAAGAAATAAATGTGTAGGATAGTTGGTAGATACTCACTATCCCAAACAAAAAAGCAAAAAGTTTAATTAGTCCTTTACTTTGCATTGGTTCAGTTGTTTATTATAATTTTTTGAATTGCCAGCAAATATATCATTTCCATAGAGAACTAGCAATATTATTTAAGTCTAAAAAAAACATCCGCTATTCGATAGCGGACGCTTTAATTATAGTATTTGAATTTTTAGACTAAACATCTAAAAGTTCATTGACTTTTCTTACTCCAGCAGCGCTTTCTTGCATCTTCGCTTTTTCAGCATCAGTCAATTCGATCTCAAGGATTTTTTCGATACCGTTTTTACCTAAAACTACAGGTACTCCGATACAAATATCATCCAATCCATACTCTCCAGAAAGAAGTGTTGAACATGGATAAACTTTCTTTAGATCGCAAGCGATAGCCTGAACAAGACCAGATACGGCAGCACCAGGTGCATACCAAGCTGAAGTTCCTAAAAGTTTCGTAAGCGTTGCGCCGCCCACTTTAGTTTCTTCTGCTACTTGATCGATGCGTTCTTGAGATAAGAACTCAGATACATTTACAGAATTACGAGTCGCTAAACGAGTTAATGGAACCATTCCTGTATCCGAGTGACCTCCAATAACCATTCCATCAACGTCAGAAATCGGAGCCTCTAAAGCTTCCGCTAAACGATATTTGAAACGTGCAGAATCCAAAGCACCACCCATACCGATGATCTTGTTTTTAGGAAGATCTAACACTTTATGTGCCAAATATGTCATGGTATCCATAGGATTACTCACAACAATAAGAATCACATCAGGTGAGTGTTGAACTAAGTTTTCAGCAACTGTTTTAACAATTCCAGCATTAATTCCGATTAATTCTTCACGAGTCATCCCTGGTTTTCTTGGAATACCAGAAGTAATTACAGCAATATTACTACCAGCAGTTTTAGAATAATCTCCTGTAGTTCCTGTAATTTTTGTGTCAAAACCATTTAAAGATGCGGTTTGCATCAAATCCATAGCTTTACCTTCTGCATAACCTTCCTTAATGTCGACTAAAACGACTTCTGAAGCAAAATCTTTGATGGCGATGTACTCTGCACAGCTCGCTCCGACTGCACCAGCACCAACAACTGTAACTTTCATTTATATGTGTTTTTAAAAATTATTATTAGGCGTCTATATTGGCATAGACAGCGTTTTTCTCAATAAATTCACGTCTAGGTGGAACCTCATCTCCCATAAGCATAGAGAAGATTCGATCAGTCTCAACAGCATTGTCGATGGTCACCTGTCTCAAGGTTCTCATTTCTGGATTCATGGTAGTTTCCCACAACTGCTCAGCATTCATCTCTCCAAGACCCTTATAGCGTTGTATTGAAGCACCTTGACCAAATTCTTTCATCAAAATGTCACGCTGATCATCGTTCCACGCATATTGCTTTTTAGCTCCTTTTTTCACTAAATATAAAGGTGGCGTTGCAATGTAAATATGACCTTCTTCGATGAGTTCTCTCATGTATCTAAAGAAGAAAGTAAGAATTAAGGTTTCAATGTGAGAACCATCCACGTCCGCATCACACATGATTACTACCTTGTGGTAACGCAACTTGTCTAAGTTTAAAGCTTTTGAATCTTCTTCAGTTCCAATCGTTACACCAAGAGCAGTATAGATGTTTTTGATTTCTTCATTTTCAAACACCTTGTGCTGCATCGCCTTTTCAACATTTAAAATCTTACCTCTAAGTGGTAAAATTGCTTGAAAATTACGATCTCTTCCTTGTTTAGCAGTACCACCCGCAGAATCTCCCTCCACGAGGAATACTTCGCATAAAGCAGGATCTTGTTCTGAACAATCAGATAGTTTTCCAGGTAAGCCTCCAACACTCATCACGGTCTTACGCTGAACCATTTCTCTAGCTTTAGTCGCTGCATGACGCGCTTGTGCTGCTAATATTACTTTCTGTACGATAATTTTAGCATCATCTGGATGTTCTTCTAAGTAATCGGTTAACATTTCAGAAACTGCCTGACTCACTGCTGCAGAAACTTCTCTGTTTCCCAGTTTAGTCTTGGTTTGCCCCTCAAATTGAGGTTCAGACACCTTAACAGATACAATAGCTGTCAATCCTTCTCTAAAATCATCTCCAGCGATTTCAAATTTGAGTTTGTCTAACATTCCAGAAGCATCTGCGTACTTCTTTAGAGTAGTTGTAAGACCTCTTCTAAATCCAGTTAGATGCGTTCCTCCTTCATGTGTATTGATATTGTTTACATAAGAGTGTAAATTCTCCGTATAAGAAGTATTGTAGGTCATGGCAACCTCAACAGGAATACCGTTTTTCTCACCTTCCATTGCGATTACACTATGAGTCAATTGTTCTCTATTTCCATCTAAGAAACGAACAAATTCTTTTAATCCTTCTTGAGAGTGAAAAACCTCAGATACAAACTCACCTTTCTCATCCTTGTGACGCTTATCCGTAATGGTTAAGGTCACTCCCTTATTCAAATAAGCGAGTTCGCGCATTCTATTGGCTAGCGTATCATAGGAATATTCAGTAGTTTGAGAAAAGATACTATCATCAGGCCAAAAGGTAACAGTAGTTCCGTGCTTGTCAGATTCTCCAATATTCTTAACGGGATAACTTGCCTTACCTCTTGAGTATTCTTGCTCCCATACTTTTCCGTCTCTGTGTACGGTTGCTATTAATTTATTAGACAAGGCGTTCACACAGGAAACCCCTACTCCGTGTAGACCTCCTGATACCTTGTAAGAATCTTTATCGAATTTACCTCCAGCACCAATTTTGGTCATCACCACTTCTAAAGCGGAAACACCTTCCTTTTTGTGCATATCAACAGGTATCCCTCTACCGTTGTCAGATACTGAAATCGAATTATCTTCATTAATAGTTACTCCAATAGTATCACAGTAACCTCCCATGGCCTCATCTATAGAGTTGTCCACTACCTCGTATACTAAGTGATGTAATCCTCTTGGACCAACATCTCCGATATACATCGATGGACGCATTCTAACGTGCTCAATCCCCTCGAGGGCCTGAATACTATCAGCCGAATAATTGGCTTTCTTTTCTAGTTCTTCGCTCATATATAATGAATTGATTTGTTCGTTTTACCTTAACAAACAAATATAAGGATTAGCCCCTTAAATCAAGAGTTTAGATGGACTTTGAACTCTTAAGTTATCAACAGAAATTGTGAACAAAAAAAACTTCAGTTATTTAAAAAACAACTGAAGTTATCACATAGTATCTAATGTAGTTAGTATGCTTCTGCGTGAACGTTTGCCACTGCTCTACCAGAAGGATCATTCATATTCTTAAATGCTTCATCCCATTCCAATGCAATAGGAGTACTACAAGCTACTGAAGGTACCGATGGCACACATAAAGCAGCAGCATCTGAAGGAAAATGCTCTTCAAAAATCGAACGGTAGTAGAACTCTTCTTTTGAAGTCGGTGTTTGTACTGGGAATCGATATTTTGCGTTTGCTAATTGTTCGTCACTAACTTCTGTATTCACTAACTCTTTAAGCGTATCGATCCAAGAATATCCAACTCCATCGGAGAATTGTTCTTTTTGTCTCCAAGCAACACTCTCTGGTAAATAGGATTCGAATGCCTTACGAACCACCCATTTTTCCATGCGCTCTCCATTGATCATTTTATCCTGTGGATTGATTCTCATAGCCACATCCATGAATTCTTTGTCTAAAAATGGAACTCTTCCTTCAATTCCCCAAGCCGCAAGTGATTTGTTAGCTCTTAAACAATCATACATATGAAGTTTGTCGAGTTTACGCACTGTTTCTTCGTGAAAATCTTTTGCTGAAGGAGCCTTGTGGAAGTATAAATATCCTCCAAATAATTCATCTGCACCTTCACCTGAAAGAACCATTTTGATTCCCATTGATTTAATCACTCTAGCCATTAAATACATTGGAGTTGATGCTCTTACTGTAGTGATGTCATAAGTTTCTAGGTTATAGATAACATCTTTAATAGCATCTAAGCCTTCTTGAATTGTGAAGACAATTTCATGGTGAACCGTTCCGATGTGGTCTGCCACTTTTCTAGCTGCAGCTAAATCGGGAGAACCCTCTAAACCTACCGAAAAGGAATGCAGCTGGGGCCACCAAGCATCGGAGGTATCACCACTTTCAACTCGTTTAAGAGCATATTTCTTTGCAATTGCCGAAGTAACCGAAGAATCCAAACCACCTGAGAGTAACACTCCGTAAGGAACATCAGACATCAACTGTCTGTGAACAGCATCTTCAAGGGCTTGACGCACCTCTTCAATACTGGTTTGGTTTTCTTTAACCGCTTCGAAGTCCATCCAATCTCTTTCATACCATCTCACTAACTCTCCGGTTGATGAGTGTAAGTAATGTCCTGGAGGAAACAATTCTATTTTTGTACAATAACCTTCAAGAGCTTTTAACTCTGAAGACACATAAAAGGTACCGTTAATATCCCACCCCATATAAAGTGGAATAATACCCATATGATCTCTGGCGATGAAATATTCATCTTTTTCGCTGTCAAAAATAGCAAAACCAAAGATACCATTCATCTTATCGATGAAGTTTTTACCATATTTTTGATATAAAGCAAGAATTACTTCACAATCAGAATGAGTTTGAAACTGATAATTACCTTCAAATTCTTTTCTCAATTCCATATGATTGTATATTTCACCATTAGCCGCTAGGACTAATTTTCCATCAGGACTAAACAATGGCTGCTTTCCAGAAGCTGGATCGACAATTGCCAATCGTTCGTGAGCCAATATTGCATTCTCATCAGAATAAATTCCACTCCAATCAGGACCTCTATGTCTAATCTTTTTAGACATTTCTAAAAGTTGTGGTCTGAGCTTCTCAGACGATTCTTTCAGATCAAATGCACAAGTAATTCCACACATAATGTTATTGTTTCAATTTCGAATGCAAATATTAGTTTAAAGTTTCAATTAGCAAAATTAAAAATACATTTAACTACATACACAAACTTTAAATGCATTTTTTATTATTTATTGTAATTTATAAATATAAATTTTACTTAAAAAAGTATAAATATGTAATTCGTTGATTTTAATAAAAGATTAACTACCCTTAAAAATCAACAAAGATTCAAATATTGTATTTTAGTAGTTCTAATTTAAAACGATATACCACTATGAAAAATCTATTTAGTCTTTTAATTGCCGTTCTATTAATGAGCACAACTGCGAGTTTGGCTCAAGAATTTCCAAAACTAGATGTCAGTCCTATGGATAAAGCTTCTTTCAATTCTGACGCAGGCTCTGTTGCTATCATTTATTCAAGACCTCAACTAAAGGGAAGATCATTAGACAAATTAGCTCCTAAGGATAAAATTTGGAGAACTGGAGCAAATGAAGCTACCACAATAAGTTTTTCTAACGATGCAACTATTGCTGGAAAATCTATAAAGGCAGGTACTTATTCACTCTATTCAATTCCTGGTGATCATCACTGGACCATCGTATTAAACTCAAATGCCAATCAATGGGGAGCATACAACTATGATGAATCATTAGATGTACTGAGAGCTTCTGTTGTAGCAAGTACTGAAAAAGAGGCAATTGAAGCATTCTCAATGGCCTTTAAAAAAGACGGCACTTTAGTAATGGCTTGGGGAACAACAAGAGTAAGTGTTCCTATTTCATTTTAAGACATACACCAAGCATACAAAAAACAAAAGGACGGTTTTAGCCGTCCTTTTTTTATAACTATGTTTCACTATTATTCTTTACTGTAGACCAACTCGCCATTTAAATAAGTCGACAACACATTAGACTTTGGAATTTCAGAAACCTCAACTTCCATCAGATCGCGATCTAAGATAATGAAGTCAGCAGTTTTACCAACCTCAATACTACCTCTTTCATCTTCCTGAAAATTAGAATAAGCAGCCCAAATCGTCATCCCTTTGAGCGTTTCTTTTCTTGTGAGTTTTTGATCTGGAGTAAATCCACCTTTTGGATAGCCTACTTGATCTTGCCTTGTTACAGCAGCGTAAAATGTTAAAAATGGATTTACTTGCTCCACCGGAAAATCAGTCCCCAAAGGAAGTGTTCCGGATGCCTCTAACAAGGATTTAAAAGGATAGGCTCCTGACATACGATCCGAACCTAAGCGTTCCTCAGCCCAATACATATCAGAGGTAGCATGCGTAGGCTGAACAGATGGAATAATCCCTTTTTCATAGTATGAAAAATCAATTGGTGAGGTAATTTGAGCGTGCTCCACCTTCCATCTTCTCGACTTCAAATCATCCACAGCTTTGGTATAAGCCCTAAGAACTGCAACATTTGCAGAATCTCCAATAGCATGAGTATTCATTTGATAATCACTTTTGGCAATTCGATCAGCTAATTCCATCAACTCTTCCTCTGTTGTAATCATTGCTCCATAGTGCCCAGGCTTATCTGAATAAGGTCTTTTTAGAGCTGCACCTCTAGAACCAAGCGCTCCATCGGCATAAACTTTTACAGAACCCACATACAAGCGATCGGTTTCGACTATTCCTCTATTGAGGTAATAATCCAAATTCTCTTGATTATTACTCACCATTGCATAAATACGCATCTTTAAATCTCCTGATTGATGAAGACCTTCTATTAATTCTATAGTAGCTTTATTTAGTCCCGCATCATTAACAGTGGTTAAACCATAAGAAAAAGAAATTGCTTCTGCCTTTTTTAAAGCCTCTTTTGATTCCTCCCTTGTTGGACTTGGTAGGACTGCATCCACTAAAGCCATTGGAGTATCTACCAACACCCCTGTGAGATTCCCGTTTTCTAATTCAACTGAACCCCCTGACAATATTGTTTTGGAAGTAATTCCAGCCATATCTAATGCTTTTTGATTCACTAAATAAGCATGACCATCAACACGTTCTAGAGCAACAGGAATATCAGGGAATAATTCATCTAATCGATCCTTGGTTGGAAACTTTTTAAGTTCCCAATCATTTTGATCCCATCCCCTACCTCTAATGACGGAGACCTCTTTGCCTTTGTAAAAATTGACTACTCGTTCAATGACCTCATCAAAGCTTTTTGTTCCAACTAAATCGACAATTTGTTGATTGAGCCCTAAACCATAAAAGTGACAATGAGCATCGATAAAACCTGGATATATTGGCTTTTGATCTGCATTTACAATCAAATTCGAAGAATAGCCCTTTTGAATTTCATCATCAGTTCCAATTACAACAAATCTTCCATTGCTAACCGCAAAAGCAGTAGCCATTTGAAAACCTTCATCGACAGTATAAACCTTGGCGTTGGTTACAATTAAGTCAACTTCTTTTTTTGATTCACATGAGAGTAGTATTGACACAAGTGAAAATGAAATATACTTCAACAACTTCATAAAGGGAATAATTATAAATTAAAAATCAAATCGGTATTGAGCTCCAACGGTAATAGTCGCTCCTAAATCAGGGTAATTATACCACATTTGGTACTGATCATTGGTAAGGTTTTTAGCTTTCAATTCAAAACTCCACTGATCACTGTACTGATAATGCAATGAAGCATCTAAGTTGACAAATGCATCTAGATCACGGGTAATTCCTGGGTACTCACCTGGCATAATAAATTGCACAACTGTGATTTCACGATCTTTTCTAGCTCCGACATAATTCAACTGAGAGCTGAACATCCAACGATCAGCAAGTTTTGTGTTGATCGACCCATAGGCTCTTAAATTCGGTAAATTCCATGCTTCTTCCTCGTTTAACGTTCTGTATTTACTGTAAGAAATTCCAGTCTTTAAACTCAATTGATCTGCAGGGCGAATTAATAACGATCCACTGATAGTTGCTTCATCTACTTGATCATAAACAACATTAAAACTATTTAAATTCGAATTTAAATACGGACCAGAGTCATTTCTAAAATAATTTTGATAATTGAGCATCATCAAAGGCTGATCTTTAACTCTAGAAATACTTGCATTTAAATCTAGGCTCAAGAACTTACCCGAGTTCGCTTGAAGACCAAAATCTAAATCAAAAAGTGCAAAAGAGGGTTTAATTTCTAAAGTCGGGCTTAGGTAGGGATTTTGCAAAGTTAAGTTTGAAAAACTGTTGAGCAATGTATTCCCTCTAAGGCTACCCTTTAGAACAACCTCATTAGACAAATCATATAGTGCATCAATTGCAGGATACACATTAAATCTAACATCAGAATTTTTCTGACTCAAATAATTAATATCAACTCCCACCATTAGATTTAACTTGTCCTTGTTAAATTCTAATTGTGGCATCAGCTCTACTTCAACAAATTGATAGGAGTCCGGTCTAGTATTTTCCATTTCACTTAGAGGAGCGTTTTCAAATCCACCACTGAGGTAGTCTAAAAATCCTTCAACTTTCAATAGTCTTTCTGCAAATGTAAATTCAGAAGCTGTGGCTACTCCAAGATTCAATTCATTTGATTTGGTGAGATCTGTAATAGTATTGAGATTAAGCTTAATAGCTTCTAATACTCCTTTGTTAAAATTGTAATCAAGATCAACTCCTGCTCTATTGTAACGTTGGTTTGAAGATTTATCAGATGTTGTAGATCCTTCCCAAATTTGCTTTCCGTAATAGTTAAACTCCTCACTATTATAGTTGAGACTTAAAATACCATCTCCATTTTTATTAGCAAACCCCAAAGCAACACCAACAAACATATTGTTGTTGAGTGGACTATAAACATAATCCGTCAATGAACCTTTTAAATAATCGTATGAAGCTTGTAATGAATAATTGAATTTTGAACTTATGTATTGATGATGACTCAAATCAAAGTTTAAACTTGAATTATTTCCAGCCGAGAGTCTAATTATAGACGAATAAATATCTTCCATCGGTGAAATCCATTGCAAATAAGGGGCCTCAAATTTTGGCATATAGACATCTAAAACTGGAAATGTCGCTATTTTATAGCTGAGATTTGCTGAAGATTTTTTCTCGAAATTAGGTTTCTTAGGAACCAACGCCTGCTTCTTAGTCGGTTCAATTTCTGGATTGTACGATTTAACTACTGTTATAGTTTCTCGCACCTCCTCCTTGGTTTCCTGAGCAGTTAATGGAATTGCTAAAAATAATGCAAAGATGACTATGATATTGTTATAACTATTTGTCATGACTATTGAATACTATCTTTTTCTATTTGATTTTCTGAAACTACTTCGGAAGCTTGAGTCTGTTTTAATAGATCTGTTGCCTGGTCTACAATTTCTGGAAATTGAGTAAAATTCTTGACGATGGAATTGAGGATGTAATTGGCTTGAAAAGCATCCTCTAATCCAATAAAATTCTGAGCCATCAGCACTAAGCCTTTAGCAGCCCATTCTTTATAGGCTGGGTATTCTTTTGCAAGTTGTTGAATAGCCTCATTTGATTTGTCAAAATTGCCTTCTTGATGATAGAAAAAGGCATTGAAATAAAGTGCTTCTGCAGCAGTTTCACCATTGGCATTTTCACTGACAATCGCATAAGCTGATTTACTTTCCTCTAGTTCTCCCAAATCAAATGAAGATCGTGCTAAAATAAGCAATGCATCTGATTCCAAACGCTTCTCTAATCCTTCTACAGCAAGGAGTTTTTTAGCGTAGTTCTTAGCTAAGACGACTTCTTTTTGCTGATAATAAGCCCTCATTAAATTAGAAATCGCAAAGTGTTCATTTTGAATTCTATTTGCAATAGATTCCAACTCTTTTAAATCTTCCACCGCACTACTGATTCCGTTGAGCTCGATGAGCAAACTTATTTTTTCTAAAAGTGCCTCTTCTCTAAACATGGAAGCTTGCTTGGCAACCATTGTAAACAAGGGTAGTGCCTTGTTTTTCATATCAGATTTATGGTAAAGTTTTGCCAAATCAAATCGAGACTCCAATTGATATCTTCCTTTGGGAAAGGTCTCCACATAATATTCATAAGCCTTAATCGCCTTTTCAGTATTAGAAGCCAAGAGCAATTGCTTGGCCGCATCAAAACTTGACTTATCTAGAGACTCCTCTGATTCACTTATAAAATCCAATCCTTTCACCCAATTCGAATAGGTTTCAATATCACCTAGCTCCATATAAATTCGCTTGGCCGCTGACACAGCTTGAACAGCTTCCTCTGTTCTTGGAAAATCTTTTGTCAATCCGACAAAGAGTTCCAAAGCCTGATTATTAGATCCATTTGTATACAATAACAATCCCTTTCGAAGCTTACTTACTGCCACTAGAGGACTTTGAGGATGTTGAATTACTAATTTGTCAAAGGTGCTGATTGCTAAATCGTTTTGACCTTCACTAGCATAAGTTACCCCTAAGTTATAACTCACCTCATCTTTTAATGTAGAACTAGCATAGTCGATTAACCACTGCTTTAGCAAGTCAATTTTTTTAGTGTTGTTTTGCAAATAACCATAAGACATTGCAGCCTTATATGCGGCGTAATCCCTGGGTGCAGAAGGATATAAAACTACTGTAGAATACGAATTAATAGCATTGTTAAAATCCTTTGAGACATAGTAAGAGTCTGCCAACTTTACTAAGGCATCAACATATGTTGGAGCGGATCGATTGACATTGGATAGGTATTTTTTAAATGAAGGGATCGCTTCGTTAAAACGCTTCATTTTAAAATAGGCATAGGCTCTCAAATAATCAATTTCAAAAACCTCTTCGATAGATGATCTTCTTTGGTGCTTTTGAAGTTTGATCAATTCTTGAAGAGCAAGTTGATCATTATCTAGCTCTAATAAACATTCCGACTTCCAAAAAAGAGCTTTAGCTGCAAGCTTAGATGATGGAATCGCATTAAAACATCGATCTAAATAACCTATTGCAGATTCATAAGCCCTTAATTCAATCAAGTCAATCGCCTTTAAATAAGTTACTTGTTGCAAAACAGTATTAGATGCCAATTGAGGTTGTTGTTCAATCATATCTAATGCCGCTTCAAAATCACTTGTTTGAACATAAGCTTCAATCAAGAGTGATTTTATTTCACTCGCGTACTTTGAATTTGGAAAACTCGTTACAAATCTTCCTAAGGCAGAAACTGCCGCTTCATAGGGATTTCCAATATCAAAACTCAATTTTGAATAATGGTATTGAGCAGCTTCATTCAACGATTTTGAAAAACCTAACTGATAAGAAGCTCTATAAGCTGTTAGTGCCTCAGACTTTTTGTCCAATCTCATATAACAAGCACCTAGTTGATAGTAAGCATTTTGAGCGATCTCATCATTACCTCCAACGATGGTATTAAATATGGAAAGGGCCTTTTGATAATCAGACTGCTCAAAATAAGAATATCCCAAATGATAACTATCGAGAGTTGACCAATTTCCAGCGATTTCTTTATAAACCTCGTAGTACGGAATCGCTTTTGAGTAGTCCTTTAATTGAAAATAGCTTTCTGCAACGATCTTATTGAGCAATGAACGTTCAGACTTTGTAGCAGAGGGCATATAGTTAAGAGCAGCCTCAATCGCTTTTTCATAATTCGATTCCCTAAAACTGATATCTGCATTAAAATAGGCACTTTTAACGGTCAATGATTGATCGTCAAAGGGAGAAGAAAACAATGACTTTGCCAGATTCAATTCATCTTTTTTATAAGCGATATATCCTAAATAGAATCGAGCTTTTGAATCGTACAGTTGATCTGTTCTCGCATTCTCAAAATTTGATTTTGCTAAATCAATTGCTCCTTCGATGAACAAACTATATCCATAATTGAAGTAAAAATGTGTAAAATCTGATTTATCGAGTGATTTCACATCGATTGATTGATATATTTTAAGAGCATTCGAATAATCTTGATTTTCAAAAAGCGTTGTGGCTACAAAAAAACTTAACTGTTGATTGTAAATACTTTTTGGATAAGTCTCTTTAAAACGTCTTGCTTCATCAGAAAAGCTTTTGAGTTTTAAATAATAAGCAGTTAATGCCTTGTAGTAGTCGGCCTCCATAACAAATTGCTGTGATTGTTTTGATTCGACTAATTCGTCGAATAAAACCCTGGATGCCATATATGATTTTTGATGAAATAATGCGAGTGCATCAGCGTATGTATCATCGGTGCGGTCTTCGGCTGTATGAAGTTGAGCATAGCTATTTATACTGCTAATCAAAATAAGAACAAAGCCAATCTTTTTGAACATGAAACAACTGTTTTTTTTGAATGATAATAAATCGATAGCTCTATACCTAGGAAGCTAATTTAGAGTATGAATATAAAGAATTTTCACTAGTATAAACGCCTTTTAAAAAGAAGTTATTACATTTATGACAACAAAATTAATTATGGCTCAAACAATTCTCTCGCTTACAGACCTTTGTGTATATCAAGAACAAAATCTAGTATTAAGCCAAGTCAATCTTAGTCTTCAAAAGGGAGAATTTTGCTATCTTATAGGAGAAACTGGTTCTGGAAAAAGCAGCTTGCTTAAAATCCTTTACGGAGAACTCGATATTAAATCTGGTTCAGCTGAAATAGTAGACTTCAACCTCAATAATTTAAAGGAATCTGAAATTCCGTATTTAAGAAGAAAAATTGGAGTGATTTTTCAAGATTTCAAATTGTTACCTGATCGTTCAGTTCAAGACAATTTATTGTTTGTTTTAAAAGCTACAGGCTGGAAAGACAAAAAAAAGATGATTGAGCGTTGCGAAGAGGTATTGGATAAAGTTGGCATGAAAACTAAAGGATTTAAATTCCCTCATGAATTATCAGGAGGTGAGCAACAACGTGTTTCCATTGCTAGAGCACTCTTAAATGATCCTGAATTAATCTTAGCTGATGAGCCAACAGGTAATTTAGACCCCAAAACCAGTGTGGAAGTTATGAGGGTACTCGAAGAAATTCACAAAGCCGGAAATACAATTCTCATGGCAACACACGACTATGCACTCATTTTAAAATACCCTCATAAGACACTCAAATGTCATGGTGGAGCAATTTTTGAAGTCAAAGAAAACACAATTTAATAAGTTTATTATTTTTTGTTTCTTTGATGCAAATTTAATTTATGTACATACTCGGAATAGATATTGGAGGATCAGGGATTAAAGGCGCTTTGGTTAACTTAGAAACCGGAGAACTCACTACTGAACGCTATAGAATTCCAACTCCAGAAGGAGGGGAACCAGAAGCTGTTGCTGATGTTGTAGCTCAAATTATCGAATACTTTAACTACAAAGGAAAAGTAGGATGTGGTATTCCGACTATTGTCAAAGATGGTATTTGTAAAGAACACGGGAATCTGAGTCCAAAATGGAAGGGACTAAATGCTGAAGAACTATTTCAAAAGAGAACAGGATTGGATTTTCACATCATCAACGATGCCGACGCTGCTGCTAGTGCTATTATGCATTACGGCGTTGGAAAAGGAAGGAGTGGTTTTGTAGTAACCATTACTGTTGGAACAGGCTTAGGATCAGGAGCTTATTTTAATGGAAAACTCATTCCCAATTTTGAACTAGGACAAATTCCGTATAAGAAATACGAAAAATTTGAACACTACGCTGCTTCATCTATTAAGGAACAAGAAAATCTTTCCTATAAACAGTGGGCCAAACGTTTCAATAAATTTCTAAAATACGTTAATCTAATCGCATCTCCCAACCTCATTATCTTAGGAGGTGGTATTTCTAAATATTGGAGTAAGTTTGAAAAATACCTTGAATGCGATGTAGAAATAATTCCTGCAGAATTACAAAATCATGCAGGAATTATCGGTGCTGCAGCAGAAGTAAATAGTTAAGCGATTTTATTTCGCTTGCGATCAACCTCTTTTAAATAGATCTTTCTTAGACGAATCGATTTTGGAGTCACCTCTACGTATTCATCTTTTTGAATGTATTCTAAAGCTTCTTCTAATGAGAATTTTATCGCTGGGACAATCTTCGCTTTATCATCGGCTCCTGAAGAACGAACGTTAGAAAGTTTCTTAGTCTTAGTGACATTGACGGTCATATCATCACCTCTAGAGTTTTCTCCAATCACCTGTCCTTCGTAAATATCTTCACCTGGATCGACAAAGAACTTTCCTCTTTCTTGAAGTTTGTCAATAGAATAAGGAATCGCTTTTCCTAGTTCCATTGATACTAACGATCCATTTTGACGTTGAGGAATATCTCCTTTAAGTGGTTGATATTCCAAGAATCTATGAGACATTATAGCTTCTCCTGCAGTTGCAGTAAGAAGTTGATTTCTAAGGCCGATAATTCCTCTTGACGGAATTTGGAATTCACAAATCATACGAGATCCCTTAGCTTCCATTGACATCATCTCTCCTTTTCTAAGAGATACCATTTCAACCGCTTTTCCAGATACTTCTTCTGGAAGATCAATCGTCAAATGCTCAATAGGTTCACATTTAACTCCATCAATCTCTCTAATAATTACTTGAGGTTGTCCGATTTGAAGTTCATATCCCTCTCTTCTCATGGTTTCAATAAGAACTGAAAGGTGTAATACCCCACGTCCAAAAACCATAAACTTATCAGCTGAATCTGTGCTTTGAACACGAAGCGCTAAGTTCTTTTCTAATTCTTTAGTCAAACGATCATTGATATGTCTAGAAGTCACAAACTTTCCTTCTTTACCAAAGAATGGAGAATCGTTGATTGTAAAGAGCATACTCATGGTAGGCTCATCTATAGCAATCGTTTGTAATTGTTCAGGATTTTCTAAATCAGCAACAGTGTCTCCAATTTCAAATCCATCAATTCCAACAAGAGCACAAATATCTCCAGTTTGAACTTCTTCTACCTTCAATTTCCCTAAGCCTTCGAATATAAATAATTCCTTAAGCTTTGATTTTACTTGACTTCCATCGCGTTTAATCAAGGTGATTTGCTGTCCTTCTTTCAACGTACCTCTTTGCAATCTACCAATTGCGATTCTACCTGTAAAAGAGGAGAAATCTAAAGAAGTAATCAACATTTGAGTATTACCTTCTTTAGGTTCAAAACTAGGTACATGTTCGATTACCATATCCAATAAAGGCTCA
>CAKZOO010000050.1 GCA_937136455.1 uncultured Flavobacteriaceae bacterium | reverse complement strand
TACGAAGAGATTGGTGATGCAATCGAATGCGTAGTGGCTGCTTCCGTGCGGCTTCATTCTCTGCTGAACGCCAAAGGTGACTCACAGAGTCCCGACCAATAAACTATGAATACACCAAAAACTGACGACGGGACTCTGTTGAAGTCCACCGATTTGTTATCCCATGTTTGCGACGAGTGTAAAAAACCTGCGTTCAAAATTCAACGAGATGCAGCGAACAATGAGCACATATTTTGTGAGGAATGCTGGAAGGATCATGTCGCCTTTTCTGGCAATGACGGCAAACCATACGGATTTTAAGGATAACGTCAAGGATCTGAGATCCGCCGAACAACCTGAAACCGAAGATTGATCTATGAGTGCCGACAACCAAAAGACTGCGGATTCTCCAGCATCCGATTGTTATCCCCTCGTCAGGGAGTTGCGAAAGCTCGATGAGGCCGTGAGGGACGGAAACCGGAACGCCGCACTCGTGATGCGAGCAAGCGCGAACGCGCTGGAGAAATACGAACACCTCAAGGAGTCCGTCCGCGACCTACAGGAGACACTGCGGGACGGGAGCGATCCGATGGATGTTAAAGTGACCGTCGCCAAGCTCAACGGAATCTTGGGATAACAGCCAAGATCAGCAGCCGTGAAGCGGTCTGCTGTATCGACCAGTTTAAAATCAAGAAGTAAGCAACTCCGATGTAATTAGATAAGGCTCTGTGGCGGAATTGGTAGACGCTGCGGATTTAAAATCCGTTGATCCTAGATCGTGAGGGTTCGATCCCCTCCAGAGCTACCACCTTATGCTCTCGTAACTTAAAGGTAAAAGTAGCCGACTCATAATCGGTTAATCTGGGTTCAAGTCCCAGCGGGAGTACCATTTTTTATTAGATAAATCTAAACCCATACATATAATTAATTATGAACAAAGACTTATTACCTAAGATTATTTCAGACTTAAATGGCGTCATTGATAATTTAAAATCAATTTTAAATGAATCTGTAGGAACTAGTGCTGAATCTTCTGCGGAGACTAGCGCGGAATACTATTCTTCTGCGGAATCTTCTGCGGAATCTTCTGCGGAATCTTCTGCAGAATACACCAGCGCAGAATACACCAGCACTTTTACCTCCAGCGCAGAGACTAAGCCTAAAAGTTTTTTTTTGGATTCCTCCAATCATTCTTGGCCAAAATTCAAATACCTAAGCGGTGAGATCCAAGGTAACCTAACTAAGACGAGAACAATGGTGCTAGATGACTTTGGTGTCATCCATTCTTTTGGTTATAAGTCTAGTATGTACATCAAGACAGATACGGTGCTTGATAATATTTATAGAGAAAAGACAGGGTTAAAGAGTGCTGCCGATATGTACAAAGGATTTATCGGTACTGTGGATGCTTCTGATGGCAATACTTATTTCTGTCCCGCTTATTCAAGTTCTATAGGTATTCTTGATAGGAAAACAGGAGCGGTAAAAACAGAAAAGAAATTTAGTTATTCTCCTCAAGTTAGGTCTGGAGCAGAGGGAGCAAATGGTATTATTTACATGCCATCCTATACTAAGACATTAAAGATTTATACTTATAATATTAAAACTGGCGAAGCTGGCCACTTCACTCCGCCACAAACAGGATTCTTTGGTCATGTCTGGGGAGCAGCAGCAGATAAAGAAGGTAATGTATATATGCCTCCAGCTTTAAGTAAGAAAATTCTTAAGATTGATAAGTTCGGAGATGCTTCTTTATTGGAAGGTAAGCCTATTACTTCTGGAGTTTTCGGATTTGATGTCAAATATGTTGGGGCTACTTATGTAGAGGATGTTAATAAAGTATTCTGCTTACCTAGATGCGGCAAAAAGATTTTGGTTATAAACTGTGCTGATGACAGCTACGAAGAAATTGATTTGCCAGCAGATTATCTTGCAGTAGCTAATAAAAATAAAAATTTCCACGGCTTCCTCGCTCCTGATGGTTGGCTTTACAGTGCATTCTGGGCTGACACTAAGTGCTTCCGAATCAATCCTCGTACTTATGAGATCCAATGGAGAGATTATAGTGCTTATTTCATGGATGGTAAATCCAGTGTTGAAGAGGGATCTGGGATTCAAAACTTGGGTACTGGGTTTTCTACTTGTGCCAAAGTCGTGGGCAATGATGTTTATCTTGGTTTAGCTGGTACATCTAGAGCTATTAAGCTTGAATTTTAATGAAATACTATAGTTTAAAATATTATTTAATGGAAGATAAGGGGAGCGAATATAGGGAACTCCCTAACTTCCCTTCTTTTGACTATGAAGAAGATGCGATAAAATATTGGAATAATTACAAAAAAATAAATTTTGTTTACTTTACTAATGTAGTTGTGGTTAGGAGAGAGATTAGTAGTTTGTGCATGAAGAATTTATAAGAAAGTTAAACTTTTTTCTGATTTGGCTATTGACGAAAGAGTCGAAATGTCTTAGTCTAAGATTATCGCTTATGAAAACTAAATTATTCCTAGCTACATCACTACCACTTTGGGCGCTGGCAACTTGGAGTTGCTTTAGAAGTCCTGAAGTCAAAACAATCACAGAAGAAAAGATTGTTTATCCAGAAAAGGTTGAAGCATGTGTCTCTCTCACCAAGTTTCAGTTAGAGAAGATGTTGGGGGCTTTTGATGAAAGTGACCATGCTTCTGAAATGATGCGATTCAAAAGTATTGTCAAGCGCGATGGTAACGGATGGAGGATTTCTTCGACGCATCTAGCAAGGGGGGCAGAAAAATATCCTCTTCCAGAAGGTAGGTTTTTTGTTGTTGATGCTTCTTTTATCGATTACTCAGGTAAATACAAAGATTGTATTGAGTATGCTGAATTATACAAAAAGTATCACGAATATATTGTAGTATCTTCGAATATTAAATAATGATAAATTTGGAGAATAAATGGAAATATATACATATGACAGTAAGGTTATTGGGCCGAACGCACGAGTTAAAGAAAGCTGAAGCTCGCGCAAAAAAGAACCCAGAAGATCTTCATATTAGGAATCTTAAGTTTACAAAAGATTAA
>CAKZOO010000049.1 GCA_937136455.1 uncultured Flavobacteriaceae bacterium | reverse complement strand
CTACTAGATAATGTAGTTGCACCACCTTGTCTTCTTCCCAGACCGTTCCATGGCAAGCTAAATCTATAAATGACATTGTTTACAAAAGTAGCAATAGCGTACTGACCATCTTTATCAATAAATGTGTAGAACCCATCTCCATCACTTAGCTCTTCTGAAGAGTTAATTCCTGGAGAAGTATTTCCATCTCTAAAGGCTTGTGTTCCATTGTCTTGAGCTCCAGCAGAGAAGATTCCGTTTGTGTCTCCAGACCCATCAGGCCCAATACCTGCTTTTACAAATTGAGTTACATTATAATTGTTGTTTCTAGCTCCAATCACATTAGAGTTTTGAGCAGAAGACAAACTAGAAGCATAATAAACTCCTCCATCAGTACCAAACAACGCTTGATTAGAATTTCCTGGACGGAAAGTCATCGCATGTTGATCTGCATGGACTAAAGAACAACTTAATCCAGCTAAATTATTGTTGTTGGACCATTTTGAAATTTGTCCCCAAGAATTCCCTCCATTCGTTGAGCGGAATAAATCGATACCTCCTACATAAACAATATTGTCATTGTTAGGATCTGCTTCGATCATTAGATCATAAAAAGCTTGTCCACGACAAAAATCGTTAGCAGGAATTCCAGTATCTGCATCACTTGGTAAAGATTTAGAAGTTATGCTACTGAAACCATTTGTAGTTTCATAGATATGAACAGGAGATGAATTTCCTTCGGTCAAAGCATACAATTTGTTTGCATTGGATGCTGAAGGTTCTAATTCTACTCTGTCAGAATCGGTTAGAGGTGATGCTCCAGCCTCAGTCCAAGTAGAACCATTAGTGGTGCTATATACTCTACCACCTCCTTGACCAAAAGCGTTTCCAATTGTACCCATCCATAATTTGTTGTCGGCTCCAATTTCAAAATCATTAGGTATGTAATAATATGTCTTACTATTTTGAACATGGCTCATATTAGCTTGTTCTATTCTAGACCATGTGCTTCCACCATTAGTAGAACGATAAATACCTGCGGTTTGTAACCCTAGCCAATTAGATGGAGTAGAGGCGTCGCCGTAAACAAATGCTCCAACACCTACAAAAAGTTCTGTATTTCCTCCGTTGTTCCATGCAACAATATCATTTACATAGAAAATTCCAGAAAGGAATAAGTTTGTTGCACTATATTCAAAAGTCGCATCTCCAGCTGCAGGAATATTTACTGCGCTCCAAGTAGTTCCTCCATCAGTGGTTTTATATACTCCTGTTCCAACAACGTCTCCAGCAGTGTATTGCTCACCAGTTCCAGCATACCAAATGTTAGAATTGTTTGGATCTACCGTGATAGATGTCACTGAAAGGTTTCCGGGAACACCTGTAACTCTTGCCCATTGAGAGCTGCTACTTGTAATGTTAGTATTTTTCCATAGACCACCACTAACTCCACCAGCATAAACAGTATTGTTACTGCTGTCATTTGGGTCAAATAGAATAACTCTAGTTCTTCCTCCTACATTATTAGGCCCTCTTTCTTCCCAAGCATTGGATGAATGACCCGGGTTTCTATTAGCCAATCTTTCTTGTAGAAGTTGTTCTCTTAAAAGAGTGATTTTACCATCGTCTAATTTTCCAGTTGCAGGATTGATGGTTAACTCCCACATTTGTTCGAAGTATTTGTTTGGAGGTAGACCTTTTAGTTTCCTCTCTTTTTTACCCCAAGTTAAAGATTCTTTATAGGGGCTGTTTTTTAGAAATTCGCTATGAATTTTTCTTTTCTCTAGAATTTTTTGAGATTCATATTTGTCAATAGCCTTGACAGTAATAATGGATGCTAATGCTACAGCAGCAAAACCACCCATTATGAATCTAACTTTACGTCGGTTCATAATAAAATTGATTTAAGTTAGTTGAATAAAGATTTTTGTTTTGAACTAATGTTGAGGGGAATCGGTTTAGGGGGGGTGAGTTCAAAGATAATTGTGTAGATAGTATAGTTAAGTCATAATGCTTTTTGGGGGATTAAGGTTAATTTAAATATTTGATAAAAAAATGATAAGATTTTACGAGCTATATGTTAAAAACTCTTAAAAGAATATCAAATTCGCTTCAAATGTATATTTTTTTTATTGATATAACAATACCCGAAAATGGTGAAATTAACCATCCCCTAAAACAGGGATGTGTATTTTAAAAAGTATTTTTACCTTAGTAAAATGCTAGAATTAAAAGGCCTTTCTATAAAAATTTCACAGAATAATTCTGAAAAAGAAATTGTTACAGACATCAGTTTTAATCGTTTGTGCTGCTTGGCACAACCGACTTTCGATAAAATAAAAGCTGAATTTACACCCGATCTAACAGATAATATCCCATTGGGGAGGTATTGCTTTTGAGCCCTAATATTCGTTACGTGAGGAGTATTAAAGAAATCTCCAGGTGTATCTATATGAACAGGATAGCTTGAGTTTTCTTGCTTGTCAGAAAGATACCACTCAAATGATTTATTTAATACCATGCCCATTGGACTTGTTTTAGCTCCATACCCTAAGTGTTTCAACATCTCCCGAGGAGTTTGACTATCTCCAAGAGTGAAAAAATGACCATCAAAGGGAACAAAAGCCCCCTTATTATCACCAATAAAATCACCATACATGAAATTAAAAATATATATAGGGAAGTCTTTCCCTGGCGATAAAGGTTCAACTAAATTATAAAAATCCGGATTAATTTTAAAAATTTGATGCTTAATATCATCCCAATAAACAATATCAAAATATCTGTTACGCACTAGCTCTTCCATAAAACATAAAGATTAATTTTAATACGAAAAACACATAAACCCCAAAAAATTTTCAATGTTTTTGACATGATTGATATGATTTAATGCTTTCATAGTACAGATAGCTAAGAGAATAGCTTTAAAATTAAGAAGGATGATGGAGAAGTGATGACTTGTAATCTTTGCGGGCAAAATGTTTTATCGACCGATACTCAAAACAAAGTACTCAATAGACTTTTAGAAATAGGCCACTCCGCATCTAGCTTAGCTGATATTTTTGATGTTTCTGAGGAAAAAATAAGACAACAATCACTTATTACAGATTACGAGGCAAACAAGATATACAGTGTAGCAACCAAGCTAAACATTATTTAATATAGCTTAAATGACTATCTTAAATGCCTCATTTACAGTACCTACTATTGTAAACTGATCTTTGCTATTCATATTTATAGTAGGCCACTGGACATTAATTGGTGTTAGTAATATTTGACCTTTATTTTGTCTGATCTTACGTAAAACTAACTCTTTTGAACCCTTAAGCTGAACCAGAACAATTTGGTCATGCTGAGAGTCTAGTTCTGATTGAAATACTATAATGTCATTTTCGTTAAACTTAGGAGACATACTGTCATCCACCAGCTTCACAGCAAAGCTCTTGTGAGAAACTTTAATTTTTAAGCTATCTGAAAGAGGAAAATACTCTACAACCTTCATCGACTCAAACGGATCTTTATCTTTCATACTATAAACAGGAATAGATTCAAAATGATGCCTATTCAGCGTTGAAGATTCATCTGTAATAGCGCTTTCCATACAAAGCAACCAACCAACATTCACCTCTAAAGCTTTAGCCAGTTTTTCCGCATAAGAAAATTTAGGTGTTCTTGTACCTCTTTCCCAATTGCTAATTCTTGAGTTAGAAAAGCCAGTAAGTTGACCCAGCTCTTCTTGAGAAAGAGACATGTTTTCTCTTGATGATTTAATTCTGTCGCCAATAATTTTTTTTATATCCATAAATACCCTTGATAAATTCAACGTTTTTGTTTAATATAAACAAAAACGTTGAATTAATAAGTTAATTCATTGTTTCTGTTGATTATAGCGAAATCATAAATATATTTCACTCGGGAATTCTAAATGTTAAGTATCCAAGAAATATCAGAATTAATATCTAATAGTACAGAAGGGTTACCTTACCCCGTGCTAGCTTTAATTTTAAAAATTCAAAAAGGTCTGAATGAAAAAACAGGGATTATTGAGATAGAAAGCCTACAGAGATTGCAGCGAGAGATGTGGGTAGAGCGAGTACAAGGTCGCAAGGTTGAATCGGTTAAAAAGGAAACAATTCGCTCTTACCTCAGAACGATGCATAAATGTTCTAAAGGCTTAATTCAAGTAACAACGACTAAACACAAAAAAATTCAAGTCTTCTTTCCTCTTGTAAAAAAAGCATATGAAAATATTGTTGTCCAAAACAAAGAATACGCACAAAACAAAACAAGCAAAACCACAGACATCCTAATACCAGCAAGGCGTATTGAAGTAAAAAAGCAAGAAGATGGTGCGACTCACTCCCTTAAATTATCCGCATCTAATGCCCCTATAAATAAAAATATAAATAAAAATATAAATAAAAAAATTTCTATATGGGTTGAGTTTGAACGGTCAGAAACAACCATAGAAGCATCTCTACTTGCAGGTTTTAACCTTGAGTTTATTGAGGAACAAACACA
Source organism: uncultured Flavobacteriaceae bacterium (assembly GCA_937136455.1). GTDB lineage: Bacteria > Bacteroidota > Bacteroidia > Flavobacteriales > Flavobacteriaceae > MAG-120531. Next base: position 1,754 of record CAKZOO010000049.1, on the reverse strand, counting down.
GCGTTTCATTAATTGGAATCTAGCAAATGAAAGTAAATATTCAGTCTTAGAGTGGCAGAGTGTATTTCGCTTGTGGCTAGAAAACACAGCAAAGTACAACACAAAACAGCAACAAGAAAAAACTAACACAAGGAAAACAGGGCATGTATCAGGAACAGCAAATAAAAAGCAATACAAGTCAACCGTTGATGAAGTCTATGCAAACATCGAAATTTTTAACAAGCGAGCAGCAAGCCAACAACGACAGCCTCGGTTCATCGATGAGTCCTTCTTTGAGGCCAGAGATCTCTAATCTTTGGGGTAAGTTATCCACTCTGTATGGCGCGACTTTTACAAAACCATATGGAGTTTCCGTTGATATTAATGGAGTGTGGCACCAATCGCTCTCATTAGTATCTGCCGATGACATTGAGTATGGTTTTAAAAAACTACTACTTACTGATAAGTACAACACATTCCCACCAAACCCTATGCAGTTTCGAGAGCTTTGCATACGTAGCGAGAAAAAGGCTCTTCCATCTGTCAAAGATGCTTATTTAGAAGCTAAGCATTTCCATGATAGTGATACACATATTTGGAGTCATCATGCAGTAAAATTCTGCGCGATAAAAACAAGTACCAAATTACTGCATAGCTCAGATAGCCACGAAGATATTCAAAAGTCTTGGGAGCAATTTAAAGAATTGTATGAAAAAGTAATTTTGGCAGTGAATGGTGGGTTGAATCTGCCTCATATAGAGAACCCTAACCAACCAAATAATTCAATTACAAACAAATCAGTTGGTCAAAGTCATCTAACAAAAATCAGGAAAATTCTATCAAAGGGAGTGCACTAATGAGCGAGCAAAAAAAATATGAAGTCTTATCTGCAATTGATGAAGCTGTTTGCATTTTGCATCGAGGTGAAGACAACGTTGATAACTATTATAAAGCCGAAACAGTAGCTCGTTTAGTAAGTGCTTATCAAAAACTAAAGGCAAGCAAAATATATTTTCAAACTGTTATGGATGACTCAATGACGATCCATTAGTTCAAAAATCTAATTATCGATAAAACAAGGAGTATTAGAAATGACAACAAAAAAAATGATTTTAACCTTAGCACTTATTTTTGGAGCTTCATGCAGCTTCGCTTCAGATAAAAGTTTAAGTAATGAACTTAATGCAACTGCTTATTCAAAGTCAGCAAAAACAGTTCAAGCACTTGGATCGATGGGAGATACAACCGTATTACTTCAGCAATTAAAGGTGCTTAATAATTTATATGCTGAACAGCTTAAATCAAACGAAGAATTAAGACTGCAATCGATACAACTCGAACACAGTAACGCTTTGTTGAAACAAATAACAATGATTTTAAAGGATCAGGAGTGAATGAAATGTTAAAGCTATCAAGAAAAGTTGGGGAGTCAGTTGTTATAGCTAACAGTATATATTGCACTGTTGAGGCTTACAGCGAAGACGAGGTATGCCTTATCTTTCATGCACATCGTTCATTACCGATTAACAGGTATGAAGTTGAGCGCAGAATTCAAATGGCTAAAAATTCCAACATGATAAAAGAAGAAAATAGCCCTACGAATGAGACTGTTGTGGATAGATTAACTAGAACCCCTAATAGAACTGATTCGTGAGAGAGATATGACTATATCTACAATACAATCTATTTCAGTTAAAAATCGTGCCATTGAAAAGTTAAAACGTGATCTTGGAGAAATGCTTTTAAATGCGATTTTAGATCCAAAAACATTGGAT
>CAKZOO010000048.1 GCA_937136455.1 uncultured Flavobacteriaceae bacterium | reverse complement strand
TTATTAGACCGTTTAACTGAAGAATATGGTTACTATATCGAATACCACCCAAAACCAATTAAAGGTGACTGGAACGGCTCTGGTATGCACGCTAACTTCTCTGATACTACATTAAGAACTTGTGGAGACAAAGATACCTTCTTAAGAGTATGTGAGGCATTTAGACCACACGTTGACGCTCACATCGATGTATACGGTGAATTCAATGATCAACGTTTAACTGGAAAACACGAAACTGCTTCAATCAATGATTTTAGCTATGGTATTTCTGACCGTGGAGCTTCAATTCGTATTCCTGTTTACACTGTAGAACACGGATGGAAAGGATACCTAGAAGACAGAAGACCTGCTTCTAACGCTGATCCATACAAAGTAGCTTCAAGAATTATCAAGACAGTTAAGTCTGCTGAAAAGAAATAATAACATTATTATTTAACTATAGAAAACACCGCTCAAAAGGCGGTGTTTTTTTATTGTATTGTATTGTAGATGAAAAGGGAATATACAGCAAGTAAAATCAATCCATCAGGCCAAGAAAGTCTCATCCCTTTTGGAAAGAACACCAATGGAAAAATAAGCACAGATACACCTAGCATCCAAAAGACATCAGAATTAATCAGTTGTTGATCGATTACCTGAATAGGAACAATCATTGAGGTAATACCCAAAACTGCTAAAAGATTAAATATATTGGATCCAACTAAATTTCCTAAAGAGATTGCTTTTTCTTTCTTTAAAACCGCAATCACAGATGCAGCAAGTTCAGGAATGCTTGTACCCACAGACACCACTGTAATACCGATGATTCTCTCTGAAACACCAAAATCATAAGCCATTGCAACTGCTCCTTTAATGAGTAGTTCAGAACCTCCCCATAAGGCAATCCCTCCTATCCCTAAAAATGAAAAAATCTTAATAAATGGCAGTAGCTGATCGTCCTCTGGCATTTCATCAATAACGGCCGACTTTTGAAAACGCACCAAATACCATATAAAAACAATGAGTATGATAAACATACTAAGGCCCTCCCAAAACACAAGTACCTGATCATTAAAAATAAACCATAAAAATAAAAGAGTCGCTATCATCATCACCGGCCAATCCGTCTTATAAAAGGATTTAGTAATATCGATCTTCCCCAGCAGTAAAGTAATCCCAAGAACCAATCCTAAATTTGCGGTATTAGACCCCACGACATTTCCTAATGAAAGATCTGGATATCCATCCATAGCAGATTTAATACTGACAATAAGCTCAGGAGCTGAAGTAGCAAAAGACACCACTGTAATACCGACAACGATCTTGGGGATGTTTATTTTTAAGGATAAAGCGACAGAAGCTTTTAAAAGCCAATTACCTCCTAGAATTAGAATCGCTAATCCCAAAACGATGTATAAAAAGTCAATCATAAATCAAAGATATGGATTTGTCACAGGATTTTTAACCTATCTATCGGTTAACCATAAATTCTGCCACATTTGGAAAGCAAGCGTAAAGCGTTTCTTTAAAATCAGAATCGATATCCAATGTATCTATGGAAGACTTCATGATAGACAACCACTCTTCTTTAGCAGCCTGATCAATTGGGTGAGGCAGGTGTCTCATTCGCATTTTGGGTGGTCCGTATTTCTGATTATATCGAAGTGGACCCCCTAAAAATTGAGATAAAAAACAAAATTGTTTGTCTTTAATGACCTCCTTAGGAGTAGATTTAAACATATGTCCGATGACCTGACTCTCAAAAACTTTATCGTAGAAAGTATCGAGTAGTTTTTTGAGGTTATCATCTCCAAGTCGATCGTATAGTGTCAATGGTGTTTCCATAATCACAAAAGAATACAAATTTATTGTAACTTAACGGTGCAAACAACAAAAGAATGATCAAAAAACAATTGTTTAAAATTACTGCTAAAATCAATAAAGCAGTTCTACCCTCCTACACCAAGAAGAATTTAGATATTTCAAAAGCGAGTAAATTTCAAATGGGATTAATAGCTTGGCGCTATTTTATCACTAAAAATGCGCTATAATCTCACAATTTTTAGTTTTTAGAATATAAGAATTTTGTGGCTTACGAAATCAACAAACCGATCAACACATGCAAAATAACTAGTGATAGGGTCTTATTTGATATTTCACAATCCTTTTCAAAAGAAAAAATAAATCTAAAAATGGCAATTACGAATTGAGTGACCAGAAAAAATACTCCTCCCCAAATTAATCCATTAATGTAAGTATTTTTTATGTTTGACAATTGAAGGTATCTGTAATAACCCCAACCAAGACAAACCAAAGGCCATCAACCCATACATCAACCATCCTTGAAACATAGAAACGCCGTAGATATCCGAAAAGAAGAGTCCAGGATGTAGCCTGTACATACCTAAAAATACAAAGACAAAGATCAACAAATAGGTAAGCAGGACTACCATAAGTCAGATGAGCAGAGATTTAAAAACAATTGCAATACACTGATTCATTTTTTTAATACAATGAATTAACGCGACTTAAATGAAATATACTCAAGTAAAAAGAGTGTATTTTAAAACCACTTGCAATCTCAAAGAATTTTATACAAGAATCAGAGTCAAATATGATCTCATAATTTACATATTGAGAAAAAATGCAATTTATTTGAGAAG
>CAKZOO010000047.1 GCA_937136455.1 uncultured Flavobacteriaceae bacterium | reverse complement strand
CAAATCTTCTACATTTTTAAAAAAATGTTTATAAAAAAGGTCAATAATTAACTGTTTTGCAATATTTTACGTGAATTATTTTAAGAATCAAAAAAGATTAAATAAAACTCAGATTATTTTTTATCAATTCGGTACCTAAATACACTGTCCTTTCATTTCCTCGCCACTCCTGACATATTTGTGTCATGCACCAGGAAGATTTGTATATCAAATATTTCGAACATCAAGCAATTAATCATCCTAGTTTGCTCCATCAAACGGGGGCTAAGAATAGAGTTTTTGAGGTAGTAGGTATTGATGAAGCCTTAGGAGACATGAGAACCCAAGGAGCCGAGAAAGGTTTTTTGATGCGTTTGATTCGGTACACCTTTAGAGTAAGTGATGCAGAGGGAGGGGGGCAAGTTGTAAAGGTTCCTACAGGTGGTTTTTTGATATTAAAATATAATTCTGATAGGCAGCAGGGATCTCAAAGCCGATTAGATGCTTCTGCCGCTGCTGAAAAGGTGATGGGAGACATGATTGAAAAAATCATTGCGGATAGTCTGAATGGCCATCCTTTATGGTGCCATAGCCTTGATTCACATCAGAATTTTTCGGTACAAGCCTATGAGGGGGTAGCTGATTACGTTGGATGGAGATGTATTTTTTCATGGAATCAAGAATTTATCAATTGCCCTGGAGATGTAAATATGAACTGGGGAGATGGGGGCTTAACGCCATTAGATTTATTTGCAGAACCTTCAACCTTATTAGGAGATAGTCAAGGCAGGGTTTTAGTAGATGGTAATAATCAAGCAATAGGAGTAGATTAATATGTTAGCCGTAGATCAACAACCTGGAAACATATCATTAAGCAGAAACCAAATTATTTGGAAGTTAATGGCCGCTGATAGTGGTGGTAATCCTTATACTGCTATTGGTGTAAGATCTGAAGTTCGGACTTCTGGTTTTTTTTCAATAGGTACGGGTGATACTTTAATCGTTAATTACACGGAACCAGACGACTCTCAAACAAGTATAACCTTTACAGGTGCGGTTAACCCTTCCACAGAGTTAGAAATCCCTTCAGATGAAGGTCAATACACTAATTTTACAGAATATTATCAAGCGGTAGCTGACAAAATAGCGGCTCATCATTTAATTGGCCCACATTTTAAACTTTATACTGTATTTAATGGAACTGGCCAAAGTTTATGGATTGAAGCATTAGAAATAAATAATGATTGGGCGGTAACTTTTGATATAACTGGATTATCTAATCCAAGTTTTTCAGTACATCATTATACAACGTTTACACCTACAACTTTACCAGATAATCATAAAGTCTTATTAGATATCTTCCTTGAGGAAAACCTTTATCAATCAGACTATTACAAAGCTGCTTCATTAGAGGCTAAAATTGACTCTGATGGCAATGTTGTTTTTGATATACAGGACATACTTCACGCTGAATTGAAAACATTAATAGGAGAACCTTTTGTCCCTACTAATAATGGAACAGGTCCATTTAAAGCTGATGTTTTACGAAAATATTATGTGAGGTACCGGGAAGAACACGATAGTATTATAAATGCTACCTGGACAGTAAGTAGTACAAAAAAAGTACTATGTGGCGGTGTGGATCAAGGGTATTTTTCAGAGGTTTCATTTTTTGATTCTCTAAATGCAGAAAACTCTTTATTGACTTGGTACCCTGATGGTAAAACAGTCAGCCCGGATCAGCCTGAACATTTAGCATGGTTTAATTATACAGGGGGAGTTAAACAGGTTGTAGTTGAGCTAAAAACCTATACAGCCGACTCAACAACCCCAACGACAGAATATAAATATACGAGAGCGCCCATACTGAGTGTAGAAGATTGTGAGGTGTTAATTGTGCCTTTAGGATACACCCAATTAGGTATTGGTAATACTGATGTAGTAAAATATTCAATTCAATTAGTAGATGCTTCTTCAGATTATACAGGTGGAAATACGACTTATTTAAGCCAAATAAGGAATTACTATGTTGATAGGTATTATTATTTAGAGAAGCGTTTTTTGACCTATTTTAATTCTTTCTGTGTTCCCGAGACTTTGAGATGTGTGGGAGAATTAACTAAAGATTTAGAAGTAAGCAGGGAAACCTCCCAAAAGATACTCACATCCGTATATCAACCAACAGATAAAGAAGTCTTTCAACACAATCAGCAATGGTCAAATCCTTTGACTTACAGGTCAGGGTATTTAAGGAAACAAGAAGTTGAAGCTCTACAAGAGCTATTAATATTTAATGAGGTATATGAAATTGTAGATGATACTTATTTCGCTCTCCATATTACAGACACTAAGTATAGAGTAACAGAAACTAGAAGGTTTTTACACACAATTCAATTCAAAGCAATTAAATCATTAATGCCTGTTAGTTATTACCGGAAAGATCCTATAGTCCCAACAGGATCTCCTGATACAAATGAATTTTCAACTGTATTAGGGGATAATGCCGGGAATGTACTGGTTGATGGGGCCGGGAATGCTTTAGGTATCCCATAATGTATTAAATATGAAACATTTTAAAATTTTATTATTCTTGGTTTTAGGCTGGTTTAGCCTAACAGCTCAAACGGCTCAGGATTCAGTTGTTGTGATTGGACCTGATGGTTTACCATTGCTTACAGTTATTAATGACACAACGGCAATGTTTGCAATTCATAATGGAGTATGGACTAAAATTAGAGGGGAAAAGTTTAAGGATTATACGACTCCCAAACATATGCCAAGAAACACTCCCTTTGATGGACAGGGCTTAGAATATTCTGCTTTAGGGGATTCATTAAAATGGCAATCTTTCGCAGAGTATCAGGTTTTTATCGATAGTATAGCTGCTTTAAGAGGTGATATTGGAACTGGTGGTGGAGGTAGTAGTACTTTTTCAGGCTTAACTGATGTTTCTTTAAGTGCTGTTGCTACGGGTGATGTTGTTTGGTACAATGGTAGTAATTGGGTTAACCTTGGATTAGGAACAGCGGACCAAGTATTAAAAGTTAATCCAGGGGGGACGGCTCCCATTTGGGGAAATGACATTGGATCAGGGGGGGGTAGTGAATCCACCACTGCTAGTAATGGTTTAATTTTATCAACTTTTGATATACAACTAGGAGATGTGACAGCAGGAACTAGTCAAGCAGGAGCTTTTACCAGAAACTCTAACTTGAATACACATGGCTTCAACCTTAATATTCAAGGAACGAACAAAAGTGCTTTATTTGACGATAATAGCACCTCTGCCTGGTTAAGTTTAGTCCAGAATGTTTCCGGGGCTAGTGCTCTAAATGTTCAACATACCAATGGGTCTATTGGGCAGAACATTGCCAGTTTTTTAGATGCTAATGGGGATAACATCTTTAGAGTTACAGACTATGGAATACATACTTCCAATAGTTCTGGCTCAGGGTTCACCAACCCAGCAGCTACGGAAACCTTTGGGTTTGGTGCTGGTAATACTCCTACCGCAACTGGTGCCTTTGGTGCCTTTTTTGGGTACTTGGCTGGTGATAAAATGACTAGTGGATCAAATGTTTCCTTCTTCGGATCCAACGCAGGAAAAGAAACCACAAGCGGATCAAATTTAACCGCAGTAGGAGCGAACGCCCTATTTGAAAACACAACAGGGTCGGGCCTTGTCGCAATAGGAACTAATACCCTTAAAACCGCTCAAAACTCCAGTGATGCCATAGTGATAGGCCCCTTTGCTACTGAATTTACTACTTCCCTTTCAAACTCAGCCATATTTGGTCCCTTTGCAGGAAGAAACTATTTAAATTTAGATGGGATTTTCCTAGTTCATAATTCTGAAGAGTCTACTTCCACCCCTGGAGGCGACAATAATGCCCCTTTCTTATATGGTAGTATGAATACACGGTATTTGACAGCCTCTACTGATATGCTTGTTAGGTCCGGTGCTGGAACAATGAGAGAGCCTGTAGCAAGTGCTGTATTTGAATTAGAAGATTTAACTGATCAAAAAGCTACACTTCTTACAAGGCATAGTACTACAGGAAGAAATGCTATTCCTACACCAGCTACAGGATTACAAACTTACGATACAGACCAAAATGTCAACATGTTTTACACTGGTAATGATTGGTCTAGCTTTGTAGGAAATGGTAGTGTAAGAGATTTTGTGGGGGGCACCACTACTATTCAAGATTATGACTACACTATTCGAATGACAAATGCCACATCTACCGCTGAACTTCCTCTAAATCCTTCTCATGGGGATATTTATGTAATCAAAGCGGAAACTGCCCCAACCAACATCCAAGTGATTCCAAACAGTGGTTCTTCTCATACTATAGATGGGCAAAATTCTTATTCTTTTGAGTTAAATGATGAGGTGTTGACTGTTCAATATGAATCGGTAAGCGGAACATGGATGAACATCTCATCTTCTTCTACTTCTAATGCCCCTACCCCTCAAACTTTTGACAATGTGACCACAGATAATATCACTGTCACTAAAACAATTCTAACAGATAGCCATCTTCAAATTTATATCAATGGAAGTTTAATGACTTTAGGGGTGGGGAATGATTATACCAGATCTGGCCAAGTAGTCACTTTTGAAGGTGGCGCACTTAGCGGGGATCGAGTAACAGCCATTGTTTATTAAAAATATAAACCATATATAATGAAACATTTACTTTATTTAATGATGATAATCCCTGTTTTTGGTTTTTCTCAGCCAACTAAAAGATTATCTGGTGACTTTTCCTCTAATAATTTTCCAAAGTATAATGCAGCTAGTGGGCATTTTGAAGCAGGGGATGTAAACGATGACATTAACACTACTCAAAATTTAACTAACACCGGGACCTTAGATGGTTTAAACGGTTCTCAGTTGCTTAGAAATGATAATGCTGCTCAGTACAATAGGCAATTGGGATTTGCTCAAGCTACTTTAACAGATGGGACAACTAGTTGGAATTTAGAAACTCAGCAAAATGCTAAATTAGTTTTAACCCAAAACACTAATATTCAAAATCCCACCAATGCGGTTGCTGGCAATGTTTACCGATTAGCAGTAGAACAAACAGGGGCTTTCACTTTGAGTTTTGGAACCTCTTATAAGACCGAAGGTGTAACAATAGGATCTACCACCGGAGCTAAAAGGGTTTTTGTTTTCTATTATGATGGGGAGGACATGCTTTTGGAAAACACATCGCTAACAGAAGCCCTTGAGCAAGCCCAAATCAATAATTCCAATTTAATGATTTGGGCTGCTGCTCATAGAACTAGTGATGCGTTTAGGACTCGGTTTGCAAACGAAATGGTTCAAGACGCTGGAGATGAAATTTACAATTATTATGACCCAAGTTATGAGGCTTTGAGCCTACATTCTGGGTTAGGGACAACTCAGCCAACTTTTACAGTAGATTCAGGAAATTCTGCTTGGTCTTTTGACGGGACAGATGATTATTTAAGTTGGTTTGAGTCTAGTAATATGACTTTTGTTTCCAATAATAGAGTCTTTAGCTTTTTTTTCGTCTAAAGGCAGGACGGGATAATACCCTAGAGTACTTGTTTGCTGGTACTGACAATGGGGCCGATCCTGCCATTAATATAATTAAAACTAGTTCAAATACCATTCAATTTAAAGTTCATGATGGCTCTAGCTATCAAATTGATTTTACTACTACTGCAACTTTGACCGTAGCCGATGAATGGACAAATCTTTGGATTGTGGGCAATGGGACTGATGTGGAAATTACAATAGGTAACCAAACACCAGAAAGTTCACCTATAATCTCAGGAAATATAAGTAATTATGATTCTGACCATAGGTTGTCAAATACTACTAACCCATTTCAAGGGCTTATTTCTCTTTTTGCAGTTTGGAATGATGAAGTAACTAGTGGGGAAAAAAGTACTTTGGAGGGAATGTTACCTTTTCCTGAAAATGCTAGTCCACTGATTAATGACCGAGACGGAATATTTGCTCATTATGATTTTAGTGATTTAAGTAAATTATGGTTTGATCCCGG
>CAKZOO010000046.1 GCA_937136455.1 uncultured Flavobacteriaceae bacterium | reverse complement strand
TTTTTACCTTTTGGTGATGACAATATTGTTCTGGCAGGTTTATCTTTATCTACAACACCTAAATACCCAGTCTTACCTCCTCCTGAGAGATATGCACCTTTCATAAAATCCTTCTTCATTTCTTCGCAGGGTAAATCTTTCCAACATTGACCGTCCGATAGAAATTCTACATAAGGGAGTTCATCATTACGTATACCGCAATCCACTGAATGATTAGGTATATACTTTCCCTTAACTTTGATATCCCCGATAGCTTTTCTTATTGTCACAGGACAATCTTTATGTGTTTCTTTTGGGAAATTGAACACTTTATTTAAATCTTTTCTGATACCTATAATAAAAACCCTTTCCCTATTCTGAGGGACACCGTAATCAGCACAATTTTTAACATCCCAAGTAACTGCGTACTGTTCAGAAAGCCTTTCAACAAGTTCCTGTAAGAACGGTAGGTTCTTTTTACTAGACAGCCCTTTAACATTCTCTAGTAAGAATGCTTTTGGTAACTTTTCTAAAATTATGTTGTAAGTAATCTTCCCCAAATTACCTTTATCTGGGTCATTTACCCCTAAGCCTTTCCCTGCAAAACTGAAGGGAGTGCAGGGAAACCCTGCCATGATGATATCTGTGTAAGGTATGTCTTGTACAGGTTTCGTCTTTAAATCTACAACCTCTGCAATATTACCAAAATTGTGATTGTAGGTTTCTACAGCATACTTCATGTTATCGTAGGCATATACAGTTTTTAGGCTTAATCTATGACTACCTACCGCACCAATACCTGCTCCACAAAATAGCTCTCCAATGGTAATACTCATTACAGCACCAAATTACTTATGTCCAAAAATATTTCTCCTCCAATAAATATATTATTTTCGTTATTTCAATATTCAATTCTTCTAGTTTGTCATGGTAACCTATACCTTCTAATCTTTAACTGGAATCTTAGCTAGCTTATCCCAATCTTCACAACTAACTTCAACCTTTTCATCGTAAGCTTCAATAATCTCAGGATGATCTTTAAGTATTCCAAAAGACTCCCAGTTCAAATTGAAATATGTACCATCACAATCGTAACTTACTCTATCTGTAATATTGCAGTAAGTAAACCCCTCTGGTAAGTTATTTTTATCCATTCTAATTACTCCTCCAATAACTCACCTGTTGTGATATAGACTTTCCCATCTACCAATTCAAGATTAATTGTACTCACAAAATCCATACCATTATCGTTAAAGTTTTCATGGTAATAGTAGTGGTGTCGAATAGGACGTTCTTTTCGTTTTAATAAGTATTCCGCTAATTGGTGTGTTGTTTCAAATTTCATAACTTCTCCAATAAATCATCCACACTAACAGTCTTACCCTCCTCAATATCCACTAATGCACGAGAAATTAATT
>CAKZOO010000045.1 GCA_937136455.1 uncultured Flavobacteriaceae bacterium | reverse complement strand
TGCAGAATTGATGAATGCTTCAAAGATGATTTTACTTTCAGACATTGACGGACTTTTTGATGGAAATCCTGAAAAGGAACACACAAAGGTCATTCCAGAAGTTGAGTCCAAAGAAAATTTGGATCGATATATTTTAAAAGGAACCAAATCTGAAGGAGAAGGAAGGGGAGGAATGGGTTCAAAATTAAACCATGCACAATTGGCAGCTAAAAAGAACATTACGACTTATATCGCAAATGGTAAAAAGAAAAACGTCATTGTGGATATTATGGACGGAAAAGCTGTAGGAACAAAAGTTTCATTATAAAATACAACAATGTGATACTAACAGAAACAATAAAAAACAAGGTCTTAGCTTCCATGGAAAGGATTTTAGACCGACAGCGTTCGATTTTGCTTAAAGCCAATCAGAGAGATTTAGATGTTTTTAAAAATAGCGATCAAGCCTTATACGACCGTTTGATTGTGAACGATAAAAAGATAGATCAAATGATTCAAGCGGTTCAAGAAGTTCGAATGCAAGAAGATCCAATTGATCAAATAATCGATGAGCGTATTCTTGAAAATGGCTTGCAAATAATTAATAAAACAGCTCCTTTTGGAACGATAATGATTATTTATGAGTCCAGACCTGATGTAACTGTAGAAGCTGCAGTTCTCGCATTCAAAGCAAATAATAAAATACTTTTAAAAGGGGGGAAAGAAGCCTATTACAGCAATAAAAAGTTAGTTGAATTTTGGCATCAAGCCTTGAGTGAAAGTAACTTGTCGACTGATTGTATTCAATTTTTAGAAATGGATCGAATTCAGACTCAAGCTTTTTTAAAAGATCCTGATCAACAGCTAGATTTAGTTGTCCCAAGAGGGGGTGAACGATTGATTGATTTTGTAAAACAACATTCTAAATGTGCAGTACTCGTCAGTGGTAGAGGTAATAATTTTATGTATGTTTCTAAAGATGCCGACTGGAAAATGACTCTAGAGGTTATTGTCAATGCAAAAACAGATAAGATCTCAGCCTGTAATGCTCTCGATAAAATATTGATTGATAGGCGAATTGAACACTATTCAGAAAAACTAAAGGAATTAAATACACTTTTAGATTCGCTTGAAGTGGAGGTTATAGTTGATCAGAGCACTTCTAAAATTCTCGAGGCTAATGATGTCGTAAAAGGAGTCGAGCAGTGGAAAGAAGAATTTTTAGCGTTGAAATGCTTAATAGGAAGCGTATCTTCTTTAGATAATGCTATAGCGTTAATCAATGAACATTCAGGAGGACATTCAGCTATTATAATGAGTTCCAACTCTGAAGAGGTGCATCAATTTATGCAAGAAGTTGACTGTGCAGCTGTCTATCAAAATGCTTCGAGTCGATTTACAGATGGAGGACAAATGGGCGTTGGTGCTGAACTCGCTATTAGTACCGATAAATTACATCACAGGGGTCCCTTGGGATTAAAGCAATTAGTGACCAATAAATACTATGTGTTTGGAAATGGACAAATTAGGATGTAAGAAAACCGAGAATTACTCTTTATTTTTTTTCTTTCTTTTTTTCTTAGGCTCTGGTAATTCACTAGCCGTCAATCGTACGAGTTCACTTAACCACTCGCTATCTTCTAATTGATTTTCGATCAAAAAACTCATCTTAGCTCCTGGATAGGCAGGAGCCTCAGTGACCTCGCCTATAAATGCTCTTCCAGCTTCTGTAGGTTTGATAAAGAGTTTGTTGTCACAAATAAGGCCAAAAATTTTATCGTCAGCATAGATACCGTATTCCCCAAACATTTTTAGAGTCCTAATTTGACCGGCATTGTCTATTTGGTCAACGATAAAATCTACAAAATTTTGATTGGAAGCCATTTCTTATAGATTGATAACTACAAGTTAGCTAATTAATTTAAGAGCAAAAAAAAAAGGAACCTTTTAAGGTTCCTTGTGAAGTCGGGGTGGCAGGATTCGAACCTGCGACCTCCGCGTCCCAAACGCGGCGCGATAACCGGGCTACGCTACACCCCGAATAATTATCGGATGCAAATATAAACTAACTAATTAGAAATCTATATCTTTATTCGAAAATTTTTTTAAACATGAACAAAACCCTCATTACTCTTTTATTAAACATTGTTTTCGTACAAACAATAATTGCACAAGACCCACCTAATCTAGTCAAAGACCCAAAAGTGGATGTCATTGATACAGAAACCATAATTGGCGATATCAGTTCTCCTTGGGGCTTGGTATTTTTAAAGGATGGATCTATGCTTATTACCGACAGAGGTGGTGATCTCATCTTGTATAAAGATGGAAAGAAGTCCATCGTTAAAAACACACCTGAGGTGTATGCCAATAATCAGGGTGGTCTGTTGGATTTAGAACTACATCCAGATTACCAGAATAACGGATGGATCTATATGAGTTATTCCTCTACGGAGGGAGATGAAAAAGGAGCTCATACCGCATTGGTGCGCTTTAAATTAATCAGTGGACTGATGATTCAAATGGAGACGCTTTACAAAGCGACTCCAAATACAACCAAAGGACATCACTTTGGTTCGCGTATTGAATTTGACGATCAAGGATATCTCTATTTGACAATTGGAGAACGCGGTGAACGAGATGTCAATCCACAAGATATTAAGCGCGATGGTGGTAAGGTATATCGTTTTTATGATGATGGTCGAATCCCAAGTGACAATCCATTTGTTGGAGTATCATCAGCTAAAGAAGCAATCTATTCCTACGGTCATCGAAATCCTCAAGGAATGATCTTTCATCCTCAACGAAAAGAAATCTGGGTTAACGAACACGGACCTAGGGGTGGAGATGAAATCAATATCGTCAAAGCTGGAAAGAATTACGGATGGCCAATCAGCACCTACGGAATTAACTACAGTGGTACTCCAATTAAATCTGATACGGATCAAACTGAGGGAATCGAAATGCCCATCCATTATTGGTTGCCTTCAATCGCACCTTCTGGAATGGCTATGGTAACTTCTGAAAAGTATTCAGGTTGGAAGGGAAGTATTCTAGTGGGTTCATTGAAGTTTGCCTATTTGGAGCGACTTGTGTTAGATGGAACAAAGGTCACTTACAGAGAGCGTCTTTTAAAGGATATCGGAAGAGTCAGAAACGTAAGACAAGGCCCAGATGGATACATCTATGTAGGAGTTGAAGGAAAAGGGATTCTAAGATTGGTTCCCAAATCCTAATAAAACATCAAAACCTAGCAATGCTAGGTTTTTTTTTATGGGATTAAGTACTAAAAGTTACTTGTTATAAGTTCTTTGGTGATGTGTGTATATCAATAAAGCTGCACCAATAATCGTAAGGTTTTTGATAATGTATTGCCCCACAAGAGTAGGGGTAAACATAAAGGCCCATGCATCTTTTGGTAAGACGACCATCGGTAAAAAAGTGGAAAGCATATGGAGTAAAAAGATCGATACTGCAATTTTTGTGTACTTAGGGAACAGGAATAAAACACCAATCATCCCTTCGAAAATTCCAAATAAGGGAATAAATACCGAATCGTCTAAAAAGTAATTGATGGTGAATTCACTTAAGTTTTGAACTAAAGTTTCAGCAGGAGAGATTCCAATTGTTTTTAA
>CAKZOO010000044.1 GCA_937136455.1 uncultured Flavobacteriaceae bacterium | reverse complement strand
ATTCTCAGCCACGGTGCCAAGTGTTCAGGCTGGCTCTGACGAATGGAATGCCAGTTGCATTTTTCAATGAATACTCGGTTCTGGACGCAGTGCCAATCGGCAGATTAGATAACAACGGAATCCCAACTGAAGCTGTAATTACAGAAGAAGAAAGCGAAAAACATACAGACGCCTCTCGCACCAATGAGGCTTCACAACATAATCCCATGAAGCCTTTCAAAAAACCTTTAAAAGCCGACGATATATGCCAGGCGATGATTGAACTCGGGAATGACTATTACGAACAAAATAAAGAAGTTCCCAAAAGTGGTCTCTACTTACGTAAGTTCATGATCTCAGCAAGAGATAGCGGATGGGAGGTTGTCGACAAGCCAGACGGCCGAAGGTCCTGCATTAAAATTGAAGGCCAGGTGATCACCTACGACGCATTCAACAAACGATTCAAAAAATATCTGGACGATAACGGACGATAAGCTCCGATAGAGTCGGATAAACAGTCGTTTTTCCTTTCCAAGAGATACTGAAAGTATGACCTTCACGAGCTGTTGGTCATTTCTGAAAACGTGGATAGGAGATTCAATATGGATCGAGCAACAAAATTCTTACGACTACCGTCCGTCATAGACAAAGTCGGACTCAGCCGCTCACAAATCTACAAACTCATTCAACAAGGAGACTTCCCTGAGCCTGTGAAGATAGGCCCAAAGATCTCTGTTTGGATCGAGGAAAAACTGGAGATGTGGATGGACGCACAGGTGCCTCAATAGGCTTCCTAACCAAAGGTGATTTGAAAGCACAGGTGCGTCGATACCATTACTAATTGTCGTTAGTTATTGGTATTTAACCGCCCCTCAAGCATTCAAGTCAACACCTAAAAATTCTTTTTAAATCAAAGTGACTGTTGCGGATTTCGCTCGGCCAAAATTCGTAATATGCGCACTATTTGCGGAGTAAACATATGAACCTAGAAGACGTTTGCACTGATTGCATTAAGGCTGTCCTCGACGAGGATTTACTGCCAATCATTACTGAACTTGATGCTAGAGGCACACCAGCCTTAGCTGCATCAAGAGATAAAGAAGGAGGATATACCGAATTCACATTCTTTAAACATCACCTCAATCGGATGATGGTAGTTGCTCGTGAGGAGGATCATCAATCGTGGGAGTTTTTCAAATACGACTGTTGCTATGACGTAGACCTACATATCTGCTCATGCTGTGGTGAAAAACAACCAACAATGACATTGCAGTTCCCCACATTGGCAACAAAAGACTTTGTAAGGGCAACAGCCATTAGCATCTATCACGAGTGGTGTGATGAGTTTTATCCAGGATTCTACTCATGAACCTCAAGTGTCCCCGTTTCAACAAATGTGATGCACCACTGTGCCCTATCGACCCTGAATGGAGGAAACGTACGATGCTGAAGAACGAACGTGTCTGTCATTACCTCACTGAAGTGACAAAGGAGGGTGCTTTCGATCGTTACATTCAACGACCAGATGCAGATCTTTATCTCAAGGCATCAGAGGAGATCGTAGCGATGCGTGAAGTATTTCCTGTGTTGGATAAACGGCTTGAAAAATCGAGTCGATTGAGGAGTCGAATACCGACTGTGCAATTGGAATTGGATTTCGATGGTGATAACCACTCGTAAAGGCTGATTTGAGGGATAACTGGGCGGGTAAAGACACTTTGGTAATGGTAACCCCTATACCAGACCACTTTACCCCTTCAGTTCTCCCTGATTTTTAGCTTCATCACTGAATGATTATTCCTTTCGTTCATCTTCTATCCGGAGTTCAAAGATAACAACGTCGATGAATTTAGGGTAAGAGGTGGATGAAGGGTATATGAATACTAGGAACTCTAGAGACTATGAACTCACCCACCCAACCCTTCGGGTATATGCAGTACACATCTCAATTACAGTCAGAACTCACTCGCATGGTGAATGACCAAGCAACACCGGATGTGAACAAGAGAGACAATCAACGCTTAGCTGAACGACTGACAATTAGAGACTCTGCTTTCGATGACCTCGTAGAGCATTACGCCAGTCAGACAATGCCCGGTAACTCAGGCTACCAAGACGACAACATCTCCCACTGGCGAATCATCCTGCTCAACCTATGCCGGTCCACCGCTCTCGGACGTTGGTGTGGGATCAGTGGCGACACCAACTCACACAAGCCCGGTGGACTGAACCATTACATCGGTCTCACCAATGCAAGACGTACAAGAGACATCCTGAAGATTCTGAAATACTCAGGCTTGATTACTAAGGTGAAGGGAAAGAAATACAAAAACCAACCACAGATGAACCTGTACTGGCCTTCTGCTGAACTTCGCAGAGATTTACTACCGTTCAGCTTGTTTGCTGAGTCACCTTGGGTGTCCGATGGCCAGCTCATCCGCATCAATGAACCCGATGACACCTACAAAGACTTCGTATTCCAAGAACCCAATCAGGATTACATGGATATCTGTACCATCAATGAGTTCATCAAGCCGCATCAATGGGCGTGCAAAGCCCCAATCACATGGCCGTTTAAGTACACACCATTTCAGTCTGGAAGGTTGATTACACCATTCCAAAACCTTCAATCACGAGAGTACAAAATCCGCATCAATACGCTCATCAATGGCAACCCAATCGCTGAAGTGGATTTCAATGCTAATCATCTAAGGATGTTCTTGGCCTTCAACAAAACTGATGTGATTGGAGAGCAGGATGCCTATGAACCCATCGTGTATGAGTCAGGTGTAAGTAGAGACAAAGTGAAGGCGTTTATTAACATTGGCCTCAACAACGAGAGCTTTGAAGCCACCAGAGACGTCGTTGCCAGAAGTAAGCCCTACGTCAGTCATGCAGAGTCCAAGCGAATAGCCGACGCATTTAACAAGCTCTACCCCAAAATTAATTTGCACTGCAGGTTTGCTTTGGTGGCAATGCAGCTCGAAGGGTTAATAATGCGAAAAGTTCTATTAAATGGAGCTGAAGCCGGAATATTAGCCTTGCCAATACACGATGCGATTGCAGTTCAATTGGATAAGCAAGGTTGGGCAAAAGGCATGATGGAAGATGCTTGGCGAGACACCATGTCTAATTTCTTTGCGACTGCTACGAGTACGTGTCATTGACATCCAGAGTTTTCAATCTGAACGGTTCCACACCAAAAGCTACAAACCGATTCTTTCATTCCCGAAAGGAGTATCAGGCGGAATGAAGGGTTGTGTCGATTTCTCGCTCAGAATTTAGAAAACCTTTCCATTACACCCCTCCTTTGAATCTCCACTCCTGATACTGCCGTTCGAATTCTTTAGACTCATCACAAACCATAAATCTCAGTCGGTTATTACCCATCCGCACAAAGTCCAACCAAGCGTTGTGCCCCCACCAAAATGTAACCTATTCGTTGAGAAACCGACAAATACACTGAAAAATCTTTCTTGACACTCATTTAGATAAGAAGCTAATTTTGTTCTGAGGCTGAACGCTTCATCCATTACGAATAAAAAGGAAAGACTTATGAAACCTAAAGCTAAGAAATTACAAATCAAAAATCGAGTACCAATGAACGCTGCTTCGATGAGCGGGTGTGGCAAATCGACCGACAACCAGTGTGGAATCAACGCCAAGTCGGGCTGATCGCCACTATTCAGAGGGCCTTGATAAGGCCCTCGTTCTTATAGTTCAGAAGGGTGCTCCTATGGAACTTGAATCTCTAAAACCCGCCCGATCGGTCTCTTACCGGAGTTATAGAGACCCAAATGGTTCATTTTCAATCATAACTAACGCTGCTTCTCATGAGTGCCTAACTCTAGAAGGGGCGTCTTCAGAAATTTGGAGAAGTATTGAGTGTTGCTCAACTTATTCAACACTACTGAAAGAAGCTGCTATTCAAGAGATTTCTCAGATTGAGCTTGATGAGTTTTTGTCGTCGCTTAGTGAGGCAGGACTGATCTCAAGCTCCTCAGATCCTGAAACTGAGCTGCCTGACCGACAACCACCGCCTAAACCTCGATATCAATCAGATTCTAACAGTCCAGACCAAACCACTAATTTAGACTTTGCAGAGGTAGAAGATGAAATCAAGGAAAGAGCGCTAGGATCTGGTTATCTTTGGGCCTTTTTTTGGGAGCTGACATATCGTTGCAATGAAAGATGTGTCCATTGCTTCAATCCCGGCGCAGCACACACAGATGGTGTAAAGCCAAATCGCAACAGAAATGAACTAACTGAAGAAGAAATTGTTAAGACTCTAGATGATTTAGTAGCCCTCGGTGTTTTTAAAATAACAATAAGCGGTGGTGAGGTTTTAACATCTAAAAAATTGTTTTTTCTGATGGAAGAATCCAGAAAAAGAGGGTTTCAATTACATATCTATACAAATGGATTGTTACTAGACGCTAAAAATGCAAGCAAACTAGCAAGCTATTATCCCGATACGGTATCACTGAGTGTTTACAGTACCAACCCGAAAATTCATGACGAATTTACTAAGGTCCCAGGTTCTTACAGAAGAACGATCGCTGCAATCAAGCTTTTACACGAACAAAATATTCGGGTGACTATTAAGTCAGTCCTCACCAAAAACACGGGGCACGATTGGAAACAATTGGAATCTTTAGCCAAAGAGCTTGGTGTGCGGATCTCATTTGATCCAATGATTTCAGCCGCAAACGATGGAGCTAAAGCCCCATTATCTCATAATTTAGATTTAGAACAAATTGTCGAAATCTCAAAATCAAACGGATCGCCGCTATACCCTGGAGATGAAAGCAATGGTTGGGGCGCAATTAATAAACCAATGGATCGTGAGGTTTGTGGTGCCGGCGTTTCAATGCTCTCGATGTCTCCAACCGGCGAAGTTTCGCCTTGTGTCGCTTTGCCGCTTACGATAGGTGATATACGGACAGGTAAGTCAATCAGCGATATCTGGGCTGAGCGAAAATTGACTTCTGAAATAAAATTCAATTCAGATAAGCCTTCTCGTATAAAAACTTTAGGTGACTGGCGTTCAGTGAAGCTGGCTTCGTACGCTGAATGTGGCACCCACGAAAGATGTAAATGGTGTCATAAATGTCCTGGTGCGGGGCTTACTGAAACTGGGGATGTATTATTAGCATCACGAACACAATGCAAAATTGCTGAAGGTCGTATGATCGCAGCTCGTAGCCTAAAAAGCGGTATGACATCCCAAAATGAGTTAATCAAGTTGAAACCAGTTGAGTAGATTGTTAGATAACTTTATTAGTGAACACTCGCTTAGCATAGATTACACAGCTTGCCCCATAGTAAATATCACGGGAGATCAGTATTTAGTTAATGGGCTTGGTGGAATATTTTGCAGGTATCGAGAAGAACACAAGAAACTTAAAAACTGCTACAACTTGAGTCCGGTCCACGGACGATCATGCCTCACAACATCCCCACACGAATATGTTCATATCAAAGGAGTTGGATGGTCTTTTGGGCCGCCATATATATTCTCAACTGAAAAAGAACCCGAGTTGATCTTTGGGCTATTCGACATAAAGCATGCGTCTAGAGAAATTGCTGTTTCGGCAATACTATCGGCAGAAAACATAACAGATGCGAAAAGTGTCGCTAAGGCCGAGTTAGTTCTAGATTGGCTGCCAAGGTATGAATTGCCCAGTGGTTTCATTCCTTCTTTGCTCTACACTCGCCTACCGTGTCCCTACAGAATTGCAGATTTAGCATACCTGGATCTAGCCGACCGGCACGGACTTTTAAATATCGTTCGCAAATTTGAATACTTTGATGCCTCAGCAGACACTAAGGGCTTCATAGAATTGTTCCTCGCAAAATTAGTTAAAGCTAGTTCGAAACTGCATTCTATAGGTGGAGTCAATGATCATCTTACCTACGACAATGTAACCATCACTGGAGATATAATCGATTTCGAATGGGTCTATGTACCAGGTATACCCTGTCCCGATGGCACAACCGATGTTAACTTAGAGAATAGACAGGAAAAAACTGGACTATATATCCTTGAAGTAACTCTCCAGCTAGCAAGACTTCTAGGATTGGAATATAACCTGCATTCGATCGCTGCAGACGCCCTAGAATATTCATCATGTAACAATTTAACTAAGTTGTTCCATCGCATTATGATGCATAGTAATTGAATACATCACCTTGCATATACTTATCACAAACTTGACTTCAGCAACTGCAAAGACGAGGTTCGATATATAAAATTTAAAGATCGTAAGACGATGTCTTAGAGGTTCTCGATGTATATAGAAAAACTCTCCTCATCTCTGACATAGAAAATTCTTATGTATAAGCAAATAAAAGCGTGTGATATTGCACTAAGCAAAGATTTACAATCTTCAATAGAATCAATAAAGCAACGCCTTGAAACAGCCCCGTGTATTGATGATCAGCCTGGAGCAATTAGATATCATTTGGATAATGAAGAATTCGTTTGGCTTTTGCTACCCTGGATGGAAGCTTTGCCTATGAGAAACTTTATTGCCAATTTCTTTGCAACGAATGATTTTTTCATTACTTATGTCCGATGCAGATCACCATTAAAACACCAAGGGCAACAAAAGTTTCATCGAGATTGGTTCACACCCAATGAGCGCCTTGAAGTATTCATTGCCGTCGATGGTATTAATCAAGAGAATGGACCTTTGGAAGTCAGAACTAGTAGCAAAACATCAAGACTTGTAGTCATGGATCCCGGCGATATATGCATTCTCGACTCAGAAACCCTTCATCGAGGCACTAGGAACATCAGTGGAAACAAGCGTCTCTTGATATCACTGCATATAGCCAGTCAGCTTAAGGATGGTGAGGATTATGTGTCGTACTTTAAAGACGGTCGATTATCTAGACTTCAATAAATAAATTTAGCGAATACCTAGTGGCTTTATCGCCAAGAATTATCTTGTGCTTTGTAGGCACGAAACTATCCGAGCAATACTCGATTTGACTGCCAGACCAAAGGTTAGCAATTGCCTCCTTCTCAGAATTAATCCACTTACCGTCGATATAAGCAAAAAGATCAGAGCATTTATTTGAAAAATTTATTGTGAATAAACCGTAATCTTCGTGTTCAAAACATCCAGTTTGCGGTAAGGCTATCTCTTCAACAGGAAAATATGCAGCTGCTTTTACACGCAAATCTGAACTATGAATACGATGCAAGAAAGCATCTTGGCTGAATTTGAAGTCTAAAATACAAGCGTTTTTACAATACCATTCAACGCATAAACTTATTGAAAAGCTTAGAAAATCCATCAACGTAGCTCTATGTTGCTCGTCTAGTTCTTCTGGCCAGATATTCTTTAGATCCGATGTCTCATTATCTAAGCCAAACACGAAGGATTCTCTATAAGCTTTATGTTCTGCGACATCCGATGATTGTGAATTATCCCACCCTCTGTTGTAGAAGGCTTTCATTTTTACAGCGGACTTCTGTTTTTCAGTTAGATCAAATAGCGCTTTAGTCGCTAATAATGCGTCTTCTATCAGTTTTATTTCATCAGTCTCGAAATCAGCCTGCGTAAAGGAACAAAATAATTCTGATTTTTGATTCATAGGATCATAGTTATAAGTGGGTGACTGATGGGAGTTGTCATTTTTCACTCAATATCTCTGCATATTTTGCACAAACCTCTAATACTGTGGAACAGTGGGCCTATAAAAGACCTAAGCGAAACAGGCTGTCATCACTATCAACCCGGCGACTCACCGCTAAGCCGATTGCTCAGCAAAAGCGGCAAAGATCCAAAACTGACCGGAAACATTATCTTTTTTATTGAATGCTGGCGGCCCACCGGTTCCCCAGAAAGAGGTGATCGACTCAACAGTGGATTCGGTTAAGAAATTTTCATGCTCAACCCAATTGAGGTACACCTGAAGAAGCTCAGAGTCGTCAATTCGACCGCCAAGTACCCAATTGAGAATCCACGTCTTAAATGCATCCCAGTCGTTATCATCAGAGCCAGTGGCTCCACAAAAATAACAGTAACTTCGATCATGGCCGCCGGCGTACAAATGCAACGCTCTTTCCGCCAAAGGATGCTGTTCTTTCTTTAGAAATTTTGCTCTCTTGTCGAACAAATCAAATATGGACATCACTGCTCCAATGCTTTTTTCTTTTTAAGAGCTAAACACTACAGTATATCGATCGAACGTATCAATTTTTATGGTCGTCAAAAGCAAGCCTAGATCAACTCTTTTGCAAATCTGAGCAGGTACTACTTATACGTTGAAGACTGTTTAGACACCCCCGGGGTATGCACTTAGGGCCGCCCTAGTTCAGAAACAATGGCAATCTATCAATGGGTTTGGCGGTACAAGAAGTGGTACAGAAAAGTTATGTAGGCGATAGAAATTGCATTAAAATAATAATA
>CAKZOO010000043.1 GCA_937136455.1 uncultured Flavobacteriaceae bacterium | reverse complement strand
ATGAGCCCGGTAAAATACCGAGCTCATTTTAATAATTAATTTTTGTTTAACCGTCCAACTTTTGGGGTTCTGTCCATTATTTTACTGGGCTTTTTTATTTTTACTAGGGACGAAACCGGGGACGGTTTTAGGGGTTGAATTGAAAAATAAAGTATTTGAAAAATAGATTAATTCAATATTCAACTTTAAACATTTATACTGAAGATAGTATTTTGAAATATAAGCCATCTCACAGAATCAAACTTACAATGTAAAGATTTTGCTGACACTGAGCAATAATTAAATTTCACCTTTTTGATTATAATATAATTATTTTTCACTCTTCTTAATTATAATTCACTATATTTGAATAATTATAAATCACTTTTTGTTATGATTTTTAATAGTTTTTCACTTAATATAACTGTTTTTCACGGAAGAGAAACCCCTGAAGAAGGTATTTTGGTGGGGTACGGAGCTTTAATCGAAGTATTTAATTTGGCAGTTCCTTTACCAGAAAAATTGGCATTGATAAGCTATAAAAAAAGACAATACACAAATGACCATTGGATTGTACTTACTTCTAGGCATTTGCCTGAAGACACTCTTTATAAACATCTTGTTTTTGCGTTGAAGTATGAGGGAGTTAATCTTCTAGTATTGAAAAAGTTATTTGAAAAACTATCTGAAAATCAAATATTAGAATTAATTCAGGAAGAACCCACAGGTCAATACAGTAGAAGATTGTGGTTTTTGTATGAATGGTTTTTTCAAAAACAACTAGCTGTTAATGATTTAGATAAAGGAAATTATGCGACTGTAATTGATGATAAATTACAATATGCAATTTTAGAAGGTGAGCGCTCTAGAAGGCACAGAGTTATTAATAATTTACCTGGTAATGTGGATTTCTGTCCATTAGTTTCAAAAACAGAAAAAATAGAAAATTACATCAACGCAAACTTATCAAAGCAAAAAAGCAATTATTTAAAAGCAATCAAAATTGATGTTCTTCAAAGAGCATCCACATTTCTTTTATTGAAAGATTCGAAAGCCTCTTTCACAATTGAAGGAGAAAGTCCTAAAAGCAAGAGAGCTACAAGATGGGGGAAGGCTATTGGTCAAGCAGGTACTAAAGACATATCTAAAGATGAATTGCTAAGATTACAACAAGTTGTAATTGAAAACTCTCGCTTTATTGATATGGGATTTAGAAAAAAAGGTGGTTTTGTTGGGGAGCATGATAGAATTACTGGAGAACCTTTACCGGAACACATTTCTGCAAAATGGGAAGATGTAGAGTTGTTAATTGATGGCTTAATAACAACAAATCAAATATTGCTGAAAAATAGTATTGATGCAGTAATAGCAGCTACTGTAATTGCATTTGGCTTCGTGTTTATACATCCGTTTGAAGATGGAAATGGTCGTATCCATAGATACTTGATACATCATTTATTAGCAAAGAAAAGTTTCGCTCAACAAGGTGTAATATTTCCTGTTTCAGCTTCTATTTTAGATCACATCGATGAATATAGAAAGATTTTAGAAAATTATTCACATCCTTTGCTGGAATTGATTGAATGGGAAGAATCAAAAAATCATAATGTTCGAGTGTTGAATCAAACGGTTGATTATTACAAGTATTTTGATGCAACAAAACAAGCTGAATTTTTGTACGATTGTGTAAATGACACCATCGAAAATATAATACCTCAAGAGGTGTCATATTTAACAAGATATGATGAGTTTAAAAGTTATATTGATAACGAATTTGAAATGCCTAATGCTATGGTATCATTACTTGTAAGATTCTTAGAACAAAATGACGGGAAGTTGTCAAAAAGAGCTATAGAGAAAGAGTTTAAATCATTAGAGGATAACGAAGTTTCTGAGATAGAGAAGAGCTTTAAATCCATTATGTTAGAATAATAATATTTGTCCTATTTTATTGCATTTATACAATCACATGAAAAACACTCAGATTATCTAATTAAGAGTTGTCTATAAAATGGAAGAAGGTCATTTGTTTTAAGAACCTCATTATTAGGGCTCGAATACTATGATAAAAAAAGAAATAAGAATAAAAATTAAATCTATATTCTATAACACCTTTCAACAATTCAGTTAGTTATCGCATTTTAACTTCAATTAAACTAAGGACTTCTATTTTTTTTCTATTTTCATTCAAAATTTAGAACCCTATGAAAACCCTACTATTTATTTTAGCATGGATACCCATGCTCGCACAAGCACAAACATCATTGTTTAACGGAAAAAACCTCGATGGTTGGACCATACAAGGAACTGAAAAGTGGTATGTTGAAAACGGTCTTTTAGTCTGCGAAAGTGGACCGGATGAAGAATACGGCTATTTGACTACCAATGCCTTTTACGATGATTTCATTTTAGAATTAGACTTCAAACAAGAAGCTGATGGCAACTCTGGAGTATTTATTCGCTCCACTGTAGAAGGAACCAAAATCAGTGGATGGCAAGTTGAAGTAGCTCCTCCAGGACTTCACACCGGTGGTGTATATGAGTCTTACGGAAGAGGATGGCTTATCAAACCAGAACCAGAAAAGGAAAAATTCCTTAAAATGGGAGAATGGAACCATCTAAAGATTAAAGTCAAAGGAGAACATATCACTAGTTGGTTAAACGGTGAGAAAATGATTCACCTTAAAGATGAAAAAATTGGAGATGGAAAAGGATCCATTGCATTACAAATTCACTCCGGAGGAGGAATCAAGGTACAGTGGAAAAACATCCAAGTAAAACAATTGTAAAACTAAAAAGAGGTAGCTAGTCTACCTCTTTTTTTTATCTTGATGATTTAATTCTTCTTGATCTTCTAATTGAGGAGTCGTTTTAGCTCCTTATTTTCTTTTCCCAATTCCAAGCTGATAGTAAAGCGTCTTTAAGAGTGTACTGTGATTTCCATCCTAGTACTTGATTTGCTTTCGTGGTATCGGCATATGCAGCCGTAATATCCCCTTCTCTTCGATCGACAATTTTATAGTTGAGCTTCTGTCCCGACACCTCTTCAAAAGCGTGTATCACTTCTAGTACAGACGATCCTTTTCCGGTACCGATATTAAACACTTCATAACTCTCAGAATTATTTTTTTCGACAAGTCTTTTTAAAGCAGCCACGTGAGCTTTAGCCAAATCTACAACGTGGATATAATCTCTGATACAGGTTCCATCCTGGGTTGGATAATCATCTCCAAAAACAGAAAGTTGTTCTCTTATTCCTATTCCAGTTTGAGTGATAAAAGGAACAAGGTTTTGTGGAGTTCCAATTGGTAGCTCACCTATTTTTGAAGATTCATGAGCTCCAATGGGATTAAAATAGCGCAGTGCAATGGCATTGAGTTTTTTTGAAACTTTCGCAGTATCTCGTATAATCTCTTCACCAATTTGTTTGGTATTCCCATAAGGAGATTCTGCAGTTTTTGTTGGAGCTGCTTCTGTAATTGGCAACTCGTCAGCCTGTCCATAAACGGTACAGGAAGAACTAAAGATAAAATTAGCGGTTGGCAACTGTTCTAATTCTTGTAAGAGATAAATCAGAGAAGCAAGGTTGTTTTCGTAATACAATAATGGCATTTGAACACTCTCTCCAACTGCTTTAGAAGCTGCAAAATGAATGACACCTTCTATAGCTGAATGCTTTTTAAAAAAATCACTCACATGAATTTTATCTCTTAGATCAAACTCCTCAAAAACAGGTTCAATTCCAGTAATTTCTGTAATGCCTTTTAACACCTCTTTTGAAGAATTGGATAAATTATCGATGATTATCACCTCATATCCTTCGTTTTGGAGCTCAACAACTACATGGGAACCGATAAAACCAAGTCCTCCACTGACAACTATTTTTTTACTCATATTTCAAATTTACATATTTATTAAAACCAAATACCATAATTACTCTATTAGTGTTGTAATTTTATATCTTAGGATAGACAAGATATTGCAATGAATAATAAGCTCATAGATTGTGTTAAAAAAGAGTTTTCTAAAGAATTCAACTCGAATCCTTTATTGATCTTTTCTCCAGGGAGAATCAATATCATAGGGGAACACACTGACTATAACGATGGATTTGTTTTTCCAGCAGCGGTTGACAAAGGAATTGTGGCAGCTTTTGAAAAAAGTAATGGCACTAGTTCCAAAGCAATTGCTATTGACCTTGATGAATCCTTCGAATTTGAGATCGATTCCATTGCTCCTCAAAGAGAACAACTATGGACTAATTATATATTGGGGGTGATAGACGAGCTATCTAAACGTGAGTTTCAGATTGAAAACTTCAATCTTGTGTTTAGTGGAGATATCCCAAATGGAGCTGGCATGTCTTCCTCTGCGGCACTTGAAAACAGTGTAGTATTTGGATTAAATGAACTTTTTGAATTGGGGCTTTCCAAAGAAGAAATGATCTTCATTTCACAAAAGGCAGAACACAATTATGTGGGGGTTCAATGTGGAATCATGGATCAATACGCATCGATGTTTGGTCTTAAAAACCAGGCTTTGCATTTGGATTGTAGATCCATCGAGGCCACCCCCTTTAAAATTGATCTTGGAGACTATCAATTACTACTGATCAATACCAATGTAAAACACACCCTATCAGAAAGCGCCTACAATAATGGACGGGAAGTTTGCGAACGTATTTCTAGTTTATTAAAAGTCACGGCTCTTCGAGATGTAAGTGAACTAGATCTTTTCACTATAAAAGATAAAGTATCCGATGAAGATTTTCAAAAAGCCTTGTTTGTCATTCAGGAAAACAAGCGAACCATTGAAGCTTCTAAAGCCATGACAAATGGAGATTTAAATAGATTGGGGGAACTTATTTATGCATCTCATCACGGTTTACAACATCAATATCAAGTAAGCTGTAAAGAGTTAGATTTTTTAGTGGATGCTACAAGAGACAAAGACTACCTATTGGGAGCTCGAATGATGGGTGGTGGTTTTGGTGGCTGTATCATCAATCTAATCAAAACTTCAGAAGTCAATTCCTTTAGCCACTACATCAAAGAAGCTTATTTTCATAAATTTAATATTAAGTGTTCTATTTACGATGTTACATTATCAGATGGAACTCATCAACTTTAATAAAGGCCATGAACTCAAACTTACAAGACTATTCTCACAAGCGTTTTAACATCCTCACCGGAGAATGGGTATTGGTATCTCCTCATCGTACTAAAAGACCCTGGCAGGGGCAACAAGAAGAGCTAATGACTGATTTGAGACCTACTCATGATGTTAATTGTTATTTGTGTTCTGGTAACACTAGAGCGAATGGAGAACAAAATCCTGATTACCAAGACATATTCATCTTTGAAAATGACTTTGCTTCACTTCAATGCGATACTCCAGATTTTAAAGTTCACGAAGGTTTATTAAAAGCAGAATCAGAAACTGGCATTTGCAAGGTCATTTGCTTTAGTTCGGATCACTCGATGAGTTTAGCCGATATGAAAGTTTCTGCTATTGAAAAAGTAGTAACTGCATGGCAAAGAGAATATTTATCTCTTGGTCAGAGAAATGACATCAATTACGTTCAGATTTTTGAAAACAAAGGAAGTATTATGGGATGCAGTAATCCACATCCTCATGGACAGATATGGGCTCAATTAACACTTCCAAATGAAGTCCTTAAAAAGGGTCTTCAGCAAAAAAACTATTACGACAAAAAGCAATCGAGCTTGTTAGGAGATTATCTCTCACAAGAATTAGAACTTGGAGAGCGTATCTTATTTGAAAATGATTCTTTTGTAATTCTCGTTCCTTTTTGGGCAGTATGGCCTTTTGAAACAATGATCGTACCTAAAAAACACCTTAAAAATATAGCTGAATTAACTACTGAAGAATCTAAGGCATTTGCAGAGGCCATCTCTGTGATTACAAAGGCCTATGACAAACTCTTTAAAACTTCATTTCCCTATTCTAGTGGAATTCATCAGGCACCAACCAATTATCAAGATCATTCTCATTGGCATTGGCATATGAGTTTTTATCCTCCCTTATTAAGATCTGCTACAGTGAAAAAATTCATGGTGGGTTATGAACTATTTGGAACACCTCAACGAGATATCAGTCCTGAAAAAGCCACAGAAATGATTAAAAGCTTCATCGCTTAACTTATATGTTATATTAGATTTTTTTTGTGATTACTACTTAATTTACTATAATAAAAATCTGATTTTTGTTAATTCTCATGATGTTCAAAAAATATGAAATAAAAAATATTTTTTAATTAAGGAATAATTGATTTGCGTTAATTTCATCTTAAAGCCACTAATCAGCTTTTTTATAATCAATATATTTAATCCATGAATACGATTAAAACCCTCTATTTCACGATTAAGAAGTGGCTTGAAAACAAGTACATTTCCAACGGATTATACATTATTGGTTTTCTTGCTCTTTATATTTTTTATATCAATCCCAAGGTTGATTTTAACAAGCAATCCGATAAGGGAATCCAATTTGAACAGATCAGTCTAAGTCAGGCCATTCAAAAATCTAAAGCCGAAAACAAACCCCTTTTTGTAGATGTCTACGCTACATGGTGTGGTCCCTGTAAGCGAATGAAGAAATTCACTTTTACAGATGAAAAACTAGGAGAATACTACAATGAACATTTTATAAACATAAGTCTCGATGGTGAAACAATAGAAGGAAGAAGATTTCATAACTCCTTCCCCTTTTCAGCCTATCCAACTGTATTTATTATAGCTCCAAATGGCGAAATACTACTTAAAGAAGAAGGCTTTAGTTTCGCCTTCTCATTACTCAATAAAGCTAAAACCCTCTAATGATGTCTTTTAAAACCCTCTCTCTAAATTTCTTATTACTCTTAAGTTATGTTTCAACTGCACAGGTCTGGAACTCACCTGAATCCATCACTCCTATAGAGGTTGGACAAACTATTCCCGACGGTGCACTTGTCAATGCCGAATTATCTCACATATCACTTTTTGAAGTGTTAAGCAATCAAAAAGCAGTCATAGTTATCTATAGAGGTGGCTGGTGCCCTTACTGCAATAAACAACTCGCAGAACTTACCGATGTAGAATCAAAAATTAAGGAATTAGGGTATAGAATCATTGCCATCAGCCCTGAAGATGCTATCAATATCAAGGAATCTCTAACAAAGAATAAGATCAATTACGAACTCTATTCCGATCCAGAAGCTCAACTTATTCAAAACTTAGGTCTTGCCTTTTACAGCAGTGATAGAACCAACAATTACATCACAAAAAAATCAGCTGGCAAGCATACTGGAATTTTACCGGTTCCTGCAGTTATTGTAGTAGGAATCGATAAGAAAATCAACTACATCTATCACGATGCTGATTATAAAGTGCGATTAGATTCTAATGAACTACTTAGTATTATAACTACTTTGAATTAATCCGATTGCTTAATTATTTGATTTTTTATAGTATTTTTAGAAGTACTAAGAATTGATGATGATATCTGACATTAAAACCAACCTATCACAACTTCAAAACCTACTCGAACAACTAGATCCAAAAATCTATAGTCAGTCTTTTGAAGAATTATCAAATGCCAGTATTGGACAACACATAAGACATATTGTAGAATTGTTCCAAGCATTGGATAGTGGTTATGAATCTGGTATTGTATGTTACGACAATCGCAAAAGAGATCCCCTTATTGAATTAGATCCCAATGCCGCTCTATCCGCTCTAGATCAGATTCTTTTAAACCTCCTCAAGGAAGATAAAGAACTCCAGGTTAGTTATCAATTTTTAAGCAATCAGCAAAAGAACATAAAATCAAGCTATCAAAGAGAAATGCTCTACAATTTAGAACACAGCATTCATCACCAAGCCATCATCAAAGTTGTTTTGAGAACACTTAGCACTATTGAATTAGATGAAAATTTTGGAATTGCACCTTCTACCATTAGATATCGACTGAGCTTAAATCAGTAGTCATGTGTACACTAACTTATATTCCATTAAAAGATTATCGATTAATTTGTTCCAATAGAGACGAATTAGCTGAGCGATCTCAATGTGAATTAATTAAGACCAATTCTGGACTAATTTACCCTAAAGAACCACTAAAAGGTGGAAGCTGGATCTGCAGTGACAAAAAACGCGTATTGGTACTACTCAATGGTGCTTTTAAAAAACATCAACCTGATTCAAAATACACAAAAAGCAGGGGACTGTTACTTTTAGAACTCTCTGAAACAGAAAATCCGATCCAACTACTCGAATCGATGGATTTAACTAATGTAGAACCTTTTACATTGGTACTAATTGAGACAAATACTATTAATGAGGCACGTTGGACAGGAGTAGAACTCTTTTGCAAATCCATAAATCCAAAAGAGGCTCATATCTGGTCTAGTTGTAGCTTGTATACTGAGGATGCTATCAAAATGAGAGCAAACCTCTTTAAAAACTATCTCGAATCTAAGGAATTGACCAAGGAATCTCAGTGGTTCTTTCACACTCAAAAAAGTGATGATTTAGAAAACGGAATCGTAATGAAAAGAGATTTAGGACCACAAACCATCAGTACCACCCAAATCCTCTTTGGAGATGATCTAAAAGAATTTAAATACTTCGATCACATCAAAGACGAATTGATTCAACTATGAAGCTCTTAGATCTTAAAATATGGTTTCACAAAAAATTGCATTGGGAATATTGGCATGCAAGAGCAATATACATTCCTCTATCCTGGATGTGGATTTATTTAGCTCTAAAAAACAAATCCCTTTATTTCTTTAACTACGCCAACCCCTCTATTAGTTACGGAGGTTTAGTGATGTGTTCTAAAAAAGAAATCTATGATCTCATCCCCTCGAAATGGATTCCAAAAACCTTGAAATTCAAACATCAAGATTCTTTTGAAAAAGTATCTAACTCCATTGAACAATCTCAAATAAGTTTTCCCCTTGTATTAAAACCCGATATTGGACTCAAAGGTTTGGGAGTACACTTTATAGACAATCGAATGGAACTTGAGTCCGAACGATTAAAATTGGACAGTGATTATCTCATTCAAGAAAAGATTTCCTATAAAAATGAAGTAGGAATCTTTTATGTTCGTTACCCTAATGAAAAGGATGGATTTTGTACTGGTATGGTCCGAAAAGATTTTTTAACCGTTTGTGGAGATGGCATCTCAACTTTAAAGGAACTAATCCTCAATAACTCAAGAGCCTTTATCCACTATAAAAGCCTGTACAATGAGTGGTTTAATCAGTGGGATTCGATTGTTGAAAAAGACAAAACAATACTTTTAGTTCCTTATGGATCACATACTCGTGGAGCTTGTTTTAAGGACCTTACCGACTCTATTAGTCCACAACTCAGTTCTGCAATCAATTCAATCTGTATAGAAGTCGATGGGTTTTATTACGGCAGATTAGATATCATGTATCACAATTGGGATAAGCTGTTAGAAGGAAAAGATTTTACCATTATTGAAATCAATGGTGCTGCAGCAGAACCAACACATATATACGATCCTAAACACTCTTATTTTTTTGGAGCTAAGACCATTATCAAACACTGGATGATGATGTCAAAAATCAGTAGAATAAACAGAAAATCTTTGAATAGAGCTAGTTTCAAAAAAACCACCAAGGCCCTATTTCAAAACATCAAATTAGAGCGTCAACTCCGATTGTTACACGGCCTATAAAAAAGCAGGCCACCTTATCAGAGACAAGATGGCCTTTAAGTAAGTTTCTCAAAACTTACAAACTAACTACAACACTGCTAAAGTAATTGGTAGTTGCAGTTTCTACAATAAAAGATGTTCTTAATGTATTATCACTATTTTAAAATAGTTTTATGCATAAAAAAAAGACCCTAAAAGGTCCTTTTTTATATCGATATAGATCAGTTACTTATAGCGCTGCATCAATTGCATCAGTATAAGCCTGTTTTGGAGAAACTCCAACTTTACGATCTACAATTTCACCGTTTTTAAATACAAGTACAGTTGGGATATTTCTAACACCATACTGTGCAGCGTATTGTTGATGAGCATCAACATCTACCTTACCTACTACAGCTTTACCTTCGTATTCATTACTAATTTCTTCGATTACTGGACCGACCATTCTACAAGGTCCACACCAAGCCGCCCAAAAATCTACAACGACTGGCTTATCACTTTTTAAAACTACTTCTTCAAAAGTAGCGTCTGTTATTTCTAATGCCATGATTTAAAGTTTTATATGGTTCAAATGTATAAATAATATTTCATCTTTTAAGGAGCCAAACTATTCTTATTTTCTATTATACTATCAATGCTAGCTATATTAATTGATTTGATAATGAAATCCCTTCTCTTCTAACTCCTGTATGAGTTCAGATTCAATTGCAACTTTACGTTTTCTGGAAGTCATATTAAGTTTTATCTCTTCTTCTAATTCGTATAGTGTTATATGAAAAGGCTTATCTCCTTTATGAGTTTTTACAACCTCCAATAAATCGTCTACGGTTTCCTTTTGAAGTTCGTTTAAATTGAGTTTTAAAGTCAATTTTTTAGAGAACTTTTCCAAAACTTCTTGTAATAGCATAAAGGAATTGTACTGCAACCTAGGCTCTCCTTTTTTTCCTTCTTTATTGACCCATCCCTCTTTCACAAAAGCTTTGAGATGCACAAATGAATTTGGCTTTAAAAAGTGTTGAAACTTTAAATACTCTTCTCCAAAAACTCTAAACTCATAGGAGTCGTAATAATCCTCCAAAATAAATGACCCCCATCCATTTCCATTTTTAGCAACTCTGTGTTGTGCATCGGTTATGATTCCAGCAACAGTTACTTCTTTATTCACAAGTGAAAACAAATCGTGAAACACACTGAGATTGGCATTGGTAAAGGTCTTGATTTCTGTTTTGTAATCATCTAATGGGTGACCTGAAATATAAATCCCCACAACCTCTTTTTCTCTTCGAAGTTTTTCCATAGTACCC
Organism: uncultured Flavobacteriaceae bacterium; assembly: GCA_937136455.1. GTDB lineage: Bacteria > Bacteroidota > Bacteroidia > Flavobacteriales > Flavobacteriaceae > MAG-120531. Next base: position 12,601 of record CAKZOO010000043.1, on the reverse strand, counting down.
CATTCCTCACATGGCGGAACCTCAGGTGCTGGTATCTGAACTTCTGATTCACCCCCAAACAAACTTACTTGAGAAGAATTGACACTCTCTTGGAATCGCGATCCAAAACGCATCGCCTTTTCGATAAACGTTTGAGAATCATCTGTTGAATGAAAATACTGAGCTCTATGAACACCACCAAAGGAATCGAATGCTCCTGCAAGGGCGAGGTTTTCAAAGGCCTTTTTATTAGCAGCTCTCAAATCAACTCGCTTGGTTAAATCAAAAATAGAGGCAAAAGGTCCCTTTTCTTTTCGTTCAGTAACAATGGCTTGAACAGCTGCTTGACCTACTCCCTTGATGGCTCCCATCCCAAAGCGAATCGCATTATTGGCGTTTACAGCAAATTTGTAGTAAGATTCATTGACATCCGGACCGAGTACTTCCAATCCCATTCGCTTACACTCTTCCATAAAGAAGGTAACCGATTTGATGTCATTCATATTATTAGAAAGAACCGCCGCCATATACTCCGCTGGATAATGTGCTTTTAAATAGGCTGTCTGATAGGCGATATAAGCGTAACAGGTAGAGTGACTTTTATTGAATGCATAAGAAGCAAAGGCCTCCCAATCCTTCCATATTTTTTCAAGAACGTCTTCTGGATGACCATTGGACTTTCCTCCATCAATAAACTTTGGTTTTAATTTTTCGAGCAGCGCAAAGATCTTTTTACCCATGGCTTTACGAAGCATATCAGCCTCACCCTTGGAAAAATTGGCTAGCTTTTGAGAGAGGAGCATCACTTGCTCTTGATAGACGGTAATACCATAAGTTTCTTTTAGGTATTCCTCCATATCATCAAGGTCATAGGCAATTTCTTCATCACCGTGTTTACGCGCCACAAAACTCGGAATGTATTCCATTGGACCCGGTCTGTAAAGGGCATTCATAGCAATCAAATCATCAAAAACGGTAGGCTTTAAATCGCGTAAGTGTTTTTGCATTCCTGGAGATTCGTATTGAAATACCCCTACGGTATCTCCTCTTTGAAAGAGTTCATACGTCTTGGTATCATCCAATGGAAAATCATCGGGAATGAGTTCAATTCCGTGTTTTGCCTTGACTATTTTAACGGTGTCTTTAATCAGCGTCAAGGTTTTTAATCCCAAGAAATCCATCTTGAGCAGACCTGCAGACTCTACCACTGCATTGTCGAATTGAGTAACGTATAAATCAGAGTCTTTGGCAGTAGCCACAGGCACAAACTTGGTGATATCATCAGGAGTAATAATCACCCCACAGGCGTGTATTCCAGTATTTCTCAGAGATCCTTCAATAATCTTAGCCATCTGAAGGGTTTGAGCTTCCAAATCGGTCCCTTCTGATATATTCATCAACTCGTTGACCTTTAAGAGCTCTTCTGCTCTGAATTTTGATTTTAATTCGGCTTCATCATATCCAAAAATCTTAGACAACTTTGACATATTAGGAATGAGCTTTGCAATTCGATCCGCATCGGCAAGTGGTAAATCCAATACTCTGGCTGTATCTCTAATGGATGATTTAGCAGCCATGGTTCCATAAGTAATAATTTGAGCCACCTGATTTGATCCGTACTTATCGATTACGTATTGCATGACTCTCCCCCTTCCTTCATCATCAAAATCGATATCGATATCGGGCATGGATACACGATCAGGATTTAAGAAACGCTCAAAAAGCAGATCGTACTTAATAGGATCAATATTGGTAATTCCCAAACAATAGGAAACCACTGCTCCTGCCGCAGAACCCCTTCCAGGTCCAACCGAAACATCCATATTTCTGGCCTCACGAATAAAGTCTTCTACAATCAAAAAGTATCCTGGGTATCCTGAATTTTCAATAGTCGCTAACTCAAAATCGAGACGCTCTTTGATTGCGTCAGTGATTTCTCCATAACGCTTTTCAGCACCCTGATAGGTCAAATGTCGCAAATACGCATTCTCTCCTCTCTTCCCTCCATCGATAGCATCCTCTGGATTTTTAAACTCTTCCGGAATATCAAAAGCTGGTAATAATACATCTCTAGCCAGTTCGTATGCTTCAACCTTATCTGCAATTTCTAAACTGTTTTCAATCGCCTCTGGCAGAGATTCAAAAAGAGATTTCATTTCTTCTACAGACTTAAAATAATACTCTTGATTTGGTAAGCCATATCGAAAACCTCTACCTCTACCTATAGGCGTGTCTTTCTTTTCTCCATCCTTAACACAGAGCAAAATATCGTGAGCATCGGCATCCTCTTTATCTATATAATAAGTGTTGTTAGTAGCAACTAATTTTATTTGGTGTTTTTTACTCAGTTGAATTAGCAATTCATTGACACGCTGCTCATCTTCCTGTCCGTGTTTCATGAGTTCTAAGTAGAAATCATCTCCAAACTGTTCTTTCCACCACAAGAGCGCTTCCTCGGCCTGAGTCTCACCGACATTGAGAAGCTTGGATGGCACCTCTCCGTAGAGATTCCCGCTGAGTACGATTAAATCGTCTTTGTATTGTTCAATGAGTTTTTTATCTATTCTAGGAACGTAATAAAATCCATCGGTATAGGCAAGTGATGATAATTTTGCCAGATTGTGATATCCATTTTTATTCTTTGCTAAAAATACGATTTGATATCCGTAATCTTTAAAGTTCTTATTAGTGTGATCCTCACATACGAAGAATTCACAACCGATAATTGCTTTTAAAGGTTCTAAGCGTTCATCTTCAGCTGTGGACTCATCCTGAGACTTCACCGCAGAATTATGAGCATTCACTTGTTTAACAAAGTGAAAAGCTCCCATCATATTGGCGTGATCCGTCAGTGCTACAGCAGGCATCTTTTCTTTTGTTGCTGCCTGAACTAAATCACTGATACTAATGGTCGATTGAAGTATTGAAAACTGAGAATGGTTGTGAAGATGTACAAATGAACTGCCTTTTAGCTGTTCTTTATTTTCTTTGAGTTCAGCCTCAGATATTTTTGATTCAACAGTTTCCTCTTGTTGTTTTGAAGCTAATTCTTTTGAAGCCTTTTTTAAGTTTTGATGCTCTAAACCAATTGCCTCTATTGGATTGGGATTTACTTCAAGAAATCGATTGTAATAATCGGGTTGAGCTTGAAGTTTTTCTATTGAATAGTGTCTTTGGCGTAGGAGTTCCAAAAAGCAACGTGTGGTTGCTTCTACATCAGCAGTTGCATTGTGAGCTTCATTAAAAGGCTCTCCAAAAAGATGCTCGTGTAATTCAGTCAGTGTTGGCAATTTAAACTTACCACCTCTACCTCCAGGGATCTTACACATCAAAGCCGTCTCTTCAGTACAGGTATCGAGAACAGGCAGGTCCAATAATTGAGAACTGACTCCTGCCCTGTGAAATTCAGCACCCATAATATTGATATCAAAACCTAGATTTTGACCGACTATGAATTTTGTTTTAGAAAGAGCCTCTTCAAACTTTTCTAAAGCTTCCTCAATTGTAATTCCTTGTTCTTTAGCAAGATCTGTTGAAATTCCGTGAATTTGTTCCGCCTCGTATGGAATCGTATATCCATCAGGAACTATGAGATAATCTTGATGATCGACCAGTACTCCCATTTCATCATGGACTTGCCAAGCGATTTGAACGCATCTCGGCCAATTATCTACATCGCTAATTGGCGCGTTCCAACGTTTTGGTAATCCAGTGGTTTCCGTATCAAAGATTAAATACATAGTTGTTTTTTAGCTCAGTTTTTAGAGTTTTAAAAGTACTAAATCTTACCCCTTTTTTGATGGGCTGTTAATATGTTTTTATAAAAGAAAAATGCTTTATAGATTTGAATTCTTATAAACGTATTTTTTTTGATATAATAAGCTGATAATGTATGATTTTAATTATATTTGCACCCGCTTAATCGATAAGCGAATTAAAAGAATTAATAACCAAGGGTCGGGCACCCTACAAATTAATGTGATATGCCAGTAAAAATTAGACTACAAAGACACGGTAAAAAAGGTAAACCTTTCTATTGGATCGTAGCAGCAGATGCTAGAGCAAAAAGAGATGGTAAATTCTTAGAAAAATTGGGAATTTACAATCCAAACACAAATCCAGCAACCATCGATTTAGATGTTGACGGATCTGTAAAATGGCTCGGTAACGGTGCGCAACCAACAGAAACTGCTAAACGTCTTTTATCTTACAAAGGTGTACTCTTAAAGCATCACTTACAAGGTGGTGTTGCAAAAGGAGCACTTACTCAAGAAGAAGCTGACAAGAAATTTGAAGCTTGGTTAGCTGACAAAGAAAAAGCAGTTGGATCTAAAGTTGCTGATCTTGACAAAGCTAAAGCAGAGGAAAGAGCTAAAGCAATTGAAGCTGAAAAAGCTGTAAACGAAGCAAGAGAAAAAGCTGCTGCTGAAGCATTAGCTGCTGCTGTTGCTGAAGAAGAAGCTGAAGCTGCTACTGAAGAGGAAGCAACTGAAGCTGTAGCTGAAGAAGCTGCTGCTGAAGCTGTAGCTGAAGAAGCTGCTGCTGAAGAGTCTGCTGAAGAAGCTTCAGAGGAAGAAAAAGCTGAGTAAGTAATTGTAAGATGCGAAAGCAAGAGTGTTTTTACCTCGGAAAAATCGTATCTAAATACAGTTTTAAGGGAGAAGTCTTAGTGAAATTAGACTCAGACGACCCCGAACTCTACGAATCAATGGAATCAGTATTTGTCTCTCTTAGAGACAGTCTGGTTCCATTTTTTATTGAGCAATCCAGACTTCACAAATCATCGCTTCTACGAATCAAATTTGAAGATGTGGACAGCGAAGAAGAAGCCGATCGCATTATGGGAAGTGAATTATACCTTCCCTTAGAGTTTTTACCACCTCTAGAGGGTAATAAATTTTACTTTCACGAAGTAATTGGATTTACTGTCATCGATCAAAATTTTGGAAAAGTAGGTGTTATCACTAGCATTAACGACACGACCAATCAGGCTCTTTTTGTCATTGATCACAAGGGAACTGAAATCCTTATTCCGATCAACGATGAGTTTTTGACCAAAGTTGATCGAGAGAAAAAAATCATAGAGGTTAACGCTCCTGCTGGATTGATCGAATTATACCTCTAAAATCCATTTTATTATTTTCTATATTTGGGTATGAAACATCTAATTTTTACCCTCTTATTTGTGTTCGTATTATTGAGTTGCAACGATTCTCAAAAAGAACAATCTACTACTCCTCCTAATATTGTACTCATCTTAACTGACGATCAAGGCTTTCAAGATATTGGTCCCAATGGAGCAGTTGATTTTCAAACACCAAATATCGATCAACTCGCAAGTGAAGGAGTTGTGTTGGACAATTACTACGCCCCTCAGGCAGTATGTTCCGCTTCTAGAGCAGGGATCTTGACAGGCTGTTATCCCAATCGCATCGGAATTCACAATGCACTCATGCCCAAAGCAAACAAAGGTCTTAATCCATCTGAGGTCACTTTGGCTGAACTTTTAAAAACAAAAGGTTATGCTACTGGAATTTTTGGAAAGTGGCATTTAGGAGATCACAAAGAAGCTATGCCATTAAACCATGGTTTTGATGAATATTTTGGAATTCCCTACTCTAACGATATGTGGCCCAATCATCCCTATCAGGGTAAGTGGTTCAACTTTGATCCCTTATTTCTATACGAAAACAATAAAGTGATCGATACGCTGACCGATCAATCTCAACTCACCACTCAGATCACTGAAAGAAGTGTCGCTTTTATCAATAAACACAAAGATGAGCCGTTCTTTTTATACGTTCCTCATCCACAACCACATGTTCCTTTATTTGTATCTGACAAATTTAAAGGTAAATCCAAAAGAGGATTGTACGGTGATGTGATCATGGAAATCGACTGGTCTGTCGGTCAAATTGTGAAGACTCTCAAAGAAAACGGTTTAGAAGAAAACACTATTATCATCTTTACCTCAGACAATGGCCCCTGGTTATCATATGGAAACCACGCTGGTTCTGCACTTCCCTATAGAGAAGGTAAGGGAACTGCATGGGAAGGTGGGCAAAGGGAACCCTTTGTTATTAAATACCCCAAAGAAATCCCTATGGGAAAACGATCCCATACTCCAGTGATGGGAATAGATGTATTACCTACCCTAGCAAAACAAGTGGATGCCTCATTGCCCGATCATCCCATCGATGGAAAAGACGTATGGGAAGTATTTACGTTAAAGACCGATAAAAGCCCTCAAGAAGCCTATTTCTTTTACTATAGAGTCAATGAATTACACGCTGTTCGTTCTGGAGATTGGAAATTGTATTTTCCTCACAATTACAGAACAATGAAGGGACAAGCTCCTGGAAAAGATGGCATTCCAGGTGATTACAGTTCCCTAGAACTCAAAGAGCAAGAACTATACAATCTTATCACCGATGAAAGTGAAACTACAAATGTAGCCTCACAGCACCCTGAGATTGTTAAAAAACTCAATCAACTAGCCGATCAAATGAGACTTAAACTAGGTGACAACTTATCTGGTATGGAGTCTGGTATTGAAACAAGAGAACCCGCATATTACAATATAGACCAATAAAATATGTTTCAATTTAAACAGTTTAGTGTTGCTCAAGACAAAACCGCAATGAAAATTGGAACTGATGGAGTTCTTTTAGGAGCTTGGACTACCATTGACCATCACCCTAATAGCATTCTAGATATTGGAGCTGGAACTGGAGTTATCGCACTGATGTTAGCCCAACGCTCCAATGCAGAAACCATTGATGCCATTGAAATAGAACCCAATGCTCACGAGCAATGTGTTGAAAATTTTGAAAGCTCACCTTGGGGAGATCGACTGTTTTGCTATCATGCTGATTTAGTAGAACTAATTCAAGAACCCGAAGAACACTATGACTTAATCGTATCCAATCCCCCTTTTCACAATACCGATATTGTGGGTGATAAAACATCGAGAACCACAGCGAGACAAACAGAAGATTTACCATTCGAAGTCTTATTAATCGGAGTCAAAACACTTATGTCATCTAATGGTGTATTTTGTTGTATTATTCCTTTTATAGAAGAAGATAACTTTATAGGCATTGCTGCTCATTACGGATTACATCCATTTAAAATAACTAGAGTAAAAGGAACAACTGAGGCTCCGATCAAAAGGTCTCTAATAGCATTTTCATTTGCTGAAAAAGAAATCTTGTACGATGAACTCATTATTGAAGTCAAACGACATCAGTATACAAAGGAGTATATAGAACTCACAAAAGCATTTTATTTAAAAATGTAACATTTTATTCTTGTATTGTTATATTCCTTTTGATTACATTTGATTAAAATCTTACTATATGAAAGCTGATTTATTTCAAGCACCTGATTATTATCAAATCGATGATTTACTTACTGAAGAGCACAAGCTCATCAGAGATGCTGCCCGCGATTGGGTAAAGAAAGAAGTGAGTCCTATTATTGAACAACACGCTCAAGAAGCTACATTTCCAAAACACTTACTTGTTGGACTAGCGTCTATCGGAGCTTTTGGTCCAACGATTCCAGAGGCCTACGGAGGTGTAGGATTAGATTATATATCCTACGGATTGCTCATGCAGGAAATCGAACGTGGAGATTCTGGACTTCGATCGACTGCTTCGGTTCAATCCTCTTTGGTGATGCATCCTATAAACACCTATGGAAGTGAAGAGCAAAAACAAAAATACCTTCCAAAATTAGCCACTGGCGAACTCATGGGTTGTTTTGGACTTACCGAACCCGATCACGGTTCCAATCCTTCGGGAATGAACTCTAAAATAGTAGATAAGGGGGATCACTACCTTCTCAATGGAGCCAAAATGTGGATTTCCAATGCTCCTTTTGCTGATATCGCAGTGGTCTGGGCTAAAGATGAAAATGGAAGAATTAAGGGAATGATTGTAGAGCGTTCTATGGAAGGATTTTCTACCCCTGAAACTCACAATAAATGGTCACTGAGAACCTCTGCTACTGGAGAGCTGATCTTTAACGATGTCAAGGTTCCCAAAGAAAACATTCTTCCTGGTAAAGATGGACTCGGAGCTCCTCTAGGTTGCTTGGATTCAGCTCGTTATGGAATTGCTTGGGGTGCCATTGGTGCCGCTATGGACTGCTACGACACCGCTCTTCGTTATGCTAAAGAACGCATTCAATTCGGAAAGCCTATCGCTGCCACGCAACTCCAACAAAAGAAACTCGCTGAAATGATCACCGAGATCACCAAAGCTCAACTCTTAGCTCTTCGATTAGGACAACTCAAAAACGAAGGAAGAGCTACCACTGCACAAATTTCCATGGCTAAACGAAACAATGTTTCCATGGCTTTAAACATCGCCAGAGAAGCCAGACAAGTACTTGGAGCTATGGGAATTACAGGTGATTACTCTATTATGAGACATATGATGAATTTAGAATCCGTAGTCACTTATGAAGGAACTCACGATATCCATTTACTGATCACCGGTATGGATATCACAGGTCATTCTGCCTTCAAATAGTTAATAACTTCTAGGGAAGACTACTTCAACTCAATAACTCGGTTTTGTAACTTTACATCTCCGAGTTTTTTATTTTTTCAAAGTGATAGCCCTAGTCGATTGCAATAATTTTTACGCTTCCTGTGAGCGGGTGTTTCAGCCTCAGCTGAACAACACCCCTGTGGTGGTACTCTCCAACAACGACGGATGTGTGATCGCTAGAAGTGATGAATCCAAAGCCCTTGGAATTCCAATGGGAGCTCCTATTTTTAAACTCAAAGAGCTGGTTCAAAAAAATCAAATCAAGTGCTTTTCTTCCAACTTTCCCCTTTATGGAGATATGAGTTCAAGAGTGATGCAAATCCTCAGCAGCTTTACTCCTGAGATTGAAATCTACAGTATCGATGAAGCCTTTTTATCCCTGGAAGGGTTTAAAGAAGAGGAACTGGAAGCCTATGCTGCTCAAATGAAAAAAAAGGTAGAACAGTATACAGGTATTCCTATCAGCATTGGAATTGCACCTACCAAAGCGCTCGCTAAGGTGGCCAATAGAATTGCAAAAAAGTTTAAAGAGCGCACTAAGGGTGTATATCTTATCGATAACGAGCAGAAGCGAATCAAAGCGCTCAAATGGCTTAAAATTGAAGATGTTTGGGGTATTGGAAGACAACACAGCAAGCGCTTGCAATTGAAACGAGTGTATACCGCCTGGGACTTTACTCAATTAAACGACGCTTGGGTTCGAAAAGAACTCTCAGTAGTGGGACTACGACTCAAAAGAGAGCTCGAAGGACAGCAGAGCCTCTTCTTGGAACAACCTCAAAACAAAAAATCTATAGCGACCACTAGAAGTTTTAAAACCAATATTTCTGATTTAGAAACGCTCGAAGAACGCGTTGCCACCTTTGCAGTACACTGCGCTGAAAAACTTCGCAAACAAAAGAGCAGTTGTAGTATGATCTCGGTGTTTTTAAGATCCAATCCCTTTGATAAAAGCCAACCCTATGTCTTTAGGAATACGACCATCAGTCTTCCCTATAGCTCTGACTCGAGTATTCTTATTGCAAGCTACGCACAAAAAGCACTTCGACATATTTACAAATCGGGAGTTCCTTACAAAAAGGCAGGAGTATTAGTTTTAGGCCTACGCCCTAATGAGACCCAACAACTCAATCTCTTTTGCGATACACAGCCCAAACACAAGGATTTAATGAGAGTGATGGACAAGATGAACAATCGTTATGGAAAAGCGCTTCAACTCGCCAGTCAAAACCTCACAGGAAAATGGATTATGAGACAAGAAAACCTCTCTCAGCGCTATACCACAGATATTAATGAATTAATACAAGTACGCTAAATGACAGCATCAAAATCACAGGGACTTCAAATCTTTAAAACACTTAGCAAAAGCGGTTTGAAACAACCGCTAATCGAAGGGGGAATCGCAGCTGGTTTTCCGTCCCCAGCTGATGATTTTGCAGAAGTGAGGATTAGCCTTGACGAGAGTCTTGTCAAAAACAGAGCAGCGACCTTTTACGCTAGAGTTAGTGGAGAATCTATGGTCGATGCAGGTCTTGACGATGGAGACCTACTAGTCATCGATCGAAGCTTAGAGCCTAAAGACAATAAAATTGCAGTCTGTTTTATCGATGGAGAATTCACCGTCAAACGATTGGCGCTCAAAGGAGAACAACTCTTTCTAATGCCTGAAAACAAGAACTACAAGCCCATAGAAGTGACCCCAGAAAACAACCTACTAGTGTGGGGAATTGTCACCTATGTGATTAAAAAAGTTTAAACAATTACTGATTATTAGAACAGAAATTCTTTTGGGCAGTAGCTGCATCCTTATAACCAAGAGCTTTGGATTGCTCTAATAGACCACAAGCTTCATCTCTTCTATTGAGATTCACCAATGAAATCGCCCATAAATATTCGCTTTTTCCAGATTTAGGATTGAGTTCTTCGACTACTTTCTTAAAATAAGGAAGCGCCTGTTCGTATTGACGGGCTGAAAAATAAGAAGCTCCAACATTCTCATAATAAGAAAATTCCAATGGATCTAATTCACTAGAACGCTTAAACTCCTGAGCAGCTTCGAGGTACAATCCCTGAGTAAAGAGTTGATTGGCGTTTTGAGAAATAGCCAATGCTTGATCTACTCGAGTCTTTCCATAAGAAAGTGTTTTATGTAAAACTCTAAAATCGTTTTGATCCGGATAGAGCTCCATTCCTCTTTTAGCAATATGGATGTATTTTGGATTTCCAACAGGACTTAATGAATTCATCGCCACTAGATAGTTTTTCCATACATCGCGATTGTAATCAGCGCTATCCTTGGTAAACATACGATTGATTTCAACAGTATCTTTAACTCGAATTGCCTGAATGAGGTAATTGGTAAAATGTGGTGGTATTGGAAGTTTGTTATAGGCAATTCTAGAATACTTAAGTGCAGAATCCAATTGATTCATCTTTTTGTACTCCTGAGCAATGAGGTTTTCAGAGAATCCTAAATAGGGATTCACCTTAATGCCCTGATGAAACATTTCAATGGCCTTCTTGGTCTTTCCTGCCTGGGCGTAATAACGACCTTTCATCGCTACTATTGGAAGTGTGGTTACCGATATGTTTGGGATATTAGGCACCACCTCATCGATTTGATTTAGAGGATACTTGAGTTCCCCTCTATTGTATTCCCCTAAAAGGACTTGTTGTCCTCTAAGTGATAAGTTTGTTTTATAAGCAATGGTGGTGAGCGGCATGGCTCCTATAATCAATACAAGCACTACAAGTTTTGCTGGAATCTTTACCTTAGAAGTATCTACTTCTGTTTTTGATGATAAATAAAGTTTTAATGAGAGTGCTAATACCAAAATCCACATCACTTGCATAATAGGTCTGGCAAGTGGGAAGTTTAGATTTGCATCGATTCCGTAGACTGAAAGCGACAAAAACAAAAACGCTACAAAGAATTTGGTATCCACATCTAAATTTGACTTCCAAATCTTAATCATAAAAAAGAGCACCAATGCAAATAAGCCTACATAAGACAGAAATCCAATAACTCCGAGTTCCGCACCTATTTGAATGAAGTCATTGTGCATATGATAGGGAACTACATAACCTCGAATGTCTTCTTTGTCGTATTTGATGGATTCTAGTTTCCAGTTCCCCAGTCCTATTTCACTAATCAATGGATGAGTTAGCATATGTTTGATTCCTACCTTGTAAAAGCGGAGTCGTTGCGCCGTTGATCCATCTTCTAAATCGACAATTTTCTCAGCTCTTTGAGCAAAGGTTATCGCACTCTTTTGTCCAGAGAGCAATAACTGACTACACATAATACCCAAGATAATTGGCAAATAAAATGAGGCCAAAGATTTAGCAATAGTGAGTTTTGATTCCTTTTGATAGCGAATAAATACAATCACTGCATAGAAAATCATCATCACTCCGATTGCTACATAGGATCCTCTTGAAGCGATAAACACCAAACTGAGCATCACTAGACCTATAAGCACTCGAAGCAGCCATTTTAACCACTCTTTAGCTGAAGTATTAATAAGGTATAAGGCAAAAGGAATTTTCATCACCATGGAAAAAGCTGCAATATTTATATTTCCAGTCGTTCCAATAAGAGACCTGGATCGAGATGCAAAAGTATTGGTTCGAATCATCTCCAATGCTGGTTCTAAAACCATATACATCTCCACCATCAGATACACACTCATGAGCATGGAAAGAACTTTAAATTTATTTGGCATGGATTGAAGCATGGTAAACAAATTGAAAAATCCGATAAAAACACCTCCCACTCTGGCAATATTCACCAAAACTTCAGTAGAATTGATAGCGTAGAAATACGAGAGAGCTGACCAAAACACAAAAATTGCATAAAGCCCAAAAAAGCGAGTATTTAACAACAATTTTATAGAAGATCTAAACGATACTCTGTTCAAATAGAGGTATAAGAGCGTTATTAAGTTCAACCCATTTAAATACAACCATTGTGGTGCGATTTGATCAACTGCAGTTAAATTGGGAATAAATCCAATTCCCAAATACAGAACAATTAGAATACTGTTGTAAAATTGCTGTGTTAC
>CAKZOO010000042.1 GCA_937136455.1 uncultured Flavobacteriaceae bacterium | reverse complement strand
CTTTCAAGACTGACCATTTAAGTGATACTTACGTAATCGCAAGCTGTGAGATCATTTGGTCTCCAAACTATGAAAGCAACGAAGAACGTATTGTCTACCAAGATGTGGCTAATGCAACACTTCAAAATACAGGGTCTTTCGCGGCAAAGTTTTTAGAAACTATTGCTTGTAATAGAGCTTTTGTAAGATGTGTGCGAAACTTCCTAAATATCCACATTGTAGGAGCAGATGAGATAGACAAATCAAAAGATGCAATGAATGCACCCTACATCGAAGCATCAAGTGATGAGATTGATTCTGTAGCTGTATTGTCTCCTATAGCTCAACTCAAGATGACATTTGTTGATGAAATGAATGGAGGATCTTTTGAAGACTTCAAAGTTCTTTTAAGAAAGCTGTGGACTGAAGAAAAATATAAAAATCCAGACGCTAAGGACTGGAATGATTTCTCAGACATCCCAGCAAAAGAAGCTCGTAAGATTAGAGCTGCTTTTAAAAAACTATAAACCGAAAAAGTTCTTTTGTTTGGCACTAAATTTAACATTAACGTTTGTGGCTAAAGAAGCTTTTTGCCCAGAAGATATAATTAGTTGTTCATCTGGCTTTAACAGTTTGCTTGTCGATTCTTGAATTGTAGTAGTCACTCCAGAAGCTCCTAAACGAATAGATAAACCAGAAAGTGTCAAAGAAAATGAGCTTGGCAAACTAAGACCAACTATTGTTCTTGAAGAAGATTTGGAAGTTTGAACGCTAGATTGTCTAGCTCCAAAATTAGCAGCTTCTAAAGCTTTTATATCTGCAATCTTTCCGTATTTAGTATCAAGAGTGATAGGGTTTAAAGGATCTCCTGAAGCTCCATTAGTTTTCAGATTAAAATATCTAATATCAAATCTTTCTGATATTTCAGATAATTTCTCTGCGGCAGCATCAAGTCCTGCTTGCCTTCTTGCTTCATCTTCTTCTTCTTCTTTTGTTTCGTCGTTTTCTGGTTCGTCTGTGGGCCGTTTTACTCTAGTATAAGTGGCTTTTATTGTATTGGGAATATCAGAGGTTGTCTTTCTAAATTTGTTGTAAGCACTTTTAGATTGAAGAATTAAACTTTTAACTTGGTCTTCAAATTCTTGTGTATAAACCATGAAATTGATATTAGTAAACGGATTTTTAAAGAAAATAAAGTTTTCTTCATTAACAATTTCATAATCAATGTCTTGTTTCTTTTTACCTTTAGACTGTCTTTGATTTCCTTTGACAATCCCAAGGAATCCATAATCCCCTGAGCTTCCAGAAGAATCAGAGTTGTCAAACAAGTCGCTCAATTGTTTATTTGGAAATCCATTAAGCTTCAATACAGAGTCAAAAGTTTGAAGATCGTCCACTTCTTCAATCTTAGTTTCTTTGATGTTGTAAGGTCCAGATATACTCATGGCAGAGCTCCCCCACTGCATTCTTCTAGCTTTAAATCTGGAAAATTTATTAGATACAAAAACAGAAGACGAAATTATATCAAAGTAATCTTTTAAACTATTATATATTTTCTTAGTAGAAGGAAGGGATGGCCTCTTATTGCCAAGATCTACATATGTACCAAGCTCTAGATTGAATTTTCCATCAAAATTTTTCTTCATATACTTTCTCACAGAAGTTCCAGCAACAAAATTTCCCCAAGTTCCTTGTTTTAATCCCCTTAATTTAATAGAATCTTCCCATTCTTCTCCCCATTCAATCTTGTCAGATTTATAAGTAGCGAAATGAGCTATAGCATCAAAAGTCTTAGAATCAAATTTCCCAGAAACGTATAATCCATAAAATATTCTAATCAAAGAAATATCCATTTTAAAAAGTTTTTCCATTCCATCCATTCTTAGTTTATGGAAACGAGTATATCTTTGGCCAGTTTCAAATTCGAATGTTTGTGTTTGTTTTTCAATGGTAGCTCCAAAAGCATTTACTATTTTAGGAGATATTTTATTTTCTGTAAATGATGCACTTAAATAGTTTTTTTGCACATCTCCTGATTGCTTAAAAGGATTAGTGATAGGTAATTGAGAAGCAGAAGAAGAATTAACAAACTTAATGCTTCCAGAACTGAATGGGTCTACAAACCAATAATACCCATATCTTGAAGCAATAGATGAAGCAATAGAATCTAAAGTGCCAGATTCAGAAAACAAAACTTCATCAGTCGAAGATTCAGGCAATCCTATCAGAGCAATACCAGCTTGTGCAAAGCCTTGTTTCGCTTCTTGTAAGGTGTATCCGAAGTTTAAGTCATAATTACCTAAATCTGGATTATTTTTATAAAAAATATTAACCTTATCTTCGTTGAAACTCAATCTTTCCTTAAGTTCTCCATCTTGATAAACAAGGGAAGTTTTTTCTCCAGCAGAATTCACAGAGCTTTCCTCATTATAAATGTTTCCAATTGCAATAACTCCACCTCCTATTTTTCTTGGCCTACGAAACGGGAATTTTTGTTCAGGATTTGTTATTGGACTATTTGGAAGCTCACTAAAATAAGGTATGGTTACTTCTTGACCACCACCAACTGCTGGCAAAGGATTGTAAGATCCTAAATTAGTTAAAATCCTTCCAGATCCAAGAGACAAAACATTTCTAGAACGCCTATTAAATAGAGATCCAGAAACACCCTTGTCTTGAGGGTGACAATCCCTACCTCTCACAACAAAACAATGTGATTTTAATTTTAAAGAAGTTATATCTTGGTATTTTCTATTAATTGTTTTTCTATTACCATCTTGTTCGACCGTCTTTTCAACTTCTATGAAATTTTTCATTAAGTTTTGAATCTTTTCATTTGAAAAGGTGGTGCGACCAGCACTAGAACCAATAAGTGTTCCAAGCTCATTGTCTGAATCAGATAAGTCCTTTGCCTTCAAAACACTTTGGACAGATACAGAATGACTTCCTCCCGAACTTGAAAAGTTAAAGTCCAAAGAGATCAATGTTTCGTTTTCTCTAATATCCATTATAATATATAATTTTCTGTTTCTTGGTTTACCAAAGTGAAAGAGCAATTTATTCCTGTCTCTATCATATACACCCCAGTATAAGTTTGCAGAAGATTTGCAACATCTTCCTCCATTCCATTTAAGTAAAAGTCAACATGATGTTCTATAAATCCTGAACCATATATATCTGCAACGCCAGTAATTTCGTATACCTGATCTTCTTTCTTTATTGCAAATGCGATACCCGTAACATCATCCAAATCAGTAGAGTAATCGAAACTAACCACCTTCTGCCCATTAAAAAATAAAAAATATTTTTCCTCCATCTCTATAGTGTCAGCAGTTGGATCTACAGCATCAATTTTATACAGTAAATTAGTAACAACATCATTCCAAGATCCTATAGAGGCACTTGTCTTGCCTGTTATAAATGGCGAAGAGTTGATTCTCTTATCGTAAAAGAGAACATCATTACTTGTTAAATCCAATTCTGAATCAAAAATAATATTCCCTAGTGAGTTTTCTATATCAATCGTATAGTTACCAGAATCTTCTATATTGTAATAACTTCTATTCTTTCCTTCTGTTGTAGAAAAACCTCCTTCAAGTAGGGTTTGAGAATTTAAAGAAAGCAATGAACAATTTGATCCTGTTATTATAGATTCATCAAAATAAAATGGGTTCACTTTGGGATTACCATTTTTGTCTAATATCGTATATTTTCTTGATAAGTATTGCTGTCTAGAATGAGACAAGTTATTCTTATTGAGGATACTTGAAACGCTTCCTGATATTGTAGAATCTCCAGTAGATACTATATAATTATAAGTCATGACCTGTCTCCTATGTAATAAATAAAGTTTTTCTTAAAATCTTCAGAATCTACTGACATACTTACTCCAGAAGAAGCTAAAGTGTAGATAGAGTAAGATTCCTCCAAGGGTGTTTGAGTAACACCGCTAACCTCAGAAAGAACTCCAGTTAAGGGAGTTTTTCCGAATAGATCAATACTAATTTTTCCTTGAATTATCCCAGTCGTTTCCGTATAAGCCGATATTGACTCAGATACATCATTTAATCCTAGTGTATCATAAGCATCTTCTCCTGTGGGATAATAAATATAACCAGAATCAGAATGTAACTTTCCTAATTCTTCTTTATAAAATGTCTGTATGTTCCCATTATTTAAAGTATAGTATTTGTAGTAACGTTCTCCTTCTACCTTAGTTTCGTCAGATGCGGAAGTAATACTGCCAGTAAACTCCTCTCTAGCTGTAATAATTTCCAGAGTGCCAGTAGGAACATAATCATATCCAGTAATGCCAGTCCTGTAAACGATGGTTTCAGAATAACCAGTGATTCTTTGTTCTATTGTTTCTGTTCCAGCAGTGTAACTATAATCACCTAGAATTCCTTCTCCTAAATCTTTTAGAAACTCTTCTTCCATGTAGCCAGAAAAAATAGCTAAATTATTCAAACTGCCGCTAAATGTTTTATCTGTATTATTATTGGATCTAAAGTAACTATCACTTCCTCCAAAATTTAATACAGAATTACTTGAAATATAATTTTGATCAACTGGTATCTCCAAACTCCTAACTAAGTTATTAAAATAATCAAAACTACTTAAAGTTATAAATGATTCAGCAGTTGAAACTGCAATTAAATTTCTTTTAGATAATTCAACAGAGTACATTACATCGATTGAATCTCCATTTGGCCCAAAAGTCTGACAAAATAAGTGCCCCCTATCAGTAACTCCAATATTAAAACCCTCAGAGTTTTCTATATCAAAAGATTGTATTGTTTCTTCTCCAGTTTTCAAGCAACCCAAAATAATACCATCATCAATATCTCCATCTTTAAACTCAAAATCAATTAATGCTGCTAAATTGTTAGCATTTAAACCATCTAAAGGAACCTGAAAATTAGTATAAGTTAAGTCTAATTTATCGTTTTGTAAAGCAATGGGAATTTGCCCACTTATTTCTGACCCGTTATCGGAAACAATATTAAGTAAAAATCCAGTATGCAAAGATGAGTCATTAGAAATAGCAGAATTTTTTTGGATTCCAGTAAGGCTAGGTACAGTTCCTTCAACATTATCTTCGGATGAACTATATATAAAATCATAAAAAGCAGATAATCTTTGGTTAGAACCAAGATTTTCTTGAATTTTAAAAAGTAATCCTTGAGCACTCATTAATAGTATTTAGATAAGTTGTAAGATATGGAATTTTGTCCAGTTGAATATG
The DNA here is from genome assembly GCA_937136455.1 of uncultured Flavobacteriaceae bacterium. Lineage (GTDB taxonomy): Bacteria > Bacteroidota > Bacteroidia > Flavobacteriales > Flavobacteriaceae > MAG-120531. The sequence goes on along the minus strand of CAKZOO010000042.1, from coordinate 24,953 downwards.
ATTCTGATATAACATAATCACCACTACAGTAACCAGAAATTAAATTCTTTAATTCATTAAGTTTACTACCGTCATTAGAGCAATTAGCCGAAACAGAATAATTACCCAAGCTTCTAGATATAACTTCAACAGCTTTAAATCCGCTTATAGTTTCTTGCACGCTATTAATAACCAACGGAGCTTTATCTTGAATTGTTAAAGATAGATCTTTTAAATCGCCATTAGAAAAATCTACACTATTATTATAACTATAATTGTAAGACAAAGTATTTTCAACTGGGTTTTTAGATATGGAAAAATCATTTGGCTCCTTGTTAATATGAGAAGAATTTATTTCATAACCAGTAGCGACTCCAGAAAAATCTTTAATAGCAGATGTTGCTATTGCATGTTGATCAATTTCATCAAAAGCTGTTTCAATAGCTTGAAATCTAGCATTGTCTTCAAATTCACCAGTGGAATCAATAATTAAAGTTCCTAAATATTTTAAATCCCCTTGTACTGAAACAGAAGTTGTGGCAGAATCTTTTGATAAACTTATTGAAGACGTGTAAGAGTGCAAAACGTTATTATTAATAACATCAACTTTGTCTGCATCAGCGAAAGTAAAAGAAAAATTGAGTAAGTTAGCCCCAGTATCTAAATTGTAATTAAATGCAGTTGGGCCATCTTGAACAAAACTATATATTCCTGATTCGTAATCAGAGTAGGAATTAACCAAAGAATTTATTGCTACATCTGTTGCTTGATCTGGTGTAAAATTTCCAGTTGTTAAAAGCCCCTCTTGAACTCCTGTATTTGCGTCTATACTACCCTGAATACTTCCATTAACAGAAATTGATAATTGTTGTTCATTAGTAAACGAAATGGATGTAGACACACTTACAACTCCACTATCAGAGTAAGTTCTGTCAGAAGCAGAATATGAATACACTTCCGTAACTCCATAAATATTAGATTTTCTATCTACATTTTCCGTTCTAGATGTTAAGAATCCATTATCGCCGCTATTAAATAAACCAATTTGCTGAAAACCATCAGATAGTTTCTCAGTAACAAATTCACGAGCGTTATCAAACGGGTCATTAGAATTTACTTTTACACCCTTAGCTGAGACAGTGTGAGTTGCCGTAATAATTTTGTTGTCACCCTCTTCGTAAGACCAAGAGTTCCTTGGTTCCGTGACCCCAAAGTATTCAGAAAAAGTTTCCCCAGAATAATATAAAGCTGTCAAATTATAAGGCAAAACAGTAGTGGAATCACTATCGCTAAAACTTATTGTTTCTATAAATGCAGAGGGACAAGTTTTGGATTCATTTTCTATTGTTACTGTTAAATCTTCATACTCATTTAGAAATCCACTAACCATTTGCATCTTCTGCAAATGCAAACCACTTAAATCACTTCCAGTAAGAAACCCAATTATATTAACCCTAATAGCACTATGGTCTAATAAGCCCCCCACTTTTACAACTTCATCTTCTTCTGAGAAGAGGGGTATTGGTTCAGGGAAAGAGTAGCTTCCGTATGTTATAGAAGTTGCCATATTAAGCTATTATATATTGTATTACACGAGTTGTAGTGCCATCTACTAAATTAGATGTGATAATATCGCTTATTGCGTAATAATTGCTTTCCTCTAAAGCGGCGTTCATTTCTGTAGTTTTTCCCTTTAAAAAATCCTTGCCATAGTTAATGCCGTAACTCGGATCAGAAGTAGTGGTTGCCGTAACAGTAGCAGAGCCTAGTTTGTCTAAACTAGAGGTAACTAATTTTTCCTTTAAATTAATTATGTCAACAACAGTGGAACTCCTTTTAACCTTATCTTGTTTTTGAATAGAAATATCAAATTTTAAAATACCTTTTGGTAACGGTCCAGAGTCATAAGTGTCATCTGTAGTATATTTAATATCTTCTGTAATTGATCCTTGGGATTTGTCAATTGTAGCAGATCTTGATTTTTCATATATTGCAGTTGCTTCCGAAAATAACCCAGAAACTTTGCTTTCATTTTGATCTTTATTAGCGTTCCATAAAGAGATAACGCTATCATATCTTGTTTGAGAATTTTTATCTTTTGCTGAATATTTCACATTCAAATCATATTCAAAAAATGTACCAGACTTATTTTTGCTGCAATTGTAAATGACGTTATTTTCTTGAGACAACGATGGATTAGTAGAGAAAATAAGAGATAAAGATGCTTTTCTTGAATCTTTAGTTAAACCTTTTTCTATAGAAAATGGTTTCCCAAATTGAGTTTGTTCGTTGGAAATTATACTATCTATCGTCGAAGCAACAGCAGATTCTAGCACATTAGAAGAATTATATTTCAAAGAAGTTAACTCAACATTTATTTGTTTTTGTAAATATCCCGTTTCATCAACAGAAGTAGAAGTAGTAATTTTTTTAGAGACATTTTCTGAATCTACAATAAATGAAGAATTAAAGTTTTCATTTAATTGCACAGAAAGATTTACTAAATCTATAGTCTGATTTAAAGTTCCATTATAATCTTCATCAAATCTAGCATTCTCTGATATGCCATCTTCGTAGTAACCCAAGTTTGGTCTATTAGCGTAATAATAATTCGTTAAAAATACCTTTGCGTTTGTTAAAAATTGATCTCCTCCATCTTGAGAATATTGTATAGATACATCTCTATTATATGAATAATCTGAACTTGACCTTGTAAAAGTATAACTTTCTGTAAAACTTTCTAAAAGTTGAGGGTTTGGTATATATTTAGCAAAGATGCTAGAACTATAGTCATCTAACCTTCTCCTTTCTTCAATTGTAATGCTTACAGTGTCTTCTCCGTTTAAAGACCCCTCTCCAAAAGATATACTAGTAACTAACCCATTTAATATTTCATCACCAGCTATACGTGCTGTTATATTTTGTTTTTTATATGCAGCTCTAATAGCAGCCCTACCAGAAAGCAGTACTCCGTCATTGTTATCGAAGTTAATGTCCTCTATTTTTATTGTATAATTGAAAACAACCAAATAACCAAAAATCTCTTGACTCTCCAAATAAGAGTAAGATATTTGAGAGTTAGAACTTATTACATTACTTACTAAAAGGCTCATTTTATCCGGTTGTCCGATTTTTTATTTCACTTATTTCTTGCTGTGTTTTTTCTTTTTCTGCCTCAAGCTTATCTAGACGAGCCTTTTGTTCTTTAATTAAAGATTTAGAACTTCTTACAAGTTTTGTTACTTCTTCTGATACGGTAGCTATCTCTTTAGTTGCAGTCTCCATATCTTTTACATTTTTACCTGCGCTTCTAATGTTTCTTGCTGTTTCAGAAATAGCAGATGTTATTTCTTGAGAATCAAAATCTTTCCCAAATTTATTCATTTGATCTTGGATAAATCTACTTTGTTGGCTTAACGCTCCTATGACATCATCCAGTTCTTTTCTCCTCTTATCTCCGCTTCTTGATGTAAATGTATCTGCAACTCGTGATCTTAAAGTAGCTTTTCCTCCTTCAAGTCTTGAGTCTGCTTCTAATTCTCTGAGTTTGCCTTCACTGACTGTGCCGCCCATACCCACAAGTTTGGGGTCAATGCCTATACCAGCCGCTCTTCTTAAAACATCCCTCATCTCAGGGTTTTCAGCTTTTGATAAAGTAGTGCCTTCAAATTCAGCGATGAGTCTGGCCCTTTCTTCGTCTGATTTGGCTGCTTTAAAGTCTCTCCTAAAATCTCCTACTGAATCAAGGTCAATTTTTTCACCCCTTACTCCCTTAGAAATTCCTGATATAGCATCTGCAATAGCTTGTTTCTGTAATTGATAGCTTTCTTTGGCACTTTCTCTTAGTAAATTGTTAATTTCTGTCTGCTTTTGCTCCATGAAGATAGCGCCGTCTACTACACTTTGCTTGAAAACTTTACCAGCTTCTGTAATTTGTTCCCGTAATTCTTCAATCTTCACAGGATTTTGTTCTCCTTGTAGTTTCAATTTCAAATCTTCAAGGACTCCTTTTGCTTTAGCAGCATCTGCTTGTTTGTCGGATACATCCAATCCCCTTTGTAAAAAACCAGTAAATGGTCCCTGAACGCCCTTCATTAATGCACTTTTATTGGTAACTTGCTGTTTTCGTGCTTCTGCTGCTTGTACTATAGAAGCTCCTATACTATTTTCTCTTTCTTTTTCTATTTTGCTTTGAATTTCTTTGAGTTTATTAACTTTTTTTTGAATTTTATTTGAAGAATCTAAAAGTTTAGCAGCTCTTTCCATCACGCTTTTAAATCTAGAAGTAGCTTCATACCATTCATTTGAGTCTTGTTCAGTTGCCATTAATGCTTTTTTAGCAACATCCAGCTCTGAACTTAGATCGAAATCCTGCATTCCAGTTTTTTCAGCAACTTGAGATAATCTTTTTTTAACGCTATCTAATCCAACGCCTTTTCCAAAAATTTCTTCTTGTATTAGTGATGCTTTGTAAAGTGAACTAGGTTTAGCAAAATCTTTTTCCTTTTCTTTCGCATCTTCTATGGTATTGAGTGAATCATAAATAGATTTTCCTAAACCTATTATCACTCCAGCTGCTGCCCCCCAAGGCCCAGCAATCATTGCTCCAGTAGCTGCAAACTGAGTAGCACTAGAAGCCAAGTCTGCTGCTGCGGCTTGAGTTGCATTACCCGCTTCTTTTGCAGATTTACTCAAAGAATCAAGACCTGTAGCAACACCAGATAATGCAAAGCCAGCTCCTAAACCTCCAGCTTTTCCTATAGATTTCTTAATTCTTTTTTTTCTAGATTTAACCTTCTTCTCTCCGTCGTCTACCCCATTAAACACCATATCATTACCCATTGAGGGAATCGTTATTTCTCTTCCAAGATTATCACGTCTACCTATAGGCAAAGAGCCTTTAGCAAAACGGCTGATGCCAGTTCTAGCAGCTAGCCGAGCATTACTGATAGTGCCTTTTGCGTTGCCTTTCACGTTTCTACTCGCTCTTCTCGCACTAAGAGCTTGTCTCATTGAGACTCTAAGTGGTATCCCTTTTTTTTGAGCTTGATTGGCAGCTTGCTTTTTAAGTTCTTGATCGGTAAATGCTCCAGCACCAGCTTCTCTTCTAACTTTTCTGATGAATGACCTTTTATTTCCATCAGAACTAGAGTTTTTAAAATCACCAATAGTCTGACGTATCCCAAAAAGCTTTTGAATTCTGCTGATATTTGGCCCTCCTCTAACATCAAAATCACCACCCGCATCTCTTTCTCTAGCTTCATATTGTAAAGATTTGCTTATGCCTACTTCAAATGCAGATCCAACAGCAGCTTGTAAAGCTCCTTTGGCTCCACGGATAGAGTTAAATCCTTTTTCTATTTCAGATATTGGTGCAGATTTATCTAATGGTTTTATCCTTGAAGTCCAATCAGCAGCCTCTTTAAATAAACTGTCTTTAACTTTTCTCTCTAGAGAATCTTCTTCCTTGTCAGATGCTACTTTAATTTGAGATGACTTTATTCCATGAATTTGATGAGTCGCAGAATGCTTCTTTTTGTCCACTGTCATTGGACCGAAAGAAGATCTTTCATCTACTTTTGGAGTCAAAAATACAAAACGATCTCCAAGTTCTTTGTTGTTGGCAATTTTCGTTCCTTCCGCTCCTCCAGCTTTGGGTTTAAATTTGCTACCCTTATTAAATCTAGGGATTTGATTTGCCGTAAGTATTTCCTCTCTACCGCCAATTTTTACTTGCATTTCAGAAGTGTTCATTACCGCAGGACTACCTCTGAAATTAGTAACATAAGGCACTGCTCCAGCGGGAGCATCTCTAGCCTCATTCATCATGGCGGTCATCAAGTTAGGCTCCATTTCGCCAGCTCCTCCAGCAGCGAAACGTCTTCCTCTTTTACCCTTAAAAGAACCCGTACTTGAATCAAATCCAGTTACTCCGCCTCTTCTAGCTATATTTGAAATATTAGAAACAAGATCTCTTTGTTGAGCCAATAACTGATTTTCTTTTTGGATCGCAGAGATTACAGCTTGTTCTTTTTGAGCTTGAGTTGCGGTAGTACTAAGAAGTGTATTTCTTAAGTTCGCATCCTTTTGTAATAAACCAATAAGACCACCTTCAATTTGTTTGATTCTTTCAGTAGCAGAGCCTATCTCCATAACGCTCTTAAACCCTTCTCTAGCAAACTTAATAACTGTTTTAAATATCTTAGCAAAAGCAATTGTAAATATAGCTAACCCCGGACCAGATATAAAACCACCAATAACTTTAAATATACCTTGAATAAATTTATTGCCTTTTTCTGGGTCAAGAGCGCTATCTAGCGATTCTGAAAAACTTGTTGCAATTCCAACTAGATTTTTCAGCAAAGGCCCAAAAGTAAGGTTACCTATTTTTTCTCCAAGACTTGTTGCACTGACAATAAGAGAATTTAAATTAGCAAGAAGTGTCTCATTAAGAGCTGAGTTTTTTTCCGTAGCTTGATTTGCAGCGTTAAATGCTTCTTTTGTAGCCTTCCCAAATACGGAAGCTTCATCTCCAATATCTTTTAATGCAGCACTAACAACGTTAATCTGGAATACACCACCAGCTAATTCTTTAATCTGACTTGCTATAGTTGGATCAGATATATTTTGCAATGCATCAGATAAAGCTTTTAATTTTTGAACCCCAGTTTGATTTGCATCTATTGCAACACCCAATGCTTTAAGGTCTTCAATTGTTGAGCCTCTACTCAAGCGGGTAAAAATCGATTTAAAAGCGTTACCAATAACAGCACCACCTCGTGCAGTTCTTTGTTCAACAGCTGTAATTAAACCAAGTAATTCATTAAAAGAAACTCCAGCATCTTCTGCTGTCGAACCAGCGCGGCTAAATCCTTCAGCAAGATCTTGAGCAGAAACCGCAAATGCAGTATCAACAGCCACAATCTTATTTACCACTTGCTCCGCAGATAATCCAGCAGAAGCAAATCCATTCATAGCCGCAGTCAGAGCTTTAACAGACTGTTCTGCGGACAATCCAGATATTCTCGTTAATATAAGTGCAGATTCAAGCCTTTTCGCGCTTTCAGTAGCCCCTAAGCCTTGTCTCGCGAGTTCAGCAGCTCCCTCCGCCACAGTATTAAAAGATTGCCCAGTAGTTTTAGCAACTTGGAAAATTGAATTTCTGTACTTATTGAATTCTGCTGCTCCAGCGCCTAAGATAGCGTTAACCTCTTTTAGTTTAGCTTCAACATTAATAGTTGTGCTAACTAGAGATTTAAAAGACTGAGTTATACCATTGATGACAGAAGTAGTTGCTCCAAAAGCAAAAACACGAGCAGTAGAAGCATCTAGTGATTTTTGGAACTCAGAAGCTTGACCTGTAATTCTTCCTAAAGCTTGTTGCACCTGCTTCGCAGAGGCATTGACGCTAGCTGGATTTAGGTTTAAATTAGCATTAATATTGATTGGAGCAGCCATTGTAATTTAATACACTAAAAGTCTTCAGCAGTCAGCTTTCCTCCTTTTTCAGCCATTTTAGCTCTTAAATCTGATACTCCTTCTGTAACCTTGTTATCACTTGAACCTTCTTTTTTTTCTTTGAAATTGTATACTTTCAAAGCGTCCTGTCTGATTTCATCAGGAATATCAAGATTCCTCAGTTTATTTAAAAGAATAGAAGCATAAGATAATAAGTTTTTTTGCCATATTGTTATCTTATAAAAGCTTGTTTCAATTATTTTATTAGGGTCCCTATAATTTAAAGAATAAATATCAAAAAAATAAGACTCGTAAGAAATTTTTATCATATTCTCAGAGCTACTCAAATCATCTATTATATCGTTAACTTCGGTAATTATAGAAATTAGATCATCCTCACTGATCTTTTGTGTCATTTCCTTATCGTAAAAAAGGCTCAAGCTGATTTCCTTGTTCATCCTTTTTTTCTTTGCTAGCTTTTCAGCGCTATGATTCGTAAATTGACTTTTCTTTTTTTCTAACTCATTAAGTTGATTAATTTGAACCTGAATAGAGTCCTCGAAATCCTTTCTGGAATGATTATCTACTATTTTAGCTGCGGCTTTTTTTGACTTGTCTATCATCCACTTCAAGTCTTTTATAGAAGCCTCCTCTTCTTTGGACCAATGTCCCCTATCTACTGCCAACTTTAATAGTTGATCTTCACTCCTGATTCCTTGTTTTTTAGCATCATTAATGCAATCCATCTCAAACTCTTCAAGCTTGAGGCTATCGTAGATTCCAAAATGTTTAAAATAATAATTTTTGTATTTGTGGGTTATTTTGCTATAACCCCGCAATACATCTAAAAGCAATAATGAAGTTTGTTTGTTCATTCATCGCCAAATACTTCCTTCATTGTTTTCGCAATCTCTTGCTGACTTGAACCCATTTTATTATACCATAAGTTGACAACCCTAGCTAAAGTTTCAAAAGATTGATCGAAAATTCCCTTGTTTTTCATTAATTCCTTATCTTCAATATCTTCCTCATCTTCGCATAACTGCAAGTAATGCTCCCTCTTTTCTTTGAAATCTTCACCAACAAACAATGGGAAAATTTCTTTAGAATCATTCATAGTTTCTTCATAGAAGGAAAAATTAAAAATAAACCACTCAATCAGTTTTTGCTCGGCTTTTGCTTCTGCTGTTTGGTTATATTGGATACGATAGAATTCTTCAAAATCAGTGACTGTTTTTTGTGTTTCTACAAAAGTTTCTTTGGCTTCTTTTAATTTTCTTTCTTGATCTTCATCAAGATCCTTTTGACCTTCATAAAATTCGATAACTTTAGCAGCTTCCATATTATCGACAAAAGCCTTATTGATTACTTCACTCCCCAATTTTGAAGAAGCTCCTCCTGAATTTCCTATTTTATTATTAAGTAAAAACCTAGTTAAATATCCAGCATTAATAAAATCATTATATTGTTGCCCATAAAAAAACTCTGCATTTTCAATTTCAGCATAAGAAGGTTTGGCAAAAATTACCCTATTAGAAACAGTTTTGGTTTTTGTTTTAAAAGATTCTACAATATCACCTTTCGCGTTCTCTTTTTGTACAGAAATTTTCTGTTTTACTTTTCTCTTGATTGGGAAGGAGTACAGCTCTTTCATATATTTTTCGACAATATATTATCGTTAAAAATATAGATATTTCAACAAATACTAAAAAATATATTCAATCCCAAGAGATGAATCTCCATGTTTTTCAAACTCAATATAATCAAATCCAGTCGAACCAGAAACATTATTGGCAATCAATACATCATCAATAAAATAAGAGTAAGTGTCGTCGCTTTTCATATGGATAGATAGATTAACTGGAATATTCGGAGCATATCCTCCAACAAACCTGCCAGACTGATCAAACACATATCCCTCATATCCAGAAAAGACAAACCCACTGTTAAGTAATCCTGTGCTGCCTCCTTCTCCAGTGACAACATCTCCAGTGCCAGCAGCTACACAGAATCCAGAGTAAGTATTCTCTACTAGAATATCTAAATTTAAAATAGATTCTTCGTATCCAGTAAGTTGTTGATAAACTTTCATTCTCTATATATTACACAAAAAAACAGCCCCACCTTTCGGTGAGGCCGCTTAGATTTTTTTAGTTATAATTAACTGATTGGTTGAGCAGCCACCTTGTTATTTGCTCCACTTACAACATTATATGTGGGATAAGATGCTGACGGAAAGAAGAATAGACCTTGGTCAGTTGTCGAAGCACCTCCAATTTGAGCAGAGAAAGTGAGGTCAACAGTCTCGTTGTCGTCAAGTCCTTGCGAGAACGACTGGTTATCAAGCACTGCTCCACTAAGGATATATTTAATCTTAGAAGTCCCCTCTTCTTTAATATCCAAGGTGATATTAGTCTTGTTATTTTCAGCAGTTCCAGTTAAAGCATACTCAAGCGCACCTGAAGCAAAGTCCCTAGTAAGAGAGCTGATGCTCATAGTTACATCAATTGGGAATTCAAGGAGTTTAGCGTAAGCCAACTCATTACCAAGAGCTTCGATCACTTCACGAGCTAATGGAAGTTCAATAGAGGCACTTTGAATTGGCAAGTCACTAAAGGTAGGCCCACCAATTGGAGCAACGCCATCTTCTCCATCGGCAAAGGAGATAGTTACATCTTGAGGACGAAGAACCAATGGAAGAGTGGCGGTGTCAGAGCTTGGAGCTGGCAGTTTAACAGCCCCTGTATGAGTTCTTTCCCCTTCCAAGTTTAGTGATGGGTTAATTAAGCCAGAGTTAAGACCCGTATAAAACACAACATTAGAAGCTTGCATTTCAACGTCAGCCCGTGGGATTTCTCCGACACTAAAGTTTGCACTGTAGCTGGAAATGAAGCAGTTTCCGAAACCAACAACATCATGATTGTCCTCGTTTGCTTCCATTGTCGAATCTTCAAGATTAAAAGCGTCCTCTCCTTCTTCAACAGTCAAAAGGAAAACATTACGCTCTTTAAGGATGTCATCTTCTTTCAATTGACCAGAAGCCATTTGAAACTTATTAGAATTGGTAGATTTAGAAAACCCAAGAGCTAATTCATTTTCTCCGTCTCCTAAAAAGTAGCCGAAGCTTAAAGTTGGGTTGACTTCAGTTAGGTTAACAGTTCCGATTCGTGCCAACTGACCAAATTCCCGTACATCTTGACGAGCACCCGCAAGGTCCATCTCAAATGAGAAAGTGTCAACACGATGCAGGTGATGACCAGTGACGAAACTGTTTCCAGTTAAAGGAGTTCCTGCTTCTGCATATTCTCCCCATCCAGTAGGAGTTACATAGACTGCTTTGTTTTGTGAAATTACTCTAGTTCTTGTCGCCATATTTTAAAAAGGTTTACTTTAAATACACTCATTTAAGACCTTGGGAAACGATAGGTCGATAAATCGAAGTCCAAAAATGCTATAGAGAAGTCTTTATTGAGTTTTTCCCGCAAAGCTTCAGAAACAACCTTAGAAGCAGTAACGCGATCAATATAAGAACATAATGGACTATCTCCTTGATCTCCCACAATACCAGTATAAGTATAAGGGAAATCCTTAACAGAATAAGAATAAGCGTATGGGAAATCCTCATAAGGAACATGAGTTACCTTTTCTCTCACGGTATCTCTAAGCCTAGAAATAACCGAATCTAAAATATAAGAATCTTTGGTGAGAACCATAACACGAACTCTACTTTGAGTATTTTCTTCTCCACCAAATGAAAACTCTTCATTCTCAGAAGAAGCTAGGGAAACAAAACAGGCTGGAAGGAAATAAGATCCTTTATCAAGAATTCCAGTTTCATTGTAAAAATAAGGAGAATCTTGACCATTCTCAATAAAATCAGAGTGTACCAAAAATTCTAGATCATCATCATGAGAGATGTAAGTATTAACCGCCTGGACAGAATACGTGCCAGAAACGCTCAACCCAGTCCCAGAAGCCGAAGGGAATAAGATGCGGCCATTATTGTAATCTGTATATACGCTTCCGTTAGCGCTAGAATCTCCTGTAATAAAAGCATTTCCAACAAAAAAACCAGAATTAACCACATCAACGTCATAATCAGCTACAAGCTGTCGATATTCCCCCTGATACCCAACCATATCAGTAGGAATGTCATCGAAATCCACATAACGAAAATTATTTTCTAATCCCGTAAGATAAGCTTTTGTGTCAGATTTTAACAAACGGTTCTCTAACCATAAGTAAAAGCTGGATAATAAATTTTGATCAAATTGAGCTTTCATTTTTTAAAATTTTATAATATCTTTATAGAACTTATCTACTAATTTAGATATGTAAGGCTGAGTCCTGAAGCTAGCAGCCCTTAAATCATTTTTGATCTGCACTCCAGTACCAGACCTAGATTTAGGAATACCTTTCCCTCTATATAAAAATGAACCCAAATTAGATAGTCCCTTTTCTATTCCTTCTGCCCAGCTAGAACCACTTGCCCAAGGTATTTGGGATACGCTAAAAAACTCCTCTTTGGAAGGGGGATTAGCTATAGATATTCTAAACCTTCCATTAGAGATTGCCCTAACTGTTACTAAAAGCTTTTGTCTTATAACTTCGCCAATTGCTGCTATTGGGTCTTCTCCTTTATTAAAACCAATAAATGAAAAAAGGTTGCCATAACCATTCAAAGTGCCAGAGCTGTTAGAAGCAGTCGGCCCAGCTTTTATCTCCTTAGTAACAGAATGATTGTAAAAATCTTTAATTAATTTTTCTTGAGCTTCTTCAATAATTGGCAAAACATACTTTCTTATTTCTCGTCCAGTAACCTTACCATTTCTACCAGCAGTGATCTCTTGAAGGAGATCAGCTTGATTTACAGTAACTTTAAATTTAGTCGCAGTTATAAACGGTTTAGCCATTAGTTTTCTCTTTTAAGGAATACAGTATAGTATTGAGTCGAGAATGGCCCCACATTTTTTGCGTCAGTATCTACAATAAATAAATTGTCATCAATTTCAATCCTAGTAGAATCTTTTACTTTTTCGTAACCATCTGAATCAACTTTTATTCTCACTTTACCATGAGAAGCGGTTAAATTAAATTGTGCCCCAGCGTCTATAGTAGACTCACCCTGATTTGGCGAGTAGCTGACCCTAGCTTGCACTGTGTGCTTGACTAGCGTAGTTTGTGAACTCAACTTAGAATCATCCTTGGTCCTGCCGTACAATGGATTGTAGTTCAAATTAGCAGGTCTCGTAGTAACCTTCTTTTCTATGTAGACATAAATGTCTCTGGCAAAAGTATCGTGTACTTCGCTTAATGCACTTTGTATTGCTGACTTTTGAGCAGATGTAAGTAGTGAAGCCATTAGTATGATCTATAAGAGCTTGTAGGTTGATAAGAATCAATGCTGTCAATTGGCTCAATTCCATCTCGACCAAATACCTGTAATGGGGAAGACTTATATGTGTTATATTTGCCGACTAAATCATTGAGCCTATCGGTAGCATCAACCTTTAAATCCCTGAAGGTTTTTGCTACAGAATTTTTATTTTGTCTTTGTATCGTTGTGTCTCCCTCTTTTATAGTTAGCCAATCCGTATCACTACCATAAGTGAATCCACGGAGAGAATCTCTAGCAGCTTTCTCGTAATAGTGGATTTCATACAGAGTGCTATAAATATTTTCTTCTACTGGCAGTAAACCAGACCCCTCCGCTATTTCTATAGCCCCAGTACTATTTACATAAAACTCTTCATTGGTGAGGCCATTAAGTTCTCCAATGTTGGTCTCAAGCCAGCCAGAAACATAAGACACAGGAAACCTCTGCCTGTCTTCTGAAAACTCGTAATTGACTATTTTTGTTGCTAGTGAGCCAAGATCATTCATTAAATAATCTTACAGCAAAACAAGCATTTAGGGAACTCTATAGCTCAAACAGCTTCTTAACTTCTGGGTCTTCAGTAGAGATTACTGGTTTAGGTGATCCAGCAACAGAAACATTGTGTTGCCTCAAATAAATATCAAAAGATTTCTCTAATGCCTTTTTCAAAGAAGGTTTAGACCCCATTTCCATTCCTGAAATTCCAACCCTTTGAGCTAACTCAGTCATCTGAGAAATAGACATAGAAGCTAAAGTTTCAGCAAATATTTCTTTATCTAAAGTTTTGTAGGGGTTCATATCTTTAATCCCTAGTAGATCTTCAAGCTCCCTAGCTTTTTCAATTCTTTCGCCTTTATCTTCGTGATTTTTTCCATCAGCAAAATGGAACCCTTGTAGGTTTTCTTGATCTGCCATAACTTATAATAAACTATTACACTAAAAAAATCAAAAAAAAAGAGCCGCCCCGCTACGCAGGGCGACTCCTAAATTTAGGAAACCTCTATTAGAGGATGATTCCGCAAAGAGCGCGGTCGTCAATACAGACGCGACCCTCTTCAACTTTACCATAGTAACCAATCTTATTCTGACGGACAGAGAACTGGTCGTCAACGAGAATGTTGAGTTCACCAGTTGAACCTTCGTCAAGAACAACAGGGCGGATAAGAGCGTCACGAGAACGGTCGATACCGATAAGGATCTGCTCAGAAGCTTCAGTGAAGCTCACGCTACCCTTAACAGCATCAAAGATCTTATTGAAACGCTGTCCACTACCCATTTCAAGAACTTCAATAATATTGATACCATAGAAGCTTGGAAGACCAGCACCGCTATAAAGCTGAGAACGAAGATCTTCTGGAGCAGCAAGTCCATTAGAAGCAGCATCGGTAGAGATAGTTCCACCAAGAGCTTTCGTGGTGTTGATTGGGTTGTAAGCCATAGCGCGAATGTCTGCAACTGCTTCAGGAGAAACAAGCAAATCAGTCACACCAACTTTAGAACCACCAACTGGAGTACCACCAACGAAAGAGCTGTTGATACGCTTAGAGGTGGTGATCAACTGATTCAAGTCATCAAGAAGCAGAGTCGATCCTGCGGCAGAGATAATATGATCTCCTGCGGTAGCAGTGAGGCTATCTCCACCAACGAGAGCGGTAGCAAGCACGTTGAACGCAGTGCGCTCCTGCTTGAGCATAACCTCTTGAGCCATACGAGTAAAGGTCTTGGAAACCACATCAACGCGAGCCTTCTTAGCATACTTACGGTCGAAAGCGAGTGCGCTGTCGAGAGTGTAAGTGCTAAACTTCAGCTCGTTATGAGCTGGGAAGACTTGGTTGTAAGGAAGTCCACCAGCGACTTGCTGGGAATAAACCTGCACATAATCTTCTTCAGTAACATCGTGGAAAAGGTCAAGAGGAAGAGATGGATTATCATCAGCCTGATAAGTCAGGGTGGTGAAAAGATTTCCAACAGTCACAGCGTTGTTGATAACTTCAGTGACCACAGGTCCAAGAAGTTCTGCAACAGCTGCCTGTGCTTCGTAAGCCTCCTCACGATTATTCGAACCCATTGCGCGAACAAGGGCTAACTGATCTTCAGTTCTTTTAATAGTAATTTTCATAATCTGTGAGTAAAATTAGAGGTTGATGTTAACGATTGCGTAGTCTCCTGCGTGAGTATCACCAGCAGCACGAGTTCCAGTTGCAAGGACTTGACCGACTTTAACAGCAGTACCACCAGCAACACCAAGTTTTCCACCAGCGTGCCCATAAACGTCAGTTCCAACAGCAGGAACAACAGCACCAGTAAATGCACCTTCCATGAAAGTGAAGATACCTTTGGTTGCAACAGGGACGGACTCTCCAGAAAGAACGCACTGAAGCTCTTCTTTCTTTTGTGGGTAGAAACGGAGTTTCTCACCGTTTTCGTCAGTGTCACGAACGTCACGGAGAAGAATTCCAAGAGCAGAATCTCCAGATCCAGCAGCTTCCACACGAAGTGGGTTAACAGAAAGTGGAGAATAAGCGTTGCCCTGAGAAGTCAGGAATTCGCTTCCACCATCGACGAGATCAATAAGATCGTCGTTAAGGTTGGCGGCAGAGACTTTAACAATAAGTCCTGCCCCTTTATCTGTACCTTCCATAGCGAACATGTTGACAACATCGTTGTCATCATATTGACGGAAAGGCAACAAGTTAGTAATTTCATTAGCCATAATATTTATTTATAATTAGATTTTTATTTAGTAACTTCTACAGAGAAGTTCTCCTTCAGTTTTTCAACCAAAGAAATTTGTTCTGAGGCTTCAGCGTTGTTGTTAGGAATAGAAGGGGCTTCGACCTCTTCAACTTCCAGCTCATCTTCACTAGCCTTAACTTCTTCTTGCTTTTCAGGTGCTTCTTCTGCCATCTTGGAAGCAATAGCTTCTTCGATTTTAGCTTTAACAGCCTCTTCTTGAGCAGCAATGGCCTCTTTGGTCTTGCTTGCAAAAAGAATAGAAAGTTTCCCTTTGAAAGTGTCAAAAGCCTCGTCGGAAGCTTCAACAACCTTCAACTCATCTACGACCAACTGAAGCTCTGCCTCAGTAAGCTCGTATGTAGAATCGATAAAGTTCATGCGAGAGTTAAATAACTCAACAGCAGCTTGAGCTTCAATCTCAGATTTGAGAGAAGTGAGTTCTGACTGAACAGCTTCAAAAGAAGCTTTCATTTCAGCAAGATCTGCTTCAGCCTTTTCACGGGCTTCTGCTTCAAGTTGAACTTTAGATTTCCAGTTTTCGGAATGCTCAGTAAGAGCATCACGCATAATCTCGCCAACAGAGCTGGCTTGATCGTCCTTCTTGACAACGGAAGCTACGCTTTCTGCAACTTGTGTCATTAATGTTTCGAATTGTTCTTTATCCATATCAAAAATATCGAATTTGTTTGTTGTTACAGTGTTTTTATTATTTAGGGAATTTTTAATATTAATATTATCTTGTTCTGCTAAAGAATTATCAACATTGTTTTCACTTTTCTCTGGTTCTGAAGTATAAACTCCTTTAACTCTAGCAGCAGGTTTATATGTCAATGCCGCTCCTAAAGGATAAGTTTCACCATGAATTAATCGATGTACAGGAGTTCCATCTTTGTCCATGCCTTTGCCTCCAAAGCCCTTTACATATTGCTTTAACTCTTCTTCCTGTGAACCTTCGGCAACTTGGCACTCGTCCAATCTATTAGATCCATAGACGACTTTATAGTTCTTAAATGCAAGTTCCCAACTAGTAGCAATACTTTGATATTCTTCATTTTCTTCTTTGGCGGCTTCTTCAATGGCTTCCGCTAACTCTGGAAAAATATTTTTGTAAATTAAACCAGCAGCATTAATATAAAAAGGCTCTTTTTTGTCAGCGTATGATTCAATAGCGTTATCTTTAAAATCATACTCATCAACAGAGAAAGAAGCGTTAATCATATGCCCTACAATTTTATGCTTCTTATGTTCAATGTTAATCGGCTTATTAATAAATCTTTTTACTGCTGCTACGGCTGTTTCAGAATCAATACCATCTCCGTTCTTGTTAAACTCATTAACTAAAGCTAAGTTGAAGACAACAGGCAAAACATCAACATTCTGTGATGGATCAAAATCTTCTGGAAGTAGAGATTTAGCTGCCTCTGCGATAGATCCTTCTGATACTCCGAACTTCTCGTATTCAGTCTGTTTGAGAGCTTTAATGTTACAATCAAAGCTACTTACCTCAAAATCTTTTAAATCCATAAAATGTTATACACTTAAATTTTAGTTGAGTGATATAAAATTGCAGCAGACATATCGTCAAGATGATGTTTAGATCCCATATCTAGAACTTCAGGGTCAACATTTAACTTAGAAAGGTTATCTAGATTCTCCACAACATTAGACAGTGTTTCATCCCACTCTACCGATGGCTTGGAAACAATGATTGACTCACAAGCGCGAGAAACTAAGTCTTTTCTATCTTCATCAAGTTCTTCTAAACCGAACTTAAGAGCAAAGTCGCGATAAGCTCTTAATTCAAACTCGCTAACCATTTTAGTAGCTTCAACAATATGTTTCTTAGAGAAATTAGAATTAGATACTCCAATAGGCCGACCACCAGAAGGAGCTATAGGTGCAGCTTGTTCTTGAGGTTCTTGTTCGGAATCTTCCTCGTTTTGAAAGAGATTAATGCTATTTACAAGAGGCATGTAGTAACCTTCCTCCCTCTGCTCTTTGAAAGACTGTTGAGCGGATACGATGTCTTCTGGCTTTGGAAATACTCCATTATGAACAACTTCCATTCCTTGTTGTGGAGTGAGTACTCCAAGCTCCATCATACGAGTAGCAAGTTTGGTCATGTCTGAATTATCAAGAGTATCAGTCTTAACAAACTTAACCTCTGGCCAAGAACGCATACCAGCCGCTTTACAAATTCGACGGATCTCTGGCTGCAAGAAATCACGAATAAATTGCTGACGAGACTCTTCAAGACGCTGGATGAAGATCTTCATCTTAAGTTGTCCATCTGCGTATTTGTTATCCCCAAGTAAAACATTCTGAAGTCCTTCTTGGATGTCACGGTTTAAAATTTCATACTTTTCTGGACCAATTACTTTTCGGAGATCAGGAATAATGAAATCGGCTTTAGTTGTATAATCAGATACAAGAACACGACCAACGCTTTGGTTCTTAAAGATATTCTGCATAGCAGACAGGGCTTTATGGTTAACTCCTCCCTTATCAGGCTCTGCACCCATAGTAACTAACAAAACAACATTCTCAATAGAACGGGAAATAGCTTGGTCAATTTTCTTGAGTTCTAATTTCTTATTGATGTCATCAAGGACAGAGAAAGCATATGGAACAGAGAGCGGTTCATAGTCTTGTTTTTTAGCAAATACTACATGTAGTAGTTCAGAGGCTAATTTTATGTATAAACGCTCAGTTGTGGTAGCAGTGTTATTTTGTATTCTTACCTGAACATCTTCTGGCAAAGAGTTATACATCTCAATCTCATGATCAGTCTTGGGATCTTTTAGTCGAGAGATCTCATAAGGAGTGAGAACTTTAAAGTATTGGTAGTCATTAAATGAAATAGAACCTTTAGTAGCAATATCTGTAGGGTTCATGATTAAATACTTAATAGGGATAGGCACACTTTTAGTTGCACCATAAGTCTCTAAAACCCTACCAGTATCATTTGTTTTAATCTTACCATCTACACGGTACATAAACACATTACCAGACCTATAGTATTCGCGGAAGTATTGTGACTTAATATCGTGGATTTTAATTCTTTTAAACCAAGCATTAATAAAGTTTCTTGATTTATCAGAACCGCCTTGTAAATAAAGTTCAGAATCAGCAAAATCAGATAACATATCAATAGTACTGCGGAAAGCTGGTACGTTAAAGTAAGCTTTCTGACATAGCTGAATAGCATCGCGTACATCTACTGAATCACGGGAGTAATCAAATGGCAATAAACCATCATCAATATTCTTGAATCTGTTTTTAGTATAACTCTGAGTAACACTGTTAGTTCTTGAACTAGAACGCTTACTAGAATCAGAAAGCCTAGAAGCAGTTGTTTCATAAAGAGATTCTCCGACTAATTCTGGAGAAAACTCTTCGGCAAGAGATTGTCTTGTTAATTCTTCAAGATTATTATTGGGAGTGTTAGATTTGAATTTCTCCCAATACTCAGACCTCTTAGTATACTTACGTTTTGCCATGTCACAAATTGTTACACTAAAGTTATAAAAGTTACTTTATAACTTTTCAAATTGTGAATGGAATAAATGTAGAAACAGGTTTTTTCTCTGGAGTAACATGAAGAGAGTCAAAATATACTTTTGCAAACCAGTTGCCTAGAATCAAAGCAGAATAAGAGTCTTTACGTGCTCTATTTGGCCCCTTTTGTCTTCTTAAGTTTTGGGGCAGGTTAAATGACTGAGATCCTTGTGGGTTTGTAGCAACCTCAATGTTGGCACATTCTGACTTTGTAAGTTCAATGATACTTTTCTGATGATCAATTAAATCAATCATCTTAGCTCCTTTAGATGAAGCAGTAATCCTGTGGTCCCACTTAATTTCTTCAATAGGTATGTTCTTTTTTCTTTGTTGATCAAAATGATCGTCTACCGCTCTAGCACCAAACAATATTCTTTTATGGTCTATTGCTGCTTGTAACATCTCATTACCATTTCTAATCCAATTAGATGTTGGCTTTCTTAAAATACAATATTTTCTTTCCTTTTGGTTGTATTGATTCTTGAACTGCATAATATCACCATGCCACTGATCTGGTTTTTCTAGCTCAACTTCAATTACTCCAATATCAACTTTAGCCTTTTTAAACAGTTCACTTTCATTGCAGGAGTTTATAAATTGTACCCCTCCATTATAGTCACCGCATATACCGACAATATTAAAGTTTTCAATTAGATATAAGAAATACCTCATATGGTCTTTTAAGGACACTCCAGCCACTGCGTAGCTATGAACAAGGCAAATCTTCTGTTCGTCCCTCAGAACCTTAAATACGTGCATTGCGAAGTGGTCTGCACTTGTGTTACCAGCCCAGTTGGGGTCAAAAGCAAGAATATAGTCATCACTTGGATTTCCAACTACCTCAACAGCAGGAAATTCTCCATCCATGATGGTGCAAGCCGCCATCTTAGATAATCTAAAGTAACCATCGCTCTCATCTACGAACTGTGCCCCAAATTCCCTCTTGAACTGCATCTCAGACATAGTTGCCTTAGCTTGTTTAAGCAGGTTTTGATCGTATAACCTTGTAGGAGCACAATCATAACTCAATTGCATAATTAATCTATATGCATCATCAGCCGCTTGCTCATCCTCCTCATCGTCTCTATCGAATTCTCCAAATATTAGCCCCTCATACTTTTTGTAGAGTTTGTACATGTATTCGAATTTGAATGACGGAGATGAAAGGATTATTAATTTGTTGTTAGGCCATACATACCTATTTTCCTCTTTCAGCTCGCCTTTGTCGATTAGGCGGGATTCTAGTTTATGCAGCTCCTCCCTTTCAATTGGGTTTTCTACAACTCCAAGGAATGGTATGATAACTTCATTGAATATCTTTTCTGGTATTGTTAAGAACTCATCTAACACAATCCTATTAAATCGAAATCCACGCAGTCGTTCTCCATTAGCTAACGGCAAAGCTATAGCGCGGCTATTACCAATTTTTAAAGTCCATTGGTCAGTACCTTTTGTTATTTTAACTCCGCATTCTTTTGCGAGCTTTGCCTCTGGCTTACTAAGGATATCTTCCATCTTCTGGAAGATCTGTTTTGATTGCCTAAAGCTACCTGCAATAACACCAATATTAGCATTGGGGTTCAGTAGACATTCAAGTAACACATAAATAGCTGTAGAGAAAGTCTTAGACATACCCCGTGAGAATACGAACATAGAGTAGTCTGATACCATCATTCCCTTGATGGCCATTGCTTGGAAAGGAAATAATTTTACCCCCAAAAATAATTCGGAGGTAAATGCTATATTAGCTCTTAAGAACTTGTATAATAAATACTTGGCCTCTTCGTCGGGAAGGTCGCCATCAAGTGTTCTTAAATAAGAGTTAAACTCTTGTGCGGAGTAATCATTTCGATACCGCTGTTTTCCTTTCTGCCATGCCATGAACTTTTTTCTCTAAGTGATATTGTACATCAACGTGCCATAAATCTTGGCCGTGATATAGTATTTTTGGAATTATCTTTTTAGCTCCTGCTCTTGAGTAAGCAAAAACAAACTGTATGTTTTCTGGGTAGTCTATCATAAGACTACGCACATTATGCCACAAGTAACCTAAGTTCGATTTAAACTTCGATACTTTGTTGTCTTCTTCGATTTTCCCAATAGATGACTCGACAACAATGAACATGTAAGAATTAAACTTGACACAACGATCCATTTCACGCCTGAATCTTTCAATATCTTTTCCGAAGGTTTGTCTAAAATCATCTTGAGCTTTTCTATCTACAAAGGTTTTTGAATAATATTCTCCTGCTGCGGTATAATCACCGAAGTCTAACTTGTTCTTCATGCTATTATCGAAGTTAAGAGGCTTTTGTTCTCTAGTATCGACAAATATTTGCATATCTTTACTATTTTGTTCCCAAAAGTTTTTGGGTAAGTTTTCAGTAAACCAAGAGTCCACTCCTAAGTCTTTAGAAAAATCAGAGTAAGATCTCCACATTTTGCGGTAATAATCAATATTGGGCATTTGAGCCAACATGTAGTATAAGTCTGGTGGAGTGAACTTAACATTCTTGTTCTCAAATCTTTTGCGGGTATATTTGATTAAGTGGTTTTTTGCTTTGATTGGGGAAGTTGTTTTTAACCAAGATAAATAATTATCTACATGGTTAAAGTCTTCTGTGAAATATTGGTCGTAGTTTTTGAATTGCAGAAGTTCGTTTGTGTATAAGTCTCTTTTAGCATAATGCTCAACATAATACTCTCCAATAGAAGTACTATGCGCTTTAAGATGGGCGTGAAAACCCCTACGCTTCTCAAAAGACTTACCACACTCTCTGCAAACAAATTCACTCATAACAATTCTTTTTTAGATATGCCAAGCACTCGTGCTTTGTAGTCATCCATACTCTCAAGCCTATCTGCCTCTTCTTCAATTAATTTGTTTTGAAGTTCAGCCATCATGATCATACGGTCACGTTCTTCACGCTCTTGGAAAGCTTCAACCAAAGCAAAGATAGATCCATTCTCCTCTCCTTTAGCCTTCAGCCTCGCAGTTCTAGAGCCATTCAAGTCTTTCGTCAAGGATTCAATCCGCTTTTCGCACTGGTTAAGCTCTTCACTAGTCGCCTTGATAATCTCCGTCAGACGCATTGTGATGTCCCTTTCGTTGTCTTGGTCGTCTAGTAGTGCATTAAGCTTGTCAATGCGCTGCTGGATGTGTTTTTGGCGCACGTAGTTGGCACACACAGTCACATACAGATTCAATTCGTCGTTAGTGAGGTCTGGCTTGTCCCAAACAGCACGGACAAACTCACTTTCAAACAAGTCTCTGTCAGCTAGAGTAACATACTGATTAATAAAATGATTAAAACGGGGGCTTTTAAAATAAAGAATTAATTGCTCTACTAGTTTTTTTTGTTTTGTTTGGAGGTTTAGTTCCTCTAAAGTAGTACCACAGAAGTTATTTATCTTAACAATAGCTCTGTTTATAGATTTAGGTGGAGTCCACTTCTCTTTTGTAACGATCTCATTATCATCTACAATCTCTGGCCTGTAAGTTTTTAAAAAATCAACAATGATTCTATGCTTCATGCTTAATGGCTGGACATCACGATCTTTAAAAGTGAGTCGGGCTATTTCTAGCGCATTCATGCCAACCTCAATATTGTCAGTCATCAAGAACTCTTTTTGTTCTTTTGTTAAATGAATTTGCTCTGCTTTGGGGACAAGGGTTGTTTTTGCTTTTTTATCTTGTTCAGCCAAGAACTTCCTTACTGCCCTACCCTGTTTAGACCTCCCATCAATAGTCTCATCATTAAATACTTTGCGGGTTATAAACATTAAATCTGGGTTCTTTTTAAATAACTTTAAAATCTCTTCTTTCTGCTCCTCTGTTAAATCGTATATCATTATAAATCCTCCTCTTTTATCACCTTTATTGCTATATTATAAAACTTCTTCTTCAGATTGTTTATTTGTTTGTATCTAGGTGTTTTTCTTTTACTTGTATCTCTCTTAAATCCAAACTTCTTAGCCACCTTCACTTCATCTTCATAGTCTATAAACAAAAGCTTATATATTTCTTTGTGCTTTTCATTTAATTGATCCATTACTAAATCATGTATCTTGCCCACTTTCTTATCATAGTCCAACTCATCTTCATTTATTCTATCTTTAACAGATATTAATGAATCCAAAGATACTGGCATTTTTAAGTTGAAAGCATTTTGTTTTTTATTCTTCCATTTAGCAAAATCCTCACACTCTTCATCCTGCTCTCTACTCTTTGTAAAACCACATTCATCTCCCCCCAAATAAAAAGAACACCGCAAACACGGCTTTGCAAAGTTTCCATAGTGATTCCTTATCAGATTCTTTATCTGATTACTAATCAACATAGAAGCCCAAGGCTTAAATGCTCTCTTCTGATCCCACAAATGCCACTTTTTATAGATATGAGTGCGGATTATCTGAGAAACATCATCATAATCCAACCAAGCTATGGAGTTAAGTTGCCATTTAGCCCTGTATCTATTTAAAAGCTCTTCAATTTCTGGAACAAGGTCTTCATACCTTTTATCCATCAATGTCTTGAACTCTAGAAGATGCACAATCTGCTTGGCTTTGTTTAATCATTGCCTCACCATCAGGCAAGTTGGGCGCTGGCCTAGAAAAACTACCCCTGCTAGCATCTTCAGGAGTCGCAGATTTCCATAAGTCTGTTAATGTTGTTTTGTTTGTATTAGCTTCAGCCACAATATCGTTTTTTAATCTCCGCAAATCAAAAGAGCGAGGAGTATCTTCTTTATATTCAATCTCTGCTACCACTTCTCTTTTCGCTGGAGTAGCCGCAACAACTCCAATTTGAGTGCCACACGCCGCACAAAATTTTGGTTTGACCACTTCATACACATTTTTGTGGCCGCAGGAAGAACAGAAAACTTTATTCATATCAAATTTTATTGTTTTGGGGCTAATAATTCAATTTTTTCTACAAGATAACTGATAATTTTGTCTCTTATCACATCTTCTTTCCCAAATGATACACTACACACCCCTTTTTTGGAACTTACCTCATCCCCAAACAAAGACATAAGCTTATCAAATCCACTATTCCTAATGTCACTCTGCAAACTATCCCCACATATAAACAATTTACTCCCACGACCTATTCTTGTAAGAACAGTAGTCAATTCACGCACACTCATATTCTGCGCCTCATCAACAATAACTATCTTATCCCTCCAAGTACATCCGCGCAAAAAGTTAATCGGCTCTGCTTCTAGTACCTTCTTATTTCTTAATTGGTCTTTCTCTGGCTTATTCAATAACTCATCAATCTTATCTAAAAGCGGTGCCATATATGGCCCAAACTTATCATCCATGTCTCCTTTCAGAAAACCTATCCCCCTATCCGCACTCTCCACAACACTACGCAAATACAGTATTTTTAAGTTTTTATCCGAGTTATATAAATCTAATGCAGAATAAACAGACAAAAATGTCTTTGCCGTCCCCGCTGGACCCCCCACAAACACAATCCTCGTTTTATCATCCGTCATGATGTCATAGAATTCTTTTTGTTTCTTTGTCAATTCAATATGACCTAACAATAAGCTATTATCTTTTGCCATTGGTTTTTATTTATTACACGCTTTTAAACATGTAGTTGTATTTTATTATATGGCGCATCCCACATTAGTTATATAAAAAGTTTACTTATAGTGTTCACCACCCCCCGCGCTTTGTATGTCAAGCGCAAAAGTGAAAAGCTTTCAGAAAACCCCTCCCCTGTATGACAACTCAAAAAAAATGCCAGATAATACAAAAAAAACCTTTTAATTATGAGCGGCTTGGTTTATACTCCTCACATGAAAGCAAACAAGCCTTACCCCGCCACTCG
>CAKZOO010000041.1 GCA_937136455.1 uncultured Flavobacteriaceae bacterium | reverse complement strand
AAAAGAGGTATATTTAAACCGTAAGGAAGGTTATGAGGTGGATCACATAATACCACTACAAAACGATAAAGTTTGTGGCTTACACGTTCATTATAACCTTCAATATTTAACGGTAAATGAGAATAGGACTAAAAGCAATAAGCTTTTAGAATAAACATAATATTGGAGGGAATATGATTAGTAAAGACAGTCTCGTATTCGATACAACAGATGCTGCTTCTATCGCTGCTTCTGATAAAATCGGATCACACACGCTATCAGGCTCTGGCGAGCTAATTGGTAGTGAAACTATTAACAGCGTCGAGAGACTTGCTGTTGATACAACTTTAAAGGACGGAGCAGGTACTGCGCTTACATCAACACTAGTTGGTGGTAAACAAGGTCTAGACGTTAACGTAATCGAAGGTATTAACGTTGAGGTTGATCTTGATGCTGCAGATGATAGTGTTGCTTCACATCTTTTTGATGGAGCAGGTACTGCACTTACGTCAACACTAGTTGGATCAGATCAGGCGCTAGACGTAAACGTGGTACAAGCTAACGATGCAGCTCTAGCTAACACAGCTATCGCTTCTGCAGCTAACACTCTAGCTTCTGCTGACACAGCTCAAGACATTGTGGCAGCTCCTTTAGCTAACAGAAAATATCTTATGATCCGTAATCAGGATAACAAGAGAATTTTCGTTGGAGCTTCAGGCGTAACTGCCGCTAACGGTTTCCCACTATCTCCCGGTTCTGTTATGGAACTTAGAGTAGGTGCTGCTGTAGACGTAGAATTTGTTGGATCAACAGGCGCTACTCCAGAAATTAGAACTCTGGAACTTTCTTAAATTAACAGGGGAAAAGGACTTCCCCTCTTTTACTGAGGATAATTATGGACAACAATAAATTAAAGACTGAAGACAAGGAAAAATTAGTAGAATTTTTAAACTTCATTGCGACAAAAGCTGAGTTTAAGATGAACACTAATCAGGTCATAGCTTATTTTAAGTTGTTAAATTACATCCAGCAAACCCTCTTACCTAAAATAGATGCTAATATTTTTCAGCTAGAAAGGGTAATAGAAAAGGACGAGGAATCGTAATATGTACCTACCATTAGACGGACCTTCTGAACATGCTGCACTGTCCATCACAGACACAGCTTCTGAGTTGAAAGTCGGAGCCTCTAGAAAAGAGGAGAGGACAATTGTAACTATCCAGCCTCTGGATGGTGTTATTTATTTTGGGTTCTCTAACTCAGTTACCAGTTCTACAGGAACTAAGGTATTTAAAGGGCAATACTTTTCTTTGGAAGCGGGCGAACTAGAGGAAGTATGGTTGGTTGCCGAAAGTGGCGAGACAGTAGATGTTAGAATATCGGAGAGGTGTTAATGTCTAGAGGTAGATCGGATAATACACAGGTAGCTTCTAGTGTTCCTTTTGATAACGAAGGTACAGAATTCGACTCAACTGATGTCCAAGGAGCTTTGGAAGAAGTTGGAATATCAGCTAGTCCGGGATTTAGTTTTGGTAGAAACGGAAACCTATCTAATAATACTTGGTTAAGAAGACCCGGAAACGTTCCCTCGAACAGAGCAGGAGTAACCATACCTATCCAAAATCCCGTAATAAAAAAGATTTCTTGTTCAAATAGAAATGTGGACACTTATGATATTTTAATATATGAACACGATGGTAACTCAGTAAACTTGACCCTACTTACTACAGTTACGGTAACTTCTGCTAGGGGTGATATATTTGATGTAGATATTCCTGCTACGGAAGGACGACAACTAGCCGTCAGGTTAGGTAACAGTGGTTCTGTGAGAGATTTGGGTGTCGATGTAGTTATAAAAGGTAACGCTTAATGTCTAAGATATTAATAAATAATACAGCAAGTGATATCGAGTTGGAGGTTCTAGGTCTAACCTTGCCAGCTAACTCTCAAGAAACTATAAATCCTGAAAGTTATTTGGATTTAGAAGACTCTATTTCAGAACTTACTCCCTTGATAACCTCCGGGGACGTGTCTGTAAACGATGGGATTAATACGTTGAGTGCGGAAGAGGCTATTCAATACCTAAATGTAGGCACTTTTTCTAGAGGCGTTAGGTTTTTGTCTGATGACGAAGTTCAAAACGGATTTAAGTCCAAGAATGTCCAAGATGCTATAGAAGAAACTATGTCAAAAGGGCAAACAATAAATTGCTATGATTGTGGCGTTTTTTTAACTCCAAGAGTATTTAGCGGTTATAATTCGACGGGTGGTCAGACAATAAATGCCTCTAAATCCACCATTCAAATAAACACGTTGAACAGCTCATCAGATTCTGTAGCATTTAATTTATCTAGTGGTGAGTTGGAATTTTTATTTTCAGATACGTACACTATATCCTACTCTGTAGTTTTCGATGACACAAACTCATCAAGAACAAACACTAGATCGGTATTGGAAATTGATACAGGATCAGGATTTGTAGAAGTGGTTGGGAGTGACGTTTACACTTACGAAAGAACTTCTGCTGCAGATAGGTCTACAGGATCAGCTACCATAGCTTTAAAAATTAATAGCGGGGACGTAATAAGAATAGTATCTAATCGGATAGCAGGTAGTAATAATACAGTAGTTGCTGAAGGCTCTAGGTTAGTTGCTATTCCAGTAACTCCTTCATCGGGAGATGTTTTGATAGGTATAGACGGATCAGAAGTTGATTTAGATTTATTAGGTACGATAGACTGTGGAGAATTATAATGACTAACAGAATTAAAATACAAGTTTTACGAGCAACCAGTGCTAACAGAACTAGTTACACTCCTGCTGAAGGGGAGTGGGTACTAGAAACAGACACAGGGAACTTGTATATGGGAGATGGCACTACTGCAGGAGGGTTGCTAAAGTTTGCTCCTAATGGTAATGTTAACAGTGCTGCCAATATCGGAGCTGGTGGAGTAGGAGTCTACAAGGAAATTGTTGGTGGTGAAATCAGGTTTAAAAATATAAATGCTGGTTCCAGTAAAGTATCTGTAACAGCAGATGTTGCTAACGACGAAATAGATATTGATATTGTTGAAGGAAATATCAACTACAACAACTTATCCAATCTCCCAACTTTAGGTACTGCAGCAGATAACGATGAAACAGACTTCGCAACTGCAGCCCAAGGAACTCTGGCAGACAGCGCTTTACAATCTGGAGATAATGTTAGCGAGTTGACTAACGATGCGAACTATATAACTTCAGCACAAGCTCCTGTACAATCTGTTAATGGCGACACTGGTACAGTAGTTTTGGATGCTGACGATATAAGTGATGCTTCCACTACAAACAAGTTCGCAACCCAAGCTCAACTAGATCAAATTACAACAAATCAGAATAATATTACTGATCTACAAAACGATAAATTAGATAAGGTGTTATCTGTAAATACCCAAACAGGAAACTATACAATCCAAGCATCAGATTCGGGAGCTAAAGTTTTAATGAACAATTCTTCAACAGCAACGGTAACCTTACCCAACGGACTAGACACAGGATTTCAAGTTGCGGTTAGTCGAATAGGATCAGGGATAGTTACCGTATCCGCATCAGGAACTTTAAACTCACAGGGGACTCAACTAGATTTACAACACACGGGATTTGTTGCAACCCACTTAGGATCAAATGTTTGGTTAGTTGAGGGGAGGCTAGTCTAGTGAATATATTACAGTCTCACGGAATTAATCAACAGACTGTAAAAAAGTCTGTAGAGATAGGAGCAGAAAATGAGTCCATTTCTTTTGCTGCTGGAGATTTTGATAGTTTATTGGATGGGACTAATCCATTTAGTATATCATTTTGGATTAAACCTGCAGATGTATCCGATGCGGGTAACTTATTCTCTAGTGTTAACACTAATAGTGGTGAGTTTGACGGCATAGCCCTAGCTAGTAGAGGAGACGCAAGTGATCCTAATAGACTTAGGTTCTATTTAATTGAGGATTTTTCAGGAGGCTTTTTAAATCCTACAGATTTTATTAGAAGGGATTTTATTCACACAATGACTAATGGGAATTGGTATCACATAGTAGCAACTTATGATGGATCAGAAGATATCTCAGGTCTAACTGTTTATCAAAACGGCACATCCTTAGCAGCAGATACTGCAGAAGACAATAATACCGGAGTAGGAACAGGAATCTCGACCCCATCTAATTTACAATTTGGTAATGGTAACTTTTTGGGCAATGCTTTTTTGGGTAAATACACTGATATCACTATTTGGGATATAGAACTTTCATCAGCGCAAGTTAACACCCTTTACAATAGCGGTACTCCCGGAAACCCTAGAACACAGATAAATGATACAAACCTTAGGACTTGGTTAAGAGTGGATGAAGACGACATCTTTTTTCCAACATGTAGAGATTCTGAAGGTGAGTCTACAGTTACCTACGTGAATATTGCTCAAACTAACATAACAACGGATGTTCCATGAAATATATAATTTTAAAGTCAGAAACCATAACTCAGGATATGCTCGATTCTATAAACGGAAAAGAAGTAACTGTCCCAACAAATATCGCATTAGTAGAGGCTGACCTTGAAAGCGGAACTTCCCGAGTAGACAGTGATTATTTTTACATAACTACAAACGAGAGTTTTCCTAACCTATTTTCAGGATACAAGAAACTATCTAAGGAAGACTTTGATTCTCAAGTAACTAGGATACGATCAGGTCAGACTGTACAGAATAAAGTAGAGGACACCGAACCTGTTGTTAATTCCCCGTTTGCTAATAAGGAAGTCGATGGTAAGAAAATATATAAAAGAATACACGGGGTGGAAAAAGAGTTAACTGGATCAGAAGTAAACATAGATTTAGAAATACCGTATGCACAGTGCAAAATAACAGGACTAGAAATTGTAGGCTCAGAGATTGGAGATAAGGTGGACTTCCTCATTTTAGACACTGATGAAGGCTTAATCTCGGGAGTTCCAAACTACCCCCTAAATCAATTTGGATTTAACGTTTTCTTGTCCAAAGACTACTACGAACACATGTCCAACTACGATGCGGATTTAGTTGGAGGTATGGTAGTTAGGGTTACCTATAAAAAAACAAGTTCTTCTGACAAAACAGTTTATTTAAACGTAATTTTGCACGAGGTAAAATAATATGAGAAAAATGTCCATAGTGTTCACCAAGTCAAAAAAGAGGTTCCCGATAGGATCATGGATTATCCGAGCATGGACTTTAAAGAGATATTCACACGTTGCCTTAAAATTTGAAACTAAAATATTCAACTCTAACACATTTTACCAAGCTTCTGAGGGTATGGTAAATTACATGTCTGAGACCCAGTTCCTAAAAAAGCACGATATAGTAGAAAGTTTTGATCTTTACCTTGATGACGAATTGTACAGTAAAATCAGAACTGCTTGTCACGAAGAAGCAGGAGCGCCTTACGGGGTTTTACAGAACCTTGGAATAGCGTGGTGTGATATCCTAGCTCTGGTTGGAATTACAGCAACAAACCCTTTCAAAAAAGGCAGGAACTGCTCAGAGCTATTATACGATCAAGTCTTGACTAGACTGGGCGTTAGTGGGTATAAGAAGGATTTGATAAAACCCCACCACTTAGAAAAGATAATAAGAGAAGAACTGTCATCGGAATATCTGTCATTTTAACAATATTATATAGGAGGAATATATGAAAAAGAAAGCAAGAATGGAAAGTTTGAAGAAAATGAAGGAAAAGTTCAAGAAGGCTAACATGGATGATATGGATATTGACGGTATGTCAAAAGTAACCGTCATGTCTGACTCTGAAGAGGGTCTTAAAAAAGGTCTATCTAAAGCTGAAGAGATTCTAAAAAAGAAATTAGCAGACGGTGGATGTGGTTCTAAAGATAAGTAGTGTCTACCATATTTAAGATTATCACATTCCCAATATTCGTACTAAGCCTATACTTGAACAGGTTTGGACAATTTTTTAGAAACTTCAGAGTCTGGTGGGACAAACTATAGGTGAAATATGGCTAGAGCATTTAATACAACTAAATTAATAAGGTCGATCAAAAGAAAGGCTATGATCCCCGAAGATCAGGATACTTTTGATACAGAAGACTTTATTGAAATGATTAATGAAG
Organism: uncultured Flavobacteriaceae bacterium; assembly: GCA_937136455.1. GTDB lineage: Bacteria > Bacteroidota > Bacteroidia > Flavobacteriales > Flavobacteriaceae > MAG-120531. The sequence continues at coordinate 82,095 of CAKZOO010000041.1, read as the reverse complement.
AAATTCAATCAAGCGCACTACCTCACCTGCTGACGGTGCATGAGGAGTATTTAGTATACTCTATCGATATCCCTTTTGTTGAAGGTCAACAGGCTTACAGAATTCCGTCAAGGTCTGTCGGAAACAGACTAAGAGATTTACACTTTGTTGACTCTGAGGGAGATATCATAAGAGAGGCTTCTAGGATATCATTGGAAGAATTGCCAGATTATAAATACAATAATGACTCAACCTACACAGGACTGTTTTACGTTAAAAACAACAAAGTAGTAATAGTAGGGTCGGCACCTCAGAACGACGCATCATTACGTATGTATTTTTACCTAAGTCCTAGCGAGGTTGTCGAGGTTAGCAGAACTTCTACAGTAAATTCAATAGATAGAGTTAACGGATTAATTTCACTATCCAGTTTCCCTAGTGAGTTCTCAACATCAGTATCATTTGATTTTGTGTCATCTAAAAATCCAAACAATGTGATAGATTTTGACGTTTCAATAACATCGACTGATAATGTAACCAAAACTATAACATTAGACCCCGACAATATTAGTGACGATCTCGAAGTAGGCGACTACGTATGCTTACCTGAAGAATCACCAGTTCCACAGTTACCTTCAGAACTACACTCAACCTTAGTACAAAGAGTTGCAATTTCTTGTTTAGAAGCTTTAAGTGATTCTGAAGGACTCTCTCTTGCACAGAGAAAGCTTATGGAGAACGAAAGGAATACTTGGGATTTAGTAGATAATAGAGTTGAGGGTGCGAATCAAAAGATGAACAATCGGCACGGAACTCTAGCTCAGGCATCCACTTCACCATCTTACGAAAGAACAAAAATTAACAATTAAGGATAAATATGGCTAACCTAGTCAAGGCAAGAGGATTACGCACATTCGCTAACGAGCTTATTCTGGAAGATGGATATCTCAGTGAAGCTAATAATTGTAATATCGACGAAACTGGTGTGATTCAGAATCGCAGAGGTTTTAACGATTACGGTGACGCTATTCTAGACCTAAATTCTACAATAGATCAAGTTTTGGAGTATAAAGATCGTTTGCTTCGACACTACGATGGGAACCTGCAGTACGGGAATGGCTCAGGAACCTTCTCAACTTTTGATGGAGAATATTTGCCATTAGAAGAAGGACTTAGGATAAAATCCCAAGAGTCTAAAGGTAATCTTTTTTTCACAACTTCTTCTGGAATTAAAAAAATATCAGCAAGGAATGCTTCACAATTTACCACCTCTTCAGGATATATTACTGATGCAGGTATCCCTAGGGCAATAGACTTAAATGCAAAATTGTTCCCTACAATTGGTGGCTTCCTCCCTCCGCAATCTAAGTGTGCTTACAGAATTATTTGGGGAATCCGAGATGCAAATAATAACCTTCTGTTAGGTGCTCCTTCAGAAAGGTTTGTTCTCTCCAACACGTCACAAGATTCTAGCGAACCAGAAGCGTTCACTGTTACTTTCAGTTCCACTAGTGAAACAGACCTAGAAGGAACTTATATCTTATTCTCCTCCTCTACTACAAATTATGTGCTTTGGTGGTCTAATTCTGCCAACAGTACAGAACCGCAAACATCCGAAACCCTAGCAAGAACTTACATTAAAGTTGATATTGACGGATTCGGAGCAAACACCACTCAAATACTTAACTCAACAGCAAACGCTATAGCTAATATTTCAACCTTTACCGTAACCATAGTAGGTAGCACCATAACCGCAACTTCAACTGAAAGCGGAACTGATGTTTTAGATGCGTCTGCTGCAACAGAAGCTGGATATGTTCCCGCCAACTTAACAGTGAACACTACATCTCAAGGAACCACTGTTTTAGGTACAGATGCTAACGCAACAATAAATTTCACCATTCCTGCAGAAATAACAGACACTGCTTATTTTTATCAAGTGTACCGTACAGGAAATATTACAGCAACTTCTGGATTGACTTTGAATGATATTGATCCGGGAGACGAGATGAATTTAGTGTTTGAGGCTAACGTAACCTCAGCAGAAATCTCATCAAGAAGTGTGGAGTTTACTGATATAACTACAGAGGCTTTCAGAGCATCTGGAGCTTTTTTATACACTAATCCAAATTCTGGACAAGGTATTCTCCAAGCAAACAATAGACCTCCTATTGCAAAAGACATCGAATACTTTAGAAACTCTATGTTCTTCTCTAACACGAAAACTAAGCATAGATTGACTATAGATGCTCTCTCAACTACAGGGTTTACTTCTGGAGTATCTTCCCTAGTTATCGGAAACTCTACCTCTTCCCGAGAATATACTTTTGTTGGTGAAGAGGAGATTGTTGAGGTTACTTGTGATACAGTAGCAAACACTACAGCAGACTCTTACATAGTCATGAACACCGCTAATGATGATAGGTCGTATTACCTATGGTTTGATAAGGGAGGAGGAACTGATCCTCAGGTTGCAGGCAAGATTTCAATTAGAGTCAACTTAAATGGTCTAACAACAGATGCTGAAGTCTCCCAAGCTTGTACCGATGCAATTAACCTAACTGGCGATTTTGATGCAACAGATAGTGCAGGAACTTTTTTCTATTCAACAATAAAAAATGGAGCAGTGACTGACCCTAGTTTTGGAACTCCAGCTCCGGGTGGTTCTTGGGCTTTGTCCGTAACACAGCAAGGTCAAGGTGAAGATACCGCAAGTCAGGAAGTATTACTTTCTAACGATACGTCAGTAGGACAAGCATTGGATGAGCAAACGAGATCATTAGTTAAAGTTATTAACGCTGATACAAACTCTCCAGTGGTAGCTTATTATTTGTCAGGAACAGATGACGTTCCGGGTCAATTCATACTGGAGTCTAAAAGCTTAGTTGACGACCCATTTTTCGTGTCAGTAACTGATCCTAACATTCAATCTAAATTTAATCCTGAATTACCTCTAACTGAGTCGATAACGGCAATTACTAGCGGTGCAACTACTCAAATTGAATCGGCAGGTCACGGTTTGTCAACTGGAGATACTGTTTATATTTATGATACTGATTCCACTCCTCAAATTTTAGGATCGTACGAAGTTACTGTAGTGGATGCTAATAATTTTACAATACCCTTTGCAACAACAGTAGATGGAACAGTTGGTAGTTATTTTCTAGCAAATGTTCAGTCTGATAACGAAGAGAAAGCGAATAGACTTTACTTTTCTAAAACAGACTTACCTGAAGCAGTTCCTTTGTTAAACTATATTGATGTAGGAACAGAAGATGAACCTATTGAAAGAATTATTGCCCTTAGAGATAATCTTTTTGTACTAAAAACTGACGGAATTTACATCGTCACTGGATCATCAGCTCCTAGTTTTGGGTCGAGACTTCTTGACAGTTCTGTATCACTAACTGCGCCTGACAGTGCAGTAGTTTTAAATAATAAAATATACGCCCTTACTGACGATGGTGTGGTTTCTATTACTGAAGCTGGCGCAGAGGTGTTATCCCGACCTATTGAAAATCTCATTTTGGATGTAACAAATTCTGATGTTGATTTTAGACTTACTAGCTTCGGAGTGGCTTACGAGTCGGATAGGGCGTATATATTATTTGTTCCAACAGACTCAAACTCAACTGTAGCAGACCAAGCTTACAGATACAACACCATTACAGGAACATGGACAAGATGGACAGTCGATGCTACTTGTGGTAAAGTATTTGAGTTTGACGATAAGCTGTATTTAGGTGAGGGTAGCAGACCTTACCTTAAAAAAGAAAGAAAGAATCGAGACAGAACTGATTATTCTGATAGGAATTTCACAGCAACAGTTATTGCTGACAATGTTTTCCAGAGTCAGATATTACTAGGTAGTGTAGCTAATATTGAAGTCGGAGACGTTCTAGTACAAATGCAAGCAGTAACTGTATCCAAATTTCGTAGATTAACCTACACACTGGATATAGACACAGGGTTAGATGATACAGATTACAGCACATTGAATCCTGTCACAGGAAATGACATGGCTAACGTACTTAACGATCTTAACACTAAGTTGGTGGCTGATGACAGTTCGGGAACAATCACTTCTCGAATTTTTACAAATGTAGTCTCAGATCAGTACACTCAATTTAACGAAATGATCGACGAACTAAACGATGTAGCTTGTGACACAACTTTCAAAAATTACGATAAATTGACTTACTTTACTCCATACGAGGCTGTTATTGACAGTATAGATGTGACGAATAATAACATTGTCGTGAACCAAGTGCTACCTCTACTTGGAGGAGACGTCGAAATCTATAAAAATATTAATATGGAAGTCGAGTACCAACCTCAACACTTTGGTGACCAATCCATGATGAAGCAGGTTCGACAAGGTACATTTATGTTTGACCAAACCAACTTTTATGGTGGTAGGATAGCTTACGCATCCGACATTTCCCAAAACTTTGAATTTGTAGATTTTAATCTTGACGGAGTGGGCGATTGGGGATCACAACTATGGGGAGAATTTGTCTGGGGTGGAGAAGGTAGAGAGGTTCCTAAGAGAACACTAATTCCCAGAGCAAAGCAGAGATGTCGCTTTTTAAAGGTGCGTATGGAGCACAAAAATGCCCGTGAGAAGGTTAAGCTACTTGGCATTAGCCTTGACCCCAGAGCGGTATCTAGAAGAGCTTACAGGTAACAATAAGGAGCTTAAATGGCATTATTAGATACACCAAGAAGACTACAGCTAGATAATATATCTGAGGACAATCGTGACGACTTCAGAGTTATGGCTGAACTATACAATTATTTTATTGAGCAGGTGACAAATACCGTAAACGGTCAACTTAGTTACGAAAATGACACAAAACAGCTAGTTACGGTAGATGTGACGGTTGATGCTACAGGAAAGCCTATTTTGGGAGGAAGTTTCTCTGCTAACCAAGGTATGGTAGGTCACAAAGTTCTAAGGGCAGATAACCTGACAAATACAGCCGTATACCCTACCTCAGCCCCTTTTATGACGTTTACAGCGTCAAATAGTGGAAATGGGATATACAATATCCAGAATATTACAGGATTACCAGCAAATAACAAGTTCAGATTACTGATAGAATTGATCCCAAACTAGGGATATTGAGTATAATTTAACAATATATAGTAGGGACTTTATGTGTCCTCTATTCGTCATTGTGGAGATTTCATGGCATACGTACCAAAAGAAGATGAAAATAGTCAATCTGGGATGAATGTTCTTGATCCTAACAACCAACAAAATCAGTTAGACGAGGAACAGAAGAACCTACAGTCTACAGGAACTCCTGCGGCAGGTACTCCTATGCAAACTCCTACCGCTCAAACAAATGTAGGAACTACTGTAAATAAACCAGCAGCACAAACTACAGGTCAATCTAATGCAGCTTCTGCTGGTGGCAAAGGCTCAGGAACGTATACAAATTCACAAGCTTATCAAAAAGCAAACCAAGGTGCAACACAGAATATCAGTGATGCAGTTCAGAAAGCTCAGAATATTGGAGCACAAAAAATTGGTCAACAAATACAACAAAAGCAGTCTGAGTTTCAAAGACAAGTTGATGAGAACCGTCAGAGAATAGATCAAGCTGGTCAATTTATCGATCAAACCGTTTCAGGCGCAGGTCAGGAAATGGATGACACAGCATTTAATCGATTTCAAAACCTATTAAGTGGTCAGGAACAATATCAAGTAGCTAATCCTGACTACTCACAATTAAAAAATGAAGTAAGTACGTTTTCCGTTCCAAGTGAAGGCTTGGACAGACCTAATGCTAGATTGGAGTTACTCAGGAGAACTTTTGGGGAGAAAGATACTTACAGTTCAGGTCAAAGAATTTTAGACGATTTTTTACTTGCTGGAGACAAACAAGCTAGAGAACAAATATCAGCAATACCTGAAACTATAAGTTCAAATTTAAACAATCAGCTATCTTCTGCTATACTGCAATCTCAAATGCAGAAATCTGCACTAGAGAACGAATCATCAGAACTACAAAATATAGCCCAGAATAGAGTTGATACAGCTCAAAGTGAAATAGAAAATATGTTGAGAGAAAAGTATCAACCTGTGGAGGAAGCTAGAAATGCTGAAGCATTAACTCAGGATATGTTGAGTTCTTTAATTGATCTAGGATTAGAAGTTCCCGAACTTTACGGTCAAAAACAAACCATGGGCATAGATATAGCAAGTTTACTACCACAAGACTTAGGCTCGGTTGCAACGCAAGAAGATTTAGCAAGATTAAATGCGTTAGCTAGACTAGAAGGAACCGAGCAAGGTACTATACTAGATACTACAAACCTAGGTCAAGTCATTAGACCTGACATAAATCAACAATTAGCTGAAAGGTTAGACGCATATAATAGGACAATGGATACAACATCAGGGTCGTTAGACGCATACCTAAACTTCCTAAATAATCCTGATACCAACCTACTACATCAAGGAAAGAGTCTATCTTCGTACAGTCCAGAAGAAGTAGCAAAGATTATAGGTGACGGTTCATACTTATATCACGGTGGGAATATAGTAAATACCTTAGTTAAACCTGCTATAGATTCTCTAAGACAAAGATATCAAATGCACGAAGATTACGGAATCTCAGGAATGCCTTATGGGGAGGTTGACTCATTCCTAAGAACAGGGTATGATTCAGCAACCAATCCTTACATAAGACCTCTATACGGCGATATGTCGTTTTTGCCAGTACAAGGTACTTTTGAAGACGGTGGCACTAAAAAAGAATCGAAAAACACAAGAATGGAAGCTCTTAGGAAACTATTAGGTGAATAAATATAAACAGTACATAAAAGAAAGAAAAGGGTTAGACCTTTACGAGGATGAGTACGGATTTTTCACTTACCAAATCCAAGATAACAAAATGTTCATCCAAGACTTATTTGTTTTGCCTGAATTTCGCAATAGTGGAGTAGGGGAAAGTTACTCTAAGAAAATAGATAAACTTGCTCTAGACAACAACTGCACTCACAATGTTTGTACGGTTTGTGTTAGGGCTAAAAATTATATAGATAGTTTAAATTTTATAAAAAAGATGGGTTACCAAGTTACGAATGATGAGTACACTTTGGTTTACCTAATTAAGGAGTTGTAATGGGAGACGTAGTTTCGGGAATCACTGGTGCGTTAGGACTAAGTGCAGACACTAGTGCTGGTGCAGGTGCTGCTGGTGCAGCTCAGGGATTAGAAGCAAGAGCTGTTGCTGAACTTGAAAAGCTAAATATACCTGATATAGAAAAACAGAAAATTCTACTTCAACTGCCTCAATTAGTTGACATCCTTCAAGCTGAAACTTTGGACGAGTCTGCTCTTGAAGATTTAGACATCGATCCTACATTAAGAGAGAATATCCTTGGAGCAATTGCTTCTGAAAAAGAGTATGCAGATCAAGGTATTACTGAGGAAGATAGAGCAAGACTTGATGCAATCAAACGTCAAACTCAAGCTGATGAGCAAGCACGCCAAGAATCAATTATGCAATCTATGGCTGAGAGAGGGGCTGGTGGTGCAGGCTCAGAATTAGCAGCTAGATTATCATCCAACCAAGCACAGGCAGACAGGGCACAGCAAGAGGCTTTGAATTTAGCTGCTCAAGCTTCACAGAATCGTAGACAGGCAACACAGAATGTTGCTAATATGTCTTCGCAGTTGGATGCTCAGGATTTTCAAAAGCAAGCTGCTAAAGCGTCTGCTGCTGATGAGATTGCACGTTTTAATGCAATGAACAGACAAAACGTTGCTCAACAAAATCTTGCCCAGAGACAGAATATTGCAGACCAGTCTACTGCATTACAGAACCAACAACAAATGTATAATAAAGGTTTGTACCAACAACAGTTTCAAAATGAAATGGCTAAGGCTACCGGAATTACAAACCAACTCCAAAACCAAGCTCAAGGTTTTTACAATCAAGCAAATCAACAAGCTCAAGCAGCACAATCTCAAGCTGCAGGTAACCGTCAGTTGCTTGGGACAGGACTTAGCGCCTTTGCTGCATTTTCTGATGAGAAAACCAAGGAAAATGTGACCGATCTGTCGTCTGAAGAAATCCAAGACATGCTCAATAAACTTAAAGGTAAAAAGTTTGATTACAAGGATGAGTATGGTGGCAAGGAAGATAATGCTGGAGTTATGGCTCAGGATTTGGAAAAGTCTAAACTCGGTTCGGATATGGTTTTCGATACTCCTGCAGGAAAAATGGTAGACAAAGAAAAAATGCTTATGACAAATACTGCAGCACTTTCTGATGTTAATGAGCGATTATCAGAACTTGAAGAAGTGTTAGGTAAATTGAAAGATGTTAAAATGCCTAATCAATATCAGGATGGCGGTTTTGACATGGACACTTTAAGGTCTGCTCAAGGAGAATACGAGCAGAAATTAAAAGATGACGCTAAGTTTAATAAAGCACTCGCTGGATTAGGACAAGCACTACAGCAATCTGGACAGGAAGTCGGCTCACCAAGAATACAACAGAGAGCTAGAATCCAAGAAGACCCTATGAAATACTTACAAGGTCGCTTTGCTGAAGGTGGATCAAGTGATGAAAGGCTTAGAGATATTACAGAAAGAAGAAAAAATCTTCTAACCCAAATCGAAGCTAATAGAGGTCAAGGAAGTGTTATGGATAAACACGATCTCATGAAACAGTTGAAAGCTATCGAATCTGAGATGGTCAGAAATGTTGAGGCTGGAAAGAAGTTCAATAATGGAGGGATGGAATCTCCTGCTTCTTACACAGATGGTGGCGAGAGAGTTGACGAGTTAGTTGACATGGGCGAATTAGAAGTAAACCCTGATGCCCAAGAAGACCTCATGGAATTCCTAAGAGGAAATAAAGAGGCTGAGGAGATGGAAGGTAGGATTATCGAAGGTGATTCATTTTCAGGAGACCTACTTCCAGATCGAATCAACAGTGGCGAACTTGTTGCAAATCTTGGTCAGCAGCATCGTGTTAAAGATAAGCTTATGGATCAGGAAGCAAAAGCTAGAGGGTTCAATAGACTACTTGATATGTTAGGAAAAAAGTAGTTGACTAAAGGAGAATTTGGTGGTAAAATATAGTGTTATGCTAAGAGTTATTTTTCTTATGCTATTCACAGTTTCCACTTTAGCCTCTCAATCTAGTGAATCTTTTGAGAGAGTTCTTCAATTAGAGGGATTTAGGTCGTTACCTTACGACGACGCAACAGGGAAAACATTGACCAAGTGTCAGATTATCTCTGGAGACTATAAAGGTAAACCGCATATTGGCTACGGAACAGTTATACCTAAGCATTGGTTTAATAAAGAATGGGTATATAGGGGAGTGTCTAAGACTTTCGCTAGGAATTTAGCAAAGCAACACCCTATCCGTAAATTGGTTAGTAGGGAAGTTTTAAAAGTAAAAATTAAGTTGTCTCAGGATCAAGAGGATGTACTTCACGAAGCAGGATACAACTTAGGACATTTAGTTATCCGCAAACTAGTAAAAACAATAAACACTAAGGGTGTGAATGCTGCGGCTGACAGATTATTACTTTACACAAAAAGTAACGGAAAAACATTGAAAGGTTTAGTTAAAAGAAGAAAACAGGAAGCTAAAAGGCTTAGGGGAAAATAATGAGAGATTTTAAATCTGCAGAAAATTTACAAGCTCTGTTGGATGCTTTTGAGGCAGCAGGAGAGGAGAAACAGCTACAAGAAAAGCTAACAGATTTAGCGAATAAATCCAGACGAACTTCCACTATGGCTGGAGACACTTTTACATTAAAAGGTAAACCGCAAACACAATCAAGTCCTAAGCCTAATTTTAGTATGGTGGATGAACTCCCAGAAGGAACTCCTAGCAGCCTAGTTAAATCTTCAGGAACTGATGCTATCGAAACTACAGCTAGAAAAATTGATGATGTAGGAAAAGAGTTAATCCCTTCTTCGGGGAAGGCTCTCTCTAAACTCGATGACGTTGGGGCTAAGAAAGGGGTTAGAGAACTTCTTGAAAAAGGACTCGGTAAAGTTGGAACTGCCTTAGCGAGTAAGCCAGCAAAAGCGATGACTGGATTAGCAGGTGCGCTACTTGATAGCGAAGCTACTGCTTCAGAGAACCAAGAAGTCCAGAGTATGGCTGAATTCTTGTTAGCAGATGCAAGCAAGATGGGCATGGAAGGTCTACCAAAGCTTGCAGATATTAAAAACGAAAAAGATTTATTCAACCTCCAAAAAGCTATTGCTGATTTTGAAAAGGGAGGTAACAATTCATTAGCATCAAATGCTCCTACTCCTAGCAGTCCTACTCCACAGAAAGTTGAGGAAGAAAAGGTTGAGGAGACTCAGGATATCGTTGAAAATCCGTATACTGAGGAAAAGAAACAGACTAGAGAAATCAGTTCTAAAAAACCTGCTAGTCCTAAAGAGCTAGAAAAAAGAGAACCTAGAGGGAGTGAACTTCTACTAAAAGAGCTAGACAAACTTAGAGAAGAGAGAGAAGGGTCGCAGAGTAAGGACGCTTGGCTTCAACTAGCTAAAGGTCTCTTGGATGCTTCTGCATACTACTCTGCAGCAAACCCTTATTCAAGTAAAAATAAAGTAATGAAAACCGAAATGCCTACAGATATAGGTTCTAAGCAACTAGAAACTAGACGTAAAGAACTTATGGACTTATTAGCTAGAACTCAGGCTAGTGAAGACAGAGCTGAAGATAGATTATTCAGACAAGGACAAATGGATTTAAGTAGAGAACGACTGGAAGAATCTAAGAAGGCTCGCCAAGCTAAAGCAACAGAAACAAAAAAGAGTCCGTCTAAAGGCGTGGAACAACTCGATAAAGAGTTCGCCAAAAACTATCAAGAGTTTAGATTTGGTGGCGGTTACGCTGGAGTTAAAAAGAATTTAGACCAGCTAAAGGACGTTGTTGGTAAGCTCAAACAAAAAGGCGATATTACAGGAACTTGGTCTGAAAAATTCCTACCTGAGAGTGTAGCAGATAGACTTAGAGCTGTCGGCAGAGAGGACGCTCAAGATGTAAAAGACACAGTAGAGCAAGTTATCCAACAATCACTAAGACAAACACTAGGTGCCCAGTTTACCGAAAAGGAAGCTTCACGCTTAATTGAGAGGTCTTATAATCCTAAACTGAGCGATGAGAAGAATATCGAAAGGTTGGAGAAAACAATAGAGCAGCTAGACCAAATGGCTAGAGAGAAAGATGAAGCAGGAAGGTATTTTGAAAAACAAGGAACATTGGAAGGTTACGAAGCAGGTAGTATGCCTAGGTCTTCCGAAAATACAGACACAGTTTTACTCCAAGCTCCTAACGGACAAACTAAGAGGGTGAAACGTAGTGCTGCACAGAAGTATATTGATAAAGGTGCCAAGGTAATTGGAGAATAATATGGCTGATAATTTTTTCGATGAGAAAGACGTAGTTCAGGATGCAGGAGATTCATTTTTCGATCAGGAAGATTTGATTGATGACGAACCTGTTGAATTTGTTCAGGATGAACCTAGTATGTCTGAATCTCTTGCTAGAGGAGCAGGTCAAGGAGTCACCCTAGGATTTGGTGAAGAACTCGGAGCTGCAGCCTACTCAGCCTTTGATAAGTTAAAAGGATTACTTGGTGGGGATAGCGTTTCCGCAGTTGACGAACAACTAAGAGAACAAGGATTCACTGGCGATATCGATAAAGGTCTATATGATCAACTCAGAGATGAGGAAAGATCGGAACTCCAAGCAGCAAAAGAAGCAAACCCTTTCTCTTACGGAGCGGGAGAAGTTGCTGGCGCAGTAGCCCTACCTGTCGGAGAGTTAGCTGCTGCATCCAAAGCAGGTCAGGCTTTAGGTCAGTCTGCATTGGGTAAAGGTGCTATGGAATTGGCTAAGAGAGCTGGAGGCTTAGAGAAAGCAGTCACTACAGGCATGAAAATGGCTCCTAAAGCCGCTATCGAGTCAGGACTATATGGTGCAGGCACAACAGAAGGGGATGCCTTAGACAGAGCCTCAGAGGGCTTAAAAGCTGCCACTATGGGTGGAGCTTTCGGTGGAGCTTTACCAGTTGCTGGTGCTGCTGCCGCAAAGGCTGCTACCAGTACAGCAGGTAAGTTTGCCAGAGCAGCAATTAAGTTTACAACAGGTATTGCTGACGATAAATTAGACGATCTTTTTAAGAACCCACAGAAATATGGAACTACCGCTAGAACTTTGGACGAGATGGCTAAGGATTTAGAAGGTAAGGTAAATAGTCTAACAAAGGAAGCTGTGGATAGCTCACGTAAGGCTAGAAGTCTTCTAACAGATGACGTAGCTTTTGGTACTCACGAACTAACAGATTCTCTTAGAGATTTTGCTGGAGGACTAAATAGGGCACAATCTTCTGCTAGAAAAGAACTGATGAGATATGCTGACGATTTAGAAAGAGCTTTTCCTGAAGGAGTAAGTCAAAAACAGATGCAAGAGATTGTTGATGAGATGACCCAAATAGCAGGGTATAATAAAGTTGCAGGAGGCAGTAGTCCAGTAGAGGATGTATTTAAGAAAATGAGGGGTAAATTCTCCGAAAAGCTTAAAACAAGTTCTCCAGATTATACTAGAGAAATGGCAGAATCTGCTAAAAGAATGGATTACCTATCCAAACTCTCTAAGAAATTGGGAGTAAAGGATGAACTTATTAAAGAATACAACGAGCTTGGTGACGTAATTTCTGCTGAACAGTTGTCAAAATTTAGAAGTACAGATACCGTTGCAAATAAATTAAGAGGTCTAGCCAAAAACGACAAGGTAGATTTAAAAGATTTACTACTCAGTCCTGAAGCTAAGAAATTCTTAGGGGTCGATGAGAAGTTCGCTGATGAAGTTGCTGCTAGGGAATTTCAAAAATGGGCTGAAAGTAAAGGGTTCTCAACTAAAGCAATTAGTGCTGCTAAAGCATTTTTGGGTGCAGCAGGTATGTCTTTGACAATGGGAAATCCTTTAGTAACTGCGACATTAGGTATTGCAGCAGCGACACCTTACGCAACCTCTAAAATTATAAAAAATCCAAACTTGATCTCAAAAGGTAACAGGGTTGCAAACTCTCTTATTAACGCTGTACCGAAAGCAACAGAGAAGACAGCAAAGGGAGTTCAAGGCTTTGCCGCAGCAACCTTGGGATCGAACGTTGGAGAAGAATTGCAGCAACCAGAAAAGCGCATGAAGTTGAATATGGATAGGTTAATGGATGCTGACGAAGAACAATTAACAGAACTATCTGAAGTACTCTCAGCAGAAGGACGAGCAGGAGAGCAGTTCGGAAGAGTTTTAAATAGAGCAATAGAAAACGAAGATAGCAGAAAAACGATTTTATTCGGATTACAACAACAACCAGCTTTTAGAGAAATGTTGAAAAAGTTACAAGATGAAGAGGATAGCGGAGATGGACAAAACTGATTACTACGACAAAAGATTCGAGAACTTAGAGAAAGGTCATGAGAAGTTACACGAGAAGATAGACCGAGTTCATGGAGACATGTTAGAGAGAACAACTGAGATCAAGGGTGACCTCAAAGTTTTCACCGAACAAGTCAAGGATCACGTATCTAGTGATAAGAAAATCGCAGCAGAGATTGAGCCTTTAGTGGACATTTTACCTAGCTTGAAAGATATGGTAAAGGATCACGCTTACAAAAAAGAAAGAAGTAGGAGATGGCTAGAGAAGGTTAAGACTTTTTCGCTGTATTCTGGGGTAATTGGGACGATTTGTGGTATCGTTTTTGGTTACATAAAGGCATTCCACTAAGGAACGCCTCTAACTGGAACTTTACGGATAAAGTAGAATACAGGGTCAGATTCGACAGACCCTACAAACTTCCCTGAAACAATTCTACGTTTACTGAATATAGACTTACTCTTGTCGTAATCTCTGACATCCGAGTTAACTTCATTCACTTTCCTGAACATAACATCTTCCTCAACACAGGACATCATAAAATCCTCAGCAGCCTCCTGATTGTCATAAACTCTTACAACTTTTTCTTCTTCTCCCATAGTTGCATAGTAAAGTGTGTAAACGAAACTACTCATCTCCTTCCTCCAAATCTGTCAAATCTCCCCAGTCTATAGATTCAATTAAATCTTCCTCAAAATCTATATCACCCATAGTTTCTAGGTAAAGTTCGTCTACTATTTCAGGAGTAATTTCTTGAACGTAAACGTTATTTAGTAGGTCGTTATTTCTTTTATTGTTTTCACGGTAAAACTTTTTATGCTCTTCAGGGTCGGAAAACATTAAATACTTGTCCCTCAAATCTTGGAGCTGTTCTCTCAACATAGAAATCCTACACTCGTGTACTTCCATGTTTTGCTTTCTAATCAGCTTTTTCATTTCAGCATACTGTGCTTTCTCTTTTTTGTCCTTAGATGATTTTTCTAGCTTGTGATATTTTTTATACTCATCACACTCTATTAGATTTTTAATCTCTCTACTCTTTTCTCGCATACCCTTGCCGTGAAGGAAGTTGGTTACAACAGTTTCCTCATAAAACTGTTCCAACCAATCCTTCTCTTCTTGGCTACATGGACGAATGACAAGCTCACCGTCTTTGTCATAAACTCCGTCCACGTAATGTGCTTCAATAACGTCCTTCCTTGAACGAGTATTTGAAGCTTTTTTTAAGGCTGATCCTTTCCTTCTTTTATTACTCATTTTCCCCTCTTCTTATCCATTTCCTTAGCTCTCTCTAACGCTTCCTGCGTGTAGTCAAAAGAGTCTGTGTCTAAAAGATAGTAGCGCATTTTAGCAGACCTTTTTGCTGTAAAGAGTTTGTTAAACTGCCTAAAGAATTCAATTTTAGATTCCTTAGGTGTGTGAGGTTCAAAATCCAAGTAACTTTGGTAAATGAAATAGTTAGGGACTTTCTCAGTCCCAGACCTAACTTCTTTCTCTTTAATAAATTTCATTACGCTACGTGAAGTTTCCCTTTCCTGCTTAGTTAAAACTGTCTCAGGATTCTTACGTTGCTCTGCTTGCTCTAATTCTTTTAGGATTTGGTCTAAATTAATTCCAGACATGGTATCCTCCTACTGTACGTTTGTTAAATTTCTACTACTAAAGTATTCACTTTGGTATTTAGAGAACGCTTTTCTGCTACCACGAATTACTCGTAACGGACCTCTGATTAGTGGACAATTCGAGAACTCAACAGAAAACGATCCGAAGAAAGTCCTAACGTCTTTTACGTGTGTTCCTGATAGAGTTTCATCACAATTAGCAGTGACTATTTCGTCTACGTGATTCTCCGCTAATGCTTTTGTCGCACCAGCCCAATATTCGTTAATAATTAATTTTTTGTATTCGTCGTAAGTTATACCAATTCTAGCTGCAGAGTTCCTGTCTAATTCGCCAGTCATATCCTTATAAAACTGTAACCTCTCTTCTAACTCACCATTCAACTGCCCCTTCAGACCGCCTAAATAGGCTCTGTGAGACATTAGGATTCCAGATGGTAGGATGTACCTATCCCCTAGGTTCTGAACTGTCTGATAGCCCATAGAGGCAGCGAAAAGGGTAAGTGTGTTGACTTTCTGAGGAATAGACTTTACGGTGTCGAACAGAACTAGTCCAGCAAATACTGAACCTCCCGGAGTGTCCAGAACTAGAGTAATTTCTTCGTCTTCTTTTAGGGATTTGGATAGGGAGTAGAGTTCGCTTTGAAGTTTTGCTATAGATTGGAGCGAGAATGCTTCATTTAGAATAACGGTGTTCTTTTTTGATAATTCGATGTTTTTAGCACTAGCACCAAATGAGAAAGCAACCAGTAGCGTAAGTAATAGATTTTTCATAAATCTCCTGTGTAAAATATTGAAACCATATTCTAACACAGGAAACGTCATCTGTCAAGGAAATTGCTACAAATTTCTTCGTAATTCGTTTTCTTCTTGAGTTTTTTTGTGGTGACAGGGTTTGCAGAGTAATTGTAGGTTCTCAGAACCACAGAAAGTTCTCGCAATAAACTCGTCGTAGGTAAATTTCCACCCCTTTACAATAGGGATAATCGTAGAAATATGATCGATCTGAGGAGTACACATGATGATATCTTTGTCAGGATTCTCTTCTTTTAGAGCGTCAAAGTTCTTTTGCGACTTACCCTTATAAATCCAAACTCCACAAATTTCACATTCAAAAGTCGCAGGACCAACCTTAGTTCTATCCTCAACTTCCTTTCTCTGGGGATGTTTCAGTGACAGGTTCCTCAGAAGATTTATTATCGTCCCCTGCAGGTTGTACTTCTTTTTCTTCTTCTTTTTTGCCATAAGCGTGTCCGTAATCTAAATCGGGTTGAGGTTCTTCTTTCTTTTCTCCGTCAATAATTGACAGATGACTTCTATCCTTTTGAGGTTGCTGTGCTGCCATAAAATCTGCATGAGAAATTACAACGTCAGCTCCCTGCTGAAGGGCATCAAAAACTTGCATATATAGGCTAGTCATTTCGTAATATGATGCAGTGAACTCGCTAGGGGAAGTCCACATAGTGAAAGTGAGCATACATTTTGCGTAAAACATGTGTAATTTTTTAAGCACAATTTTCTCCTATAAATAAAAGTTTTGCTAGGTTGTTACAGGGCGTAGTGACGTTTTTAGTGAAAGACCAAGGTGGTCCACTAGGTCTGTTTGAGCTAAAATCAGTATCATTACGATAACTGTCAATTTTAAGAACGCAAGGTATCGGCAGGTCGGTTCCATGCCTTTTCAATAAAATAAAATAGTCACCCTTTTTATAAATACTCATCAGAAAATCCTTCTCCACCACGGCTTAGGTTCTTCCAATGACAGAACTTGGAGATTTTCTTTTTTAACCCAGATACCACATTCGCTCATCAGAACGATTGGAATGGCGTTTGGATCGTGTCTGTATCTGTATTCAACTTGTCCAACATCTTCCAGTTTAACCGCTAGAAAGGTGTCAGGATCGTCTCCGCTTTTATCGATAATTTTACACACTCCTCCTTCTAGAATTAGGGGGGTGGTATCCTTATAAACTAAAATTAAATCATCTACTTCCATCAGTATCTCCTTTAAATTGTTTTCTCATACGCTCTCTAATCTCCTCTTTGGGGTCTCTCGCTTTCTTCTGAGACTCCAGCACCTCTTCCAAGCTTTGCTCCTCAGTAAGCTCCTCAATGCGCTTTTGAGACTTCTGAAATCCTTTGTCTGAGGATTTAAGCTCTGATTTTAGTTTTTTATTTTGTTTTTCTAATAATCTAACCTTCATTTTAAGTTTCTGTATAGTTTTTTTAAGTTCCTGAACACTGTCTTTTTCTTTTCCAAAATTCACAACCTTTTCCTTAACCACGAACTCTCCAAATTAATTGACCATTTTTGATTACGTACTCTGTGTTTTCAGGCATTTCCCACAGCAACTGGTGAAGTTTTAAAGTAGGTTCAGCTTCTTGCCAGTACATTTTTACTGTTAAGTTAATCCAACTAGTTAGTTGAGACTTTCCAAATACTCTCCCAAACACCAAAGGATTGTTACTTTTTAGCTTACCTTTCATCTAAATTATCCATTAGTAGGTCTATTAACTTACTTCCTAATACTAAATCCTTCACCTCAGCAGTAGCTCCAAAGTAAAGGTCGAAAGAGTAATATGAGAAGTCCATAGTCTCGTACCCCCAGCTATCGTCGTCGTAAGAATAATAATCAGTCACCTCTTCCAGATAACCTTCCACTTTAGTGTACAGCTTCTGGTTAGGTTTGATTTTTTTAACAAGTGTATCGAACTCAGACATTACTAATTCTATCATAAAACTCAGTCTCTGTCAAGTCGGTGTGAAGCAGGATTGACAGTTTGTTGATTGGTAAGATAGGCTCCTTTTCAATAAAATAGGCATACTTAAACAGGTCACATAGGTTTGATGGAATATCTGGGTCGCTACTAAAAATCTGCCAAGAAGCGTAATCGTTAGACCGCTCATAATTATGTAACATCAGTTTCTGACTGTCCCGACTAACTATTGCAGGAAAAATTGTTCCCCTGTAAACTATAAAATGTTTAATTTCCTGAGGAACCGAACCCATTCTCACCCCTTTCACTTTTAGGTAACGAATCAACAAAATCCAACTCGACCGAACTAATAGGAACAATTACCAGTTGACAAATTTTGTCTCCCAAATTGTAAATCTTAGGTTTTTTGGTGAAGTCGTTTGGAACTAGTTCTCGAAATTTAGCTTGGATAGTCCCTCTGTATCCAGAATCGATCACCCCCACAGAGTTACATAATTCTAGATCATATTTACAAATAGACGATCTAGGAAAGAGTAGCCCAACGTGACCTTCAGGAATTGCTACAGAAACCCCAGTGTCATAAGTTAGGATGTTACCTATTTTAGTTCTTTTGCTGGCAAATAAATCCAAACCTGCGTCGTGGGCGTTAGCTTGTTCAGGCTTTTTTGCTTCTGGAGTTAGTTTAATTGGTAATTTCATTTATTCTCCTATGAATACTAATCTGCTTAGGTTGGAAGAAATATTTACAGCAACAGGAATTCTTCCCGAAATAGTTCTATCGGGAGAGAACCAGTGAGTTCCACACCAATCGTCTGTATCGTTTTTATGTTTTAAGAACTTAACTACTCCCTCAATTAGATCGACGACTTTTATTGTAACAATTCCATAATAATCGCACAATATCCAAGTTTCCCCAACCTTAGGAGTCACTTTCTAACTCCTTAATTTTACTCTCCAAGCTTTCGATTCTTGTGATAAATCCAAGTAGAAGTCTGTCGTGTGCAGCCTGCTTTTCAGAGATGTCGCCACTTTTCCAAGTGTGGAAAATGTCCATAAGAGAATCATTTGCTTGCTTGTGTGTTTTTACAAATCTGTCAGATAGGCTGATCTGATCTGTCTCCTTAAAAGTTTCACCCTCAGAAGCACACAGGAATCTCTCACCAATCTTTTTAAAAATCTTACCGTCACTCACACGCTCATAGTTAGAACCTGCGGATAGTTCTGTAAATTTAAGTTCTTTTTTCATTTTATTCTCCTATAAATAATAATTTATTTAGGTTAGGTGTTATATTTTTTGAACAAGTTCCTACAGTGTATAGGAAGGGTTCTTTGTTTAAAGAAACATAAGAACTTTCCAACACCTTAATGTATTTACGTTCGTCGAAACGAGAAGCTTTAACAATATAATAAACGCAATAATTGTCATTATTCTCTGAAGACCAACTATAAATTTCGCCAACTTTCGGTTCCATTAGATTTTCCTAAATATTTCTTGACAAGTTTTCCCAATAAAATCTTCAGTAAAAGCAAGCCTTCTGAGAATTTCCATACATTCGATCATTTTTTCTTGTCGAGTTTGGATTTTAGGTTTTTCTGGGGTATATTTTACTATACGTGCTCCTCCGCAAGAGGTGAGGAGTAGTGTAGTTAGGATTAGGTATTTCATTTTATCCTTCCTTTTCTAATATCGTTTACATATTGTGGGGAAATATTAAATTTTTTAGCTAAGTCAACTTGTTTAAGTTCAGATTTTTTTATAAAATCCTTGTCTTTTTTAGTTACTTTACTTTTCTTAGGTTTTAAACCATAATCAATATAACAGTCTCTTAATTTTCTCTTATCATAAATCACATTTTGTACAACATGGAAATAATCTACAAATTTAGGTGTGTTTTTTTGGTACTGTTCTTTTAAGAAGTGTATTCTTCGGTTAGCCTCACATGCAGTTATTTTTAATAAGCAAAAATCTCTTCTTATATTATGAGCTAGGTTAAATCTTTTTATAGCCTCAGTCTTAGTACTGCAATACCCTAAAGATATAACCTTTTCATTTATTCTTATACGGGAATAATACTTACCAATATCACTTCTGTAATTGGGTTTGTAGTTTACATCTTTATTCCAACAATTTATTATTTGTTTACAAACTCTTAAATTACCTTTTCTATTATCCAATCCATTACCATCAATGTGGTCAACTACCAATTTACTAGGACAGTTGGTTATAAGTCTGTGCATTTTAATTGTTGTAACCTCATGGTTTTTATTTCTTATGTTAGCGTAAACATATCTAGTATTGACACATTCTACTGTGTACCATTTGTATTTACTTACTAATTCATAATCTTCTTCATCTATAAAAACATCATGTCCATCAACATTAATTTTCACCCATCAACTCCTTTATTGTTTTATAGAATCTATTATCAACTTCCTTCCCGTACATCCTATAATTTTCCCACATAATCATAGCATTTACTGCAATATGAAGTAGGTGACTCATTTCGCTACCTCCTTCATCATTATCTTGACCTGACATAAAAGCGGAGTAGTGTCGAAATAAACTGTCTGCTGCGGTTCTGATATCTTGTTTCCTTAACCAATTCTGTCTACTATATTTTTCTGCGGATTTAGTCATAAGATTAGCCATTTCCATAATGAAATCTGGGGACAGGTGGGAAAACTGAGGCTTCCCAGTGTTGTAACGGAGAGAGCCACCAGAGGACACTTCTGCGTCTCCCTCGTCCTCATGCCCAACAACCGATTGAAAAGGAAAGAAGTGCTTACTATAATTACTTTCCCAAAAACACTCATAACCGTCAGTAAACCTTCTATAAACAATTATCTTGTCTTTCTTTTCATCAAAACCGATAGGGTACATATCGGAACTTTTTAGATAAATCCTGTCTCCAATTTTAAACTTCACTAAAAACCTCCCAGAAATCTCCACAATATATTCATAAATCGCCACCGAATAAACCTCTTAGCGAAGTCGGGTAGCCTTAGCCTAAGTACTATTTTACCATACTTCCAGACAACTAGCAAGAGAATTTTTAAAATAATTACAGAAAGTGCTAGGTAGCTCAATAGGAATCTTCCAGAATTAGGTCAGCTAGACCTAGGGAGACAACTTTTTTAGGTAGAATTACGGTATCAAAATCTAACATTTTCTCTAGTTCCTGAACCTGTATCTGCTTTTTCTTCTTTTCTTTTTGTCGGTTATTAATTTTCTCTAAGTAAATTTTATTACACCTGTCATCCAAATCCTTATAAAGTTTCAGCCAGTTTTCGTTACTTTTTGGATGACCTGAGATTGTCTGATCTCCCCAATGAAGTAACATATAGCTATTAGGCATTAGGATTCTTTTATTTCCTGCCTGAAACACTACAGTAGCCATTGACGCTATTTCTGAATATCCGTAAATATTAACATCGCTCTCACAAGCCTTGATTGCATCATACATTGCAAATCCTGAAGCAACACACCCACCTTCAGAAGACATTTTAATATTGATATCCCCCTCCTTGTAATTATCCAAAATGTGTAGGTTTTTTATGAATCTCTGCATACTTTCTGAAGTTATCTCTTCAAAGAAAAAGATGGTTCTTGTTTCTAAACAAATAGAGTTATCTTGTAACGAATTAATTGAGTCTTTCATATTCTACACCTTCACTATCCAATCTGTCAATAAGGTTCTTACTTGTTATGTTTTTAAAATCTGTTTTATCGAACTTTATATTATTATCTTTACTGTATAAAAATTGTGTATTTTTATAATGTGTTAATTCTATTGCTTCTTCCCTACTGGAAGCTTTAGACAACGGGATTATGTGATCTATGTGCAAAAATTTTCTAAAATCGTCTCTCCATTTTACCGAGTATCGATCTTCAAATGTTTTAATCAAGTGTTTTTTAAATTGAAAATGATCGCAACAAAGGTATTTATGAGATAAAGTATTTTTTGAATAATTCCTTCTCCATGCGGTATTAGTGTACTTTTTTAGTTTAAGGATAAATCCTTTTAGAGTATCATTGTTTATCTCGTGCCGTCTTTGAGCGTCAGTTTTCTTAGAATCCTTCTTCTTCCTTAACCTCTTCCTGTTTTCAATCTCCTGTATTTCTTCTGGAGTAACATTGTCCCTCTTCAATCCGTTTTCTTTGTAATACTCATACCACTCTCTCATCTTCTTTAGGTGTTTATCTCTGGTTTTAGTATAATACTTTTTCCGTCTACTTTTGACACAAGATTTACAATCAGGTCTAAGTCCTGTAGATTTAGACTTACATCTGAAAAAATATTCTGAAGTTCCCGGAAAACTCTTTCCACACTTAGTACAAACTTTACTCATCCAAACCTCTCCACAGTAAGTTGGACAATTTATTTTTTCTTACAAAGTATTTTGGGTTTCTAAAATTTACACCCAGAGTTTTACTTGTGTGATCCATTATACCTAGATAGTAATGGGAATCGTAGCCAATTTCATAACTCTTACCGACAGTTAGAAATGTTGAATATACATTTGGAACCTCAGTGCAAATAACCTCCTCCCCTAATTTAAAGGGGAAGAGATTGTTATGTATTTCAAAATCATGTTTGCCAGTACTGAGCATACTATTCACATTTATCACCTAGAACACCTAGAACGAATAGTCTTCTTTCTTTTGTCTTTGGATAATAGGTTAGTTCTGTCACGACTTTCCTTACCACAACTTTTGCAAATATACTTTTGGTATTTACCAGTTCTGGTATAGTGAAATCCTTTCTTTACACTATCCACACTTCCACAAGTACAGATGTGCATCTCGCAGCTATCGATATACGTATTGAAATCGATTTGATTGTCCCAAGGGAGGAGTTTGAAAAAGAGTTCTTCTAACGATCTCACATCATATTCATTGTAAAGCTTCATCTCTTTAGCGGCTTCTTTATTCCCTTTCAGATACTCAGTCCACAGAGCCATGCCCGGAAATTTACCGTGAGATAATTTTTTGTATTTAGTACAGAGTTTGTCTGTCATGTACTCAAGCTTATTTGATGTGAACTTGAAATACTTTTTAGCCATAAGCTTCGTATCTAATTTTTTACAAGAAGAAGGCGGTTTCATTCCGTGCTGGATAAACCTAGCGTTAAGTTTTTTATGGTCAAAAGATACCCCATTCTGAGTGACGGTAATATCAGCTTCATCCAAAAGTTTCCAAATTCCTTCTAGGATTTTTCTGTCGTCACGTAGGTCTTTTTGTTTGCTAGTATCCATGTAAAAAACTTCGTCAGAGCCTGCCCACTTAGCCGCCCATGACAGAACTGTCCAGTCTTCCTTGACCTGATTTAAACCTATGTTCTGGTTCCACAGTCCCCAATGGTAGGATTCCAAAGGTGCAGTCTCTATATCAAAAATTAGGATTTTAGGTATGGAGGTTTGGATACTGCTGATTTCTTTTAAATGCTTTTTTGCTTCTCGGAAACCTCCAAGAAAATTTAGTTCCTCTTTATTTAACCTGTCACTGATATCGCTATCTACGGTAGTTCTGATGTACTCGTCACGCTTAACGTCAACTGGTAGCTTTCTAAGTTCTTTCCCAACCTTTTTGAGTGTTTTTTCAAACCTCTCTTTTAGATCACGTATTTTACTTTTTCTGGTCATATTTTTCCTTCCTTGGTTAGTCCGACCTACTATTATATATTAGTATTAAGATTCTGTCAATCTAAATACAACAACTTAGTTAAATTTGTTAAGTGTGTGAACTTGCATCCTTCTACAGGAACGAAGAGAAACTCAGATTCCTTAAAATCTATATTCTCATACATGTGTTTCGTTTCCTTATTGTGTTCTTTTATAGTGTAAACTCTACCTTCATGAAAAAATTCAGATTTAATACAGAGTAATTTGTCACCAACTTTATATTTCATCATAAGCTCCTACTAATAATTTTTCTAGACCACAACAGAGTCTGGAGTTTGTTGGGGTGAGGTAATATTCAATTTGATAGTCTCGGTTACCTCTAACTGGTTTAGTGATTTGATAAACGTCATAAAAATTACGACTACCATTACCACTATTAATTATCTGAACGTAATTTAAAAATGATTCGTACGTAATAAAAACAATATCATCTTTTTTATACATTAATCCCACCATACTCCTAAATTCTTTCTCAGCTTCTGGTAACGCTCTCTCCTACACTCAGTTACTCCTTTATCCAGCTTCCTAGCTATTTTCATTTCTTTTTTATAGGTTTCTGGTGGGTCGAATCTATACAAAGTTTTAGCTTTGTTGGGAACCATGTAATCCTGCCATTTGTAGTTTTCTGAAACCTTGTAAGTGTTGTCCATAAAATCTCCACCATCTGACATAAATTTACTAAGCTCCACCAACTCTCTCAGCTTTCTGAGATGTTTGCTGTCAGGGTCACCGTTACATATCAGATGGGTTTTATCTGGATCAGATAGGAACTTGGACACACGCTTTAGGTGGGCGTATTCCAGAGCGTAAACTCCGTGTGCATCCCAGTCGTAGCAGTATTTGGCACCGTGGTATCCGTAATAGAAGAATTTTATGATGTAGTTTAGGAATCTTTTCATAGCTCCTCCAATAATTTGATATTCTTTTTTAGGGAATAATTTAGGATTTTATCCATGTCGATTATATTTTGAAATATCTCCATAGTTTTAAATACCCTTTTGACGTAGTGCATTTTTTCATAATCTCCATCAAAATTCTCCCGTAACCTCACAACCCTATTTTCGATCATTTTAGGTTCCCCTGACTTTAAAAATACAGGTTCACCTTTGGCTACTTTCTGAACCATACCGTCTACCGCATTATACAGGTACACCTTATCTCCTACACTCACCTTTTTGTCACCAATTGCGGCTAGGACTTTCTGCTTAGCTGTGTCGTTAGCCTCAAGAAGTTTCTCGGTAATAGATTTTTTAACGCACCACCTAGAGATATCTTGGATATCTAATGCTTCTCTTAGATACTGATGATAAACTGTAACATAATCCAGATCATGGTTGATAAAGTTTGTTACAAGATTTTTCATCATTTCTCTGAGTGCTGGTTCCTTTTTAGCATCAATAAATGAACTCCCCTTAATTTTAATTTTATCTTTACCCATCTCCCTCATTGCATAATTTTTGGCTTTTAAAACTACAAATCTATCAAAATTTCCATCATCCTCCCAAGGAGAATACATTATCTGATTAATCTCTTTTAACACCTTTTCGTAATCACTTTCTGTCCACTCAGACTGATCTGCTTTACAGAAAGATAATGAGTCAGTGTCAATATTTACAAGTTGCCAATCGTGTCTAGGCATTTCTTCAGCAGACAGCTCAGATTTTGAGTCAATAAAACTATAATCAGGAAAATCCTGTTCTTCCTCGTACTCTGCCCACCAATAGTTAGCATCCTTTCCTGTTGCCCACTCAATACATTTTTGTAAACCTTTCCTACAACATTTAGTAATAAGTGATGCGTTCTCAAAAGAGTTATAGTTGAGTCCGGGGGTTCCTAGCAGTCCATAAGCCGAATTGATAAAAACTTTACTCGAAGCTTGCAGGTCGTCAAAATATTTATCTCCAGTTTTTTTATATTCTCCCTTCTGCTCAAATCTTTTTTCTGTAAAATATTTTACCATCTCGTAGTAGTAGGCTTTAGGGTCTTTTTTCTCGTCATAAATTTTGAAAGTTAGGACAGTGCTAGGATAAAACGATGCTGCATCGAATTTTGCAACATTGGAATATATCCCCGGAATACCGTAACTCATTCCCCCCGCAACTCTTTGGTTTTCGTTTGCTTTTGGAATCGAGTGACCTTCCTGCAAATAAGCTCTAACCATAATTGAATTCAACCATGATCCAGAAGCGGAATTAATTACAGTCTGTAACGGCTTAGGAATACTCTGGGCAGTATAGAAAAAGCTAGGCAGCATTAAATCCATAATTCCTAATGAGTCGTCTGAATCGTCAATACCGTATGCTACAATTTTTTCCCTTTCAACAGGGTCGTGCCAGTTATCCTTGATTTTACTTGCGTCGTAAAATTGCCTTCCTTCCTTAATTAGACCTTCGTATTCAGCAATAGGTTTTAGTCCCCAACTAGGATAATTCCTGCCAATATCATATTTTACCGCCAAAAACATTCCGTCAATTACGTGCCTTCCGAATATCTCAGCATTTACGTAATCCCAAGTTTGAGTTCCGTCCACACGATATTTTTTAGCCTTTCTACCAAATTTGACAGCAGAGCCATCCTTACCTAGATATAGTTCGGTTCCGTAAAGATTTGCTACATGATTCAAATATCTACAATCATATCCGAAGATGTTGTGACCTGTGACTAGCGTAGGATCGTATTCACGCACCCAGTTACACCAAGCATCTATCATCTCACCGCAGTCATCTGAGTAATCGTCTAGTCTAAAATGTTTTCTAATTATTACATCACCCTTTCGGTATGTGTTGGTTATTAGAAAAACTTGTGAGTCTGGATGTTCCACTAATCCGTCAGCTTCAATATCGAAAGAGAGGACAGAAACGTCCTCCATTTTCATATCGTTAAATAGGGTAATGCCATGGTAAACCATAGCAGATTCTTTCTCATTCCAGATACAGTAAAAGTCTATTCGTTTTTTGGAAAGCTTTCCTCTGAATTTATTAAAATCTTCCTTATCAGAGAATTCCCTAATCCACTTATAGTGCTGATTGCCTTTTAGTTTTTTAAACCCACTATCCAACTTAACCTCAGTGAGTAGCCAATATGTATGAGGTTGCGCCTCTGTGGTTCCGTCTGCGTAAAATAGAACATCTTGCCCATCCACAACTTCGATAGCAGTAACCTTTTTTCTCAGGTCTTTACCGAAAATTAGCGAGTCTAAATCCGATTTAGGTTCCCACTTAACAAAAAATTCAAACTCCTCAGTGCGTAGGTATCCGTCCCGTTCTTCCAGAATAGTTGGATTCTCAGACAGATAGTCTTGCAACTCTTGGTAAGCTTTTTCGTTATCAATTATGTAAGATTCCATTCTTCTCCTAAATAGAGTAGTTTTGTTAAATTGGATGGGGGCATGATTTCGTCAAGTTCGACAGGGTAAAGATCAACATTCTGTGCCATAGTCCCCTCAAAATCTGGAGTTAGGTCGTCGTATTCCCACCAAAAATCGCCTTCATATTCTACTTTATTGACTATCTCAATTAAACATCTATGGTAATTATCCCAGTACACTCCATTAATTTTTATATCCTCAGCTTTCATTTTTCTCTCCGTAAAGCATACAGGCTAAGTTGGTAGGTTCTAGGATATCGTATTCTTGAATACTTAGCCAATGGTAAGTAGAAAATCCTGCACAGTCCCACCCCTTTAAATCTGTTATAACACCTAAACCAACTCCAGTAATTTGACCATTAAAAATAGGATCAAACTCGATGACTTCATCACGCACCATCCCAATATATCCAAGCCTAAAGTTACTTGCGTAAATCTTTTTTACTAATTTCAGTACAGGTTTCTTTAGTTTCACCTAGCCTCCACTTTTGTCACTATCCCCTCAGAATCCAGCCCTAAGTTAACGTGTCCTAAAACATACGTTCCTTCCAACAATTTTCTGTCATGCTTGCTTAACAATTTTTCCTTACCGTGAAATTTCATTATGATCGGCAGAACATCAAAATCCAGTTCGATCTGAGGGACAATTGCGATTAGGTGTTCGATTTCGTCCACCAGAGCTTCGTCCTCCATTTGAGATAAGTTCATTAACTCACAGGAAACCGCAACTAGTAGGTCAGTTTGTTCTCCGTATTTATCAAATAGTAGTTCCATTATTTTCCTAGGTAAAGTAATTTAGTTAAGTTGGTTACTGGAGCAAAAGCGAATTTACTATTAGGGGTAGACAATACCCCAAAGCGAGACTTAACAGCTAAATTGTAGCCCTGTCTTGGACTTTTCGTTATAGGATAAATTTCCCCAACAATACAGCTTCCTGTGTTACTCGCACGCAAACAGAGTACCCAATCTCCCTCTTTTACGCCCCACTCATCAACAGGTTTTGTTGGAACATTAAACATTTTTCTCTTCCAGAAACAAAAGCTTGACTAAATTTGTTGCAGAGGTCACCTCGGAATTATTGAAGTACCAGTGATGTCCAGTATTTACAATGATGCCTCTTTTTATCATTATACATCTTCCGGGTTCTTCACATTTTCCGTCAAAGGCTGCAATAGCTCTAATTGTGTTTTTTAGGTAACCCATTGTGTCTTCATACTGAACCCCTAAAATAAATATCTGATCTCCAACTTTATACACCTATCCTCTCCTTTACCCAATAGTAAATGCAGACACCCAAAATTATAATATTACACAGGTAATTTGGCGTCAGAACGTAATCTTGGATATACAGTATGTAAGCAAAACTGCAAAGCTCTCCAGTAAACCATAGCCACAAAAGAGAACTAGGAACTCTACACGTTTTGTGCTTCAGAGAGTAAATCATTTCTGGTAAACCACAGAGTGCTAAGAGTAGAGAGCCTGCCATGCCGACTAATTGCATTGGGGTAAAATCAAACATCTTCCACTCCGTAGAGAAGTTTAGCTAGGCTGACTGCAGGGATGAACTTGGATGAGATTTTGTGAATACGATAACGATGTGTTATCAGCACATTATCTTCTATTTTGTAAGTTTTTCCAAACTTAACAATACTACTACCATCAGAAACTTCTACACAAATTACATAAGAGTCTTCTAAACCCCATTTACTTACACTACCTGTCAACATAAACCCTCCTAGCACTATTTTACCACAAATGCAGGTTTGTGTCAACTACAAAAGACCGTCATTAAAGTTCTTCAAGGTCTCCTTTTGTTTTTTATAATCTTTCATCTCCTGTCTTTCGTCAGGACTCAATTCTCTAACAATACCCCTTTCCCCATTCCATCTAAGATCAACTTGACCTAAACTTCCCATAGTATTTTTTAGAATAGCCAAGCTCATCCATTTGTCGTCATCAAAATGGGCAGGATCGTAACCGTCCCTCCAACACGAGATGATAACTCGCATTTCTTGCTCCAGAAGAGAGCTACCTTTTACCGACCTCATTGATAGAATGGGGTCACCGGGATTCTTACTTTTTTGTGTTTGAAGTAAAACCAAGACCACACAATCCAGACTCTTAGCTAAATCTTGAAGTTCTTTCGCATTTTGTCCTGAACCAACTGTAGGATCGGAATAACTAGAGCCTAGCTTCTCCAAATAGTCAACAACTACCAGTCTTACTTTTTTACCAGACGACTGTTCGTATTCCTCAACACTAGCTTTCATATCCGCTACTGTTTGAGCCGTTCTAAAGTTAAGCTTGACATTCTCGTAATTGTCGATAACCTTATTCTTAATATCGTCCTTTACGTGCTTCTGGTCATTTTTAAAAGCTCTCATTATTTGGTCAGGACCATACTCCGTTGAAGACCTTGCTAGTTTTTCGTAAACTTGAGCAGTTGACATATCCATAGAAAAGAACATTGATGTTTCTTGTTCTACAGATAAATTCTTCATAATCTGCAATGCTAAACTAGTTTTACCACTTCCTGCTACCCCTACTAACCCAACAAGCATTTGTGTTTGTAATTTTAGGTTTTGATCCAATTCTTTAATACCTGTACGGACTGTGTTTTTGTCAATATTCTCAGCATACTTTGAAAATACCCCAAACAAGTCACCTAGGTCGATAGGCTTATTGTCTCCCTGAACTTCCGTAATCTCAGGGATACCAGAATCTAGGTAAAACTGTCTTAGCTTCTCTGGAAAGTTAGCGGTAGAATAAGTAGCTCCATTCCATAGAGCTGAGTAGATTGGAGTAATAATATTCTTCCAAATTTCATCCTTGCCATACTTATCCTGACCGAATACCTCAGATTGCTTATCAGCAGAGGCTTTCAGAGCGTAGTAACACTGAGTCCTGTCCATACCCTTAGCTTTTAGAGTGGCACCTAGGATCATTAGGGCATCGTTCCTACATCCATTAGGAAAAATACCCTGTGAGATAGCTAATTTCCACGGTATAAGCTTAAATGGGTTCTTGGTATAGTCTACCCTAAAATAAGGATTAGAGTCGCTTACAGAGTCCTTTTTAGGCTTCTCAGTAGGTGTCTCTGGAACAGTAAAGGTGTGCTTGGTAACTTTCCAACTAGCCATAACTTCGTCATTCCATTTAGGCTTAATTTTTGCTGCCTCTTTAATTTGCTCCACTGACATCTCTTTCAGCTCGTCAAAGTATAGAGGGATTTTATACAGCCCAGACTTATTATGCTTAGTTTTGGGTAGCCTAAAAATTCTACTAGGATTCGCTACAACGGAATCGTAAGTTGACAGACCCTTGGCTATGTCTTTAGTAATAGCTTTAAATTCTGCAGGGGTAAACTGTTGGTTAGTCTGAACCTCAACAGCAAACCCTTTTGAACCTGAGAAACAAATCCTAATATCATCCTCATCCAGACCTTGGGATTTTAGTTTTAGTACTAAGCTGATAGCGTCACGTTTCGCATCAATTACTTTTTCGGAATCAAAATCCCAAACTAGCTTATCGGTAACAACGTCTGTCATTCCACTGATACCTCTAGGTCTTTTGTTGCCGTCAATTTCGACTATTTTCTCAGCTTCTCTTACCTGCTCTTCAGAGTAATAATAGATACTGGTGTAAGCGTCCTTGTGACCAGTAATGTGCTTGTAAGTGTCCTCAGTTTTTGGGATATATTTACCAATATCTGTAAGACCTTCACAGATTCTTTTATACATTTGTTTCTCCTTCATAAATTAATCTCACTAGGTTACTTTTTGGTGTTAATTTGGATTTTATTATTTTTAGTAAAAATTGAGTTGTTTGGTTAGAGTTCAACTTAATAAGCGAACCGAAAGTTAATAAAGTCGAAAAGTAATACCTACCACTATAACAGGTAATTTTGTGGCAAGAAGTATATTGATCTACTTCAGTAAAAAACCTTACATCCCTACTAGGATCATTTAAAAAATAATTCTTAGAATAATTCTCATTTAATATCCTAACTGCATCGTTAAGTTTGTCCGTAACCGAATCATTCACACAAAAGTCCCATTAATGTGTTGGGGTATTCCCAGTCTTCCACAAATCCCTTTTTTGTCCAACCGTAACGTGTACCTAAATTATTAATCGCAATAATGACATCACCCATAGAATGTTGTTTAACGTAATAAACATTTAATCTGTCAAAATGGCGAGACGAACCGATAAACCTATACCAACCCTCAACTATCACAGCACCCTCACTTTTCTCAAATCAGTATCTAAATCTGTATAGAAAACTAAGTAGCCACAGTGGACACACTCGTCCTCGCCAACAACCTCAGTAGTGTGAGTTCCACCTTTACAGTTGCAGGTAGCTACAATATTTTGCTTCTTAATTTCTTGTCCGTATTTTTCGTCACCCCACTCCCACTCTGTGTTCAGCCTTTCTTTTTCTGTGGGAGAAAGGGAAATATCAAATGAACTTTTTCCTGCTGGTAATTTTTCAATTTTCACACTAACTCCTCACCGTACCATTCCAGTAACCTATCCCGAATTTCCTTTACACTCTCATCCTGAGTCTCTTCCCAAATAAAGTGGTACGCTATCATTAAATTTATTCCTGAAGTTACGTAAAGTTCAATAGACTTTTTTAACCCTTTGGATTTGAATATTTTAATTATGTCCTTTCTGCGAGGTTCCCAGTCTGTTAATTTAATCATTTCCTTCCCAAAGTAATAGTGTTAGGTTGGTTGCTGGAACATACTTGCTTATAGTATTACGGGAGTTGTCGTAGTAATAAGACCATCGCTTTTCAGTAGTTCCTAATCGTTCTGTATTGTTCACACTCTTGATAATCTGTACTCCTAAAGGAAATACTTCGCTACCCCTACTCTCCGAGCTAATAACCAAAATTTTATCCCCAACTTTAAACATGTCACCTCCAAAAGGAGACTAGCCCCTTACGGGGCATAGCCTCTAATCGTCACAAACCAGTGTGGTCTCGTACTTGATAAAACTTAGCTTCTCAGCAAGTTCCTCAGACATTTTACCTTCGTCCACAGCCTTAGCTCTTTTGTCCTCAGCATTGTTTAGAAAGATAGCCGCACCCGGCTCCACACTTTTCAGGAAATCTTCAAAAACACCCTGATCCTTTGTTACCTGAATGTACAGGTCTCCCTTTTTAGATTGTAGAATCTGAAGAGGGTTGTTAACGTAACGTTTAGCCATTCTGTTCTCCTTCGTTAGCTAATTCGTCTTTCAATCCTGCGTTAGCAAGATGGTTTTCAAAATAATTGTGCAAGTCATCCAGAAACTTTTGCTCATTACCTTGGAGAGTCACGTTATCACCTAGACCTCCCCCTAAGATTTTGACCATACGCTTTAGGCTTCCTTTACTAAAACTGTCGAGTCTGGATTTCAAATCCTTTTGCTGACGTTGCACAACACGATTTAATTCTTCTGCTGCTTGATCTTTTGGGATCATTACAGTACTCCTGTTTTTGTTGCGTTTTTAAAACGAGTACGCTTTTCCTCTGCAGGCTTCTCTTCTTTTTTGTCATTAGATTTTGCTTTAAAATCTGAAGCAGACTTTCTACTCATAGCCTTTTCTCCATCATCGTCATCTGATGTTGGTAACGAAACTAACGACTGGAGTCCGTAGCGTCTGGCGTAAGAAATAGCAGAACCTAGAGCCTGTGGATCGTTCTTTTTTGCTACCTCAATTTTAGTTTCAGATGAAACAAACTCTCCAGATTCATGAAGTAAAACTGTCTCAACAAAGGCAACCTGAGACTCACCTTCGATAATTGTTTTGTGAGGCTGCAGGATTACAATCCCTTGATTATTCAGGGCGTCCTTACAGGCTTCTAAAACTGAATTATAGTCTGCGTACTTTGATTTAAAAAAGGGATTTGCTGACCCTTTTTTGGCTGCAGACATTTCCTTTTGAGCTTTCACTAGGCTCTGGGAAATTGTCTTAATTGATTCACTAGATTTCATCCTAAATCTCCCCTAAAAGCTCGCAAGCTTTTGTTAATGCGTTTTGCTCTGCCTCATCCTGAGTTTTACCTTTACCTAAAACCCCAGACACAGCTTTTAATGTTGTCTTTTTTTCAACATCGAAAACTTGGATGTTGCAGGTTTGTAAGAATACCTTGCTTCCGTCCTCTTCCGTGAGGGGCGAACCGGTCCCTAGTTTAATCTCGTAACTTTTAAGTTTTTTTAGTTCTTCTAACGTCATTTTTCCTCCTATTTTTTAAAAATTAGACTCTCCACTCTCGGCTTTACAAAACCGTGAGCTAGTCCTAAAAGATAACCGATTCCCATCGTGTAATCTGAACTGATAAAGTGTTGCGAAACTGCACCAACAACAATTAGTGCCACTGCAGAAACAAAGTGCGAAATTACGTTTTCCTTATTCATTTTTTCTCCTCTACGTTTTTAGATATTTCTAGCTCGGAAATCATTCCAAGTTTGTGTAGCATTCCATGGTAAGACTTTGGATTTGGGGTTACCAGTTCTGTTTTATCGACCAGTGCTTCCTTAGTTTCTGGATTGTATTTAATAAAATCCAGTCTGTAATTCCCATCTTCGTCTTTTGAACACCCAATAGCTGAGTGTGTTAGGTCTCCCCCTGCTTTTTTATTTTCCAAATCTTTAGCATAATTTAGTACCTCAGCAAGCCTTTCTTTCAGTGTTTTGTTTTCCTGTTCAAGTTCTTTTTGTGCTTGACTTTTTCTGGTGCTAGTTTTCTTTTTTGTTTTCTTTTCAGCCATTATTTTCTCCTAAATATAGTAGTGTTGTTAAATTGTTTATTGGGGCTAGGATGGAAATTATGTCCCCAGCGTAAGCTTTTAAATCATTTTGTTTATACCACCAGTAATCCTGTTCTTTACATTGAGCCCAAAACTCACCCTTTTCGACATCAATTTTTGTCACAGTAACGATACCTACAGGATAATCTTCATCCCACACTCTTATAAATTTATCCCCAACTTTAATTTCCATTTTCACCTGCGAATAAAAGGGTTACTAAATTGGGCGCAGGAGCAAAGCGGTATAGGATATGTCCATCACTTTCTACCCCCACCCTTGAAGTTAAATCTGGTAAAAGAATCAATTGTGAGGCACGATACCCATCTATCCTTATTATATTCTGTTTTGAGAAGGAATGTTCGCACATTTCACGATACAAAGTTCCGACAGGATTGCGTGTGCCTCTCACTACTTGAGTTACTATATACAGTTTACTCACTTTTTCTCTTTCCTTTCCAAACCAACCTCAGTGCCGAACTTGCAGAATTTCCTGTATTGACAACCGCCCCACGCTCCGCAAGAATCCAAATTCTTTTTAAAACAGCTCATTTCCTTGTCGAGCGATTTAATTTCATCAACAATTTCTGTGATTTCGGAAAAGACTTTTTCAGATTGTTCTTCTGTAATTTTGCCACGGATATCCTGAAGTCTGACCCTTGGCTCTCTTTTCCTGATGTTTTTTTGTAGGACTAAAAATCCCACCTCAGGTATTCTAGCATATTCTGAGTAAATTGTCAACTGTGGAGACTCATTTGCGTCATTTTCTTTGTAAGCACGACTGGATGTTTTTAAATCCCAAACCATTTCAGTACCATCTTTCATAATCAGGATCATATCAATGTATCCAGTAATTACATCATCCTCGTCCTCCAGAGTAACTTCCCTCTGTACACTTTTGGTTTCCTGCACCTCTCCCTCGAACCATTTACGGACAACTGGGAGGAACATACCAATTTTAAGTTCCAGAGATTTAATAAAGAAACTGTTGTATCCTAACTGACACTCAGAATCTAACGCAAAGTCGTCCTGCTTCAGTTGGGTTTTACACGCATCCAGAAAAGCCTTATAGGAGTCCTCAGATACGTCCAGATTCAACTCCTTACACCTAGCAATACATTGGGCTAGGTCTGCTTCAGAAAACAGCGAGAGGTCTAAATCTGCTTGCGAGAAGCGAAGTTTTTCGTCCTCGTACCATTTAGCTAAGGTTTCCTGAATAATATCATCTGTACTTTTAAGTGACAGATCAAGTTCTTCTGGGGTCAGGTAAACTTTCTTCTCTAGGAAAATCCTACCTACCACGTCGTCTACCAGTGACCCAAAGAATAGGGGAGACTTTTGGATTATAGGTCTAAGTCTTTCGATGTAATGTAAAAAATACAGTCTAGGACATGTTCTGTATTTGTCAATTGCTGAGTGCGAAAATTGCATTTATTCTCCTAAATATAATAATTTTGATAGTGTGTTCATTGGAGTTAGGATAGAATATACTTTGTTTCCAATACCATAAGCTTTTAAATCCTTAATTAGGTAAGACCAACCTCGACCCACATCGTTGCGAGCAGAAAAGTAATCCACATTTAAACAAGTAACTCTCATCACGGTGCCCTCAGGGATATCTGTATCCCACACTACCAAAAATTTATCACCTACTTTAATTTTCATAGCACACCACTGCCCCGAAGCAAGTCCCACAATTTAGATGTCACGTCCTCTAAATCGGAAAAGTTGTAGGAATTGGTAGAAGTGGGAGACCATCTTACTCTAACGTCTGCTGACGTTCTAAAACTGAAAACTGTCCCTACTGTATCTATAGGATTATCTCGGTTGCGTCCGTAATACTTAGATTCTGGTCTAATTCTAACCAAGCTACCTAATTTAATCTCTCTTTTCTTTTTCATAATATACCACTGCCCTCTCAAATACCACACCCAAATCTACAAGCTTTCTCCTTGCCTTTTTACGCAAGTATTTTTTGTCAGTAAGGTGGTGCTGGAATACAATAGTGCGGTTACCCACATTAATTATTTTACACCACCCTTCGTTCTCATCAATTTTAATTCTGTACCTACCTCCCGTCCTTTGGGATTGGTAAATGTTGCAGGATTCAAAAACTCCCTCTTGAAGTTTGCGATACTTGATCCTGTTTTCGTAGGTAAAGCGTTTACTCATCTGAGTCTTAGCTCGCTTTTGAGAACTCACCAGACTCTGTGTCGATGTAGATTGCTTTACCGAAGTCTGCTGGAGGATTCTGCTTCGATCCAATTACTCCCCAAAGTGTAGGAAAAGAAGGTTCTGTCGGAGTATCGGCACTATCCATGTCACCTAAATAGATGATGCCGTTGACTCCCAATTCTTCAGCTTTCTCGAATGCTGGGTTATAAGCCGTGCCGCCTCTGCCCATACAACGTATTTCTTTTTTTGGACAATACGGATATACCTGAGTGATATTTGAGTCAGCCTCAATTACAGTAATCTGGATACTGGTTGTTGTGGCAATCTTGTGAATCTCAGTAAAACATCTCTTAATGTCCTCGTCAGACATCGATCCAGACGTATCCACTGCAACAGCAATGTGTGCGTGATACTTCTTTTTCTTCCCCGGAAAAACAATTCCGTACTTACGATGCCTTTTTGCTCTAGAACATGTTTTGGTATATTTAACAAATCCTTGCATAAATTTCCTAAGCTCTTTTTTCCAGTTAACCTTAGAAACAAGAAGTTCGTCAATCATTAGCTGGATGTCACCAGAAATGTTACCAGCCCCTGTCTGCCTTTGAGCTTTCCTGACAGCATTCTTTACAACTTCACTTTTGTACTCATCCTGACCTTCTCCACCTTCAGACCATTGACCGTGATCGTCTTGGTTGTCTGCACCTTGGAGATTGTCACCATATTTCTCTTTTAACTTTTCAGCATTCTGCTTCATTTTGTTAAAATAGTACTCAAAGTTTTGATTAGGTCTGATGTTATTATCACCAATCATTTCTTTAAATGAATTTAGCGTTACTCCACCAAAAAGATCGACTAGCTGGTCAATTCCGTGGAGTTGGTTAATAGCACAATCCATGGCAATGTTCAGTGCTTGCATGTTGAAACTCATACCATCACCGATATTAGTATCTAGCGATTTAGCTCTGGCGATATGGTCGTGCATAATGTGCATACACTCATGAATCAGGATGGCTTCCTGTGCTAGATGAATTTGTTTCTCAGTCGGGTTAGTAACCTTGCGAGCTTTCTTAACTCTCTCCTGCATACCTTCATACCACTTATCGTACTCTGATCCTAATTTCTCTTTGATCGCTTTGAGTTCTTCTTCTGAAGGCATCTCCACCTTGAATGGATTAGCAAAGAATGGCTCATATACGTAAAGATTGATCTTGTCAGTAATACTAACCGCAGCAGTCTTAACAGGGTGCTGATCGTCAACGTAAATCCTGTTAAAATTCATGATAAGGTTGGCAAAAAATCTATTTTTATGGAGGAGACGAATGATCGCCTCCTCTACAATTTTACTTCTCTTCATTAGAGTTTTCCTCTTGTTGCTTTAGTACACCAGAAAATAGCTCAACAAATTCGCTATATTTCTTTTTATTGAAATCGACATTAGCAATATACTTATCAACATTTGGTAGAGTACAGATTGCTTTAGTCTCACCTGAGCTATCAGTCGTCTGACCTGTGCAAATGTCTCTAAGTAGCTTAACGGCACTATCCTTAGGAATTAGAGTACAGTACTTGATTAGGTTATCACTTCTTTTCGAGTTGATATCGTCAGCTTTTACAATATCCAGAATCTGGTCGTTGATCTGGTCGATAATATCTACCCTAGAAACATCCAGTTTATCCTGAACTTCCTTTAGGTTATCTAGGATTTCAATCCCTTTTACTGACTTATCATAATTGGCTACGAATGAGTTGAATGCGTGAGTAGCTTCTGCTCCAACTAGACCCATATAAACTTCATTGCGGATTCCTACCTCAAGTTCCTCACTAACTACGCTGAACCTGTGGAGAGCTTCCCAGTTACGTCTTGACGGCTTTACGTATTCAAGTGAATAATCCTCACCATCAACTTCCATCATAGTTGGTTGGTCAACTAAAAAGTCACGAATTTCTGGGGAAACTCCAATCTTTTTAAAGTACTCGATAGCTTCAGTTTTCATTGGTTCAAATTTAATATGACAGAACCTGTTCATGAAAGCCTTATCTGTAATATCCTGAACTGTGTAGTCATCAGTTGGTGGGTTGGAAGCTGCAGCTCTAATAGTATAAGGTAGATCAGTCTCAGCATCCAGTGAAAAATCAAACTTGTACTGTCCGATACCGCCCTCACGCTCAACAGCTTGGAAGACAGCTTGGATAATGTCAGGGTGACATCGGTTTAGTTCGTCAAAAAATACAACAGCTTTCTCGCCTGTCTTAGGGAAGAAGTTTGGTTGCATAAAAGCTGTCATTTTTACTCCGTCAACTTCTACGAACTCAGGAAGACCTGTTAGATCGCCAGCATCCGACATTTGACCCAATCTGATATTGATGAAACGATATCCCATTTCATTAGCCCACTGTCTGATTGACTCTGTTTTACCTACCCCAGATTCACCAAAAAATAGTGGAACAATTTCAGCTTTAGCTAGAAGGGGGATTACTTTTTTTACGTCATTTAGTTTCATTATTTCTCCTTTTTGATCCTATGGTTGGACGCTTTGTTAACTATAGTTTACCAAATCTAATTTTTAATTGCAAGCATTATTTTTTCTAAATTTGTAATTTTTCTTCTTTTTTCTGTCCAGTAATTTGAGGCATAATATCCTGTGAGACCTAAGTATGCGATTTCAAAGCAATTATCCCATACTGTTCCTGTCTTTACATACACATCTTTTTCTGGACAATAATAACATGTATTCTGTTTGAGTACTTCTGAAAATATCACTCTCCCCCTCCGTATAATAGAAAATAGAGATTAGTTCCTAACTCTGGTCTCAGCTTTATGAGCTTTTCAGCGCATTTGTGCCAATGCCCTCTCATTGTTGGTATGATATTTTGCCATACCCACCCATCTATAGAGTATGCAAAGGTTCCGTGCGAGTCTGTAGACACTCCGTACCTTCCGCAGATACTGTTTCTTCTGATGATCCCAACTTTGGAAGCAGGCAGGTCTTTAATTTGTTTAAATATTTTGTCAATCACACTTTCTCCAAAAAGTTAGGGCTAGACTTTCGCCTAGCCCAAACGTCATTAGGGTGTTGGATAGAGTTGGTAGCTTCTCCGCAGCAGTTTAAAAGGTTTAGCCGAGTGGCTAGGTTTTTTAGAACCCCTACAACTATTTTACCAAATCTAGGATTTTAAGTCAATAGAAAAAAGTAGCAAGGCTAAATTATTTGTTAGGATTAGGTCTTTCCTATCATAAAAATTTGAATCTTTATCAGGATTTTCCCATATCACCTCATAATTTAGCTCACTGCTATAGTTTGTAATTCGAGTCAACCTTCCAACAGTGTTCTTTGGATTGTTAGTCTCAATACCAAACCCATAATATCCACTATTAGGACTAATCAACACCTTATCCCCTACTTGCATTTTTTCTCCAAAAGAACCTTGCACCCGTCATAGTAAAAATCCATAAGAGTTTTCTCCAGAGGTGTACCCTTCTTACCAGTCATCCTACGCACCACCCTAGCAAGCATAGCTGCAGGAATTACACCAGTTAGGTAACCTAGGATTTTATCAGATAGTGTCGGCTTTCTTAACTTAACATCCAGATGTAGAGTAATCGTATCCTTTTCTGAATCGTAGGAACACGCATCAACAGCAATCAAACCTCTTTTTTCAAATTCTTCCATTTCTCCAAAATTCATTTTATTCTCCTAAGTATAGCAGTTTGATAAGGGTGCCGCATGGAATACATCTTTTACCAAAGTCGTCAGAATCAAAATAACTTGAAATTTGTACATCCCCATAAATATCTGGAGTTAGGTCTTTTGTCCTAGTCTGACATTTATAGACAGCTAAAACCTCGACAACATTTTTAAGATCAAGGTCCCACCACAAACTTCCCACCTCAGGTATTCTCATTTCGCCACCCTACTTCCAAGGTACACACTAGCTCCCCCAATTAGGATTCCACCAACAAAATATAGAACAGTTTTCCACTGCTGCTTCACAGCCTCAGATTTAGCCCTCTCAGCCTCTTTGCGGTAGAAGTCCTCCCTACCTAGCCTGACCTTGCCAAGCTCCCTTAGAACCCTGTTTTTGTCCTTCTCTAGCTCTAGTAGCTCACGATCCTTTCTCCGATCCTGCTCGAACTGTTTGTCAATTACAAATCCGTCAAATGGTGCCCTGTCATTTTTGGATATAGGTTTGATTTGCTGGGCAAAGCAGAGGTTAATTGAAAAAAGTAAAGTAAGTAATATTTTCATGTTATCCATCCTAAGTTGTACCACCAAAAGAAGGTTATTGCGTTATCTACAAAAAAGTAAAGAAGTATAGCAAATTCGTCAGCGCTTCTGTCTGTTTCATTCGACAATAATTTGGCTAATAATTTGGCTAATATGATAAATGACAGCATGGGTATAGGGGAAAAGAACGATACAACCATCACAAATTGCCAAAAAACTTCAGAATAACACCAATCTGGTAATGTGGATTTTCTAATCTCTCTTATTTTCATCCCATCCATCCTAAGTTGTGCCACCAGATTAAAGTGGCGAGATTTCCAAAAGTAAGAAATATTGCCGAGACGAGAAAGTACTCATCAGCATCTTCAGCAACAAAAAGTGATAACAAATACCCTAATACGGGAAACGGACTGAAAAATAGTAAAACGCATAACAATCTTAGATTTTTTTCGTCACGCAACCAATCAGGAATATTTAAGTTCCTAATCTGTCTTATTTTCATTTTTCCTCTCGTCAACAAAAATCTTATCAGCTAAAAACTTTACCCCATTCAAAATAGGGAAAACAATTAGTGACGTTTTTGCTAGTTGGTAGCCGATGAATGCTAGGTAAGCATACAGTGCCCCATCGGTAGCGTTCTTAAAAATTTCAGCAATTACTTTTAATTCTTCG
Organism: uncultured Flavobacteriaceae bacterium; assembly: GCA_937136455.1. Lineage (GTDB taxonomy): Bacteria > Bacteroidota > Bacteroidia > Flavobacteriales > Flavobacteriaceae > MAG-120531. The sequence goes on along the minus strand of CAKZOO010000041.1, from coordinate 41,420 downwards.
ATCATTTCTTAGTCCTTTTACTTTTATAGTCCCATTTAACAGTTCCTCCAAATTGGTCAACCAACCATTCCAGAGCCTTTCTAAATTCCTCTTTATTCTTGTAATCCGTCCCTATACCAAAACTTGCTTGGTAGCCAGCAAAATCGATATCAGGCTTTCTATCCCAAAAACAGGTCCATACTGACCAAGGAACCTCTTCAACTTTTTCAGCTAGTTCCTGATGCTTTTTAAATATCTGATTTATCTTCATTCCTCTATCCTTTGTCCGGCTAAACAACCTAGTTTATAAATGTAATGCAAACCTGTATATTTCATAAAATAAGTTGGAGAAAGTTCGCACCTAGAGGAGAAGTATTCTGTATCACCCAAACCTATACTAAAAGAAAAGAGTAGCCCAACCAAAACTGCACCAGACGAAACAAAAATTAAATAATCTTTCATTCTTCCTCCTCAGAACCTGAGTGACACTCTGCACACCAGAACCCAGTAGCAGTCTGTCCGTTATATTCAGTAATTTGGATAAGTTCCTCGCAGTCCTTACCGCAGTTTTCACACAAGTGTTCGTAACTCATTTTCGCTTCATCCAATATTCTTCAATTTCCTCACTACTGAGTTTGTGGATGTTACCTTCCTCAATTTCCTTTCCAACTCTATCCAACCTTTCCAACTCAGTTTCCAGCTCGTTAACTTTCTCATCATTTAGATTTTCTGGTAGGTCTTGCTTAGGTTGGAACTTTTTCAGTCCAAACATTGCGAGTATTCCTAGAATTAAACCGATTACGATTTCCATTATTTCTCTCCTTTACAGTGGTATTTAATTCCTTCTTTTGACTTGACAGCCTTAACTAAACATTTCCCTTGCTTTTTGCAAACTCTGGAAGCTTTACGTAAGGTCATTGCGTCACCTAGGCTCCACTGACTTGCTCCAGAAATTAGGATTAGAGTTAATACTTTACAAACCATTTTAATCTCCTAAATAAAGTAACCTTCCTAATTCGGTTGGTAGAATAAATTTTGAACTAGTCGAAATGGTGCGACCTTTGTTGGGTGTCTCGTCGTCACTCAGTAATTGGACGAAAAGTGTGATATCATTAAATATCAAGTAAACTTTCCCTACAGTATAGTCCCCGCAAATCTCTGACACACAAAGTACACTATCCCCACCGTTCAATCCCCACTCACTCACATTTCCAGTAAACATTATCATACTCCGTACAACAATTTGGCTAAGTTGGGTGCTGGGATATACTCAGACATTACACTCTTTCCTGCCATAGCTCTGTTTGATGAACAACTATACCCCCAAATTCTATTCGTCAACCTACGAACTTTACCATTTGGATGCAACTTTTTCACAAAATTAACACCTTTACCTTTACGAATTTGTCTGTCGTAAATAACTAATACAGGATCGCCTATTTTTAATTCCATACTTCTCCCAAAGCAAAAGGGCAGCCCAGAAAACCGAGCTGCCCAGATATGGAGGTCAGAGACAGAGAGTTATCCCTTAATACTATTGTACCACGGGATAGACTTTTGGTCAAGGGTTATTTAATAGGGCAAGCACCTCCTGCGCAACCTATCTGATCTGAAGAAATATCCTCTTCCGAAATCTCACAATCTGTGATAGGAGTAACAGATTTCATTAACTTATCGTACTCATCTTTGGTTATTTCTTCTAAAGGAGCTTGGTCGAAACCGTGATCTGAATGGAGTAGAAAAGAGACAGTCTTTAAATTAGAATTGTAATTCTCACCCATCCATTGCTTAATTTCGTCTAACTCTTCTTTTTTGTAGTAAACTGTACAGGATACAGAATTATCCGACCAGTTCTGCTGAAGCTCTTTTACAACCTCCAACTGATCCACTGCTGACATGTCCTTAGCAAACTTTGTGTGACTAGGAAATTTACAAGGAAATGAAACAACAACTGTGGATTTATCCTCAGTCCCATCGTATTTTCTAACGAATTCAACAGGGTAACCACTTTTTCTAGACACCCCCACTAATGGACTATTAACCGCCATTCTAATACGTCTAATGTGGTACTGGCTAAATCCGGGGTGACAACCGGGGGTGACCCCACTAAGAAGACTAAGAGTGCCACTAGGCTTTACAGTGGTCAATTTAATAGACTCTGGATACCCGTGCTTCTTAGAGTATTTTTTATCAAAATCTCTCAGATAGTCGTAACATTTTTTTAGCCAAGACTTTTGTTTTTTTGTTGCCATACAATAACCAGTAATCCCAATACCCATACGCATATTTTTATTGACAATTTCCTGAGTTTTTTCTTGGTGACATTTTAGAGCTAAAGAATGCTTATTAATCCTATATAGGTAAGTAGCAACTTCTTTTAGCTCCTCCTCAGATTCTATATTAGGTAAATGTATTTCTGCAAGACAACAAGTCTCGTAGGGAGCTAGTGACTGTTCGGCACATGGATTGAAAATTTCTACGTCAGGATCAGGGTATTGCGTTTCTCCTGTCCTGCCGAAAGCTCTAGCGTTCTTTAGGTTAATCAATCCGTAAGGTTCACCGTTACCTAAATATCCTTGCCAAAATTGTTCAGGTATTTTGGAGAAATCGTTACAAACTACAGAGTTATTTGACATGGCTCTCCAATTTGGAATATTACCTAAATCCCATCTTTTAGCATTTAGAAACTCAACATCCTCCATGTCACCAATTGCAATTTGGGCTGATCTTCTCACATTACCAGCAACAACAACCGCTCCTATAATATTCATAATGTCCAAACAATGGATAGGGTCAAGTTGTTTTCCTTTTCTGGAATTTAGGATTTTGTGTATTTCGTTAATCCCCCAACAAAGTTCCTCAGGTCCAGATGCTAACCCTCCAAATCCTTTAATCACACTACCTTTACCTCTGATACAAACTGTTGAGTATGTAAATCCTTTTCCGTGATAAAAGTGAGCTTCCAGCGTTCTTTTTAAGAGTTCAACCCAACCTTCCCTAGAATCTGGGACAATGAAATCTGCATCCTTAGTATCTTTACGCTCAATCTTAATTTTCTTATTCTTTAATTTTGGTAACTGGTATACATGTTTTTTCTGGATATTGTACCCAACTCCTGAACCGAGCATCAATGCGTCCATTGTCCAAACAAAGGGATCGACGGGGTGATCCACCACACACGCAGCACAGTTTTGCAAAGAAAATAATCCTAACTTCCCTACGGTTTTAGTTCCAAGTTGCCACATAAATCTACCGGCAACGCTACCTTTCATTTGAGTTAGGATTTCTCTCAACCTAATCTCTTCTTTTTTACTAAACCCTACCTTTAATTGTTTAGAACAACCTTCCAGTATTCGGTCTACAGTTTGGTCGAACTCCTCAGTTTTAGAGTTAGGATCACTCTCATTTAGCCTTCTAGCGTAAGTGCGTTTGTATACAAGATAGCCTAGGTTGGTTAGTTTGTGGTTCTTCTCTTCTGTCTTTTTGATGGTATTTCCCATTTTTTCAAAAACTCCTTTTTTCTTATTCGGGTTAATCCTTCTTTTAATTCTAATTTAGCTTCAAATGGAATATCTGATAAGAGAATATTACATTTTTCACAACAAACTTTAACATTTCCAATTTCGTGACCTTTAGAATTATCCATTCTATCAAGACCTAAATTTCTTTTCTCCTCCTCTCCACAATAAAAGCAGTTATTATTCGATATAAGCTCTCGTGCTTCTTTTAGTTTTATAGACTTTCTTTTTAACGATCTATCGTTACTTTGGTAGGCTTTTATTTTGGCTACATCAGGGTTCTTTCTATGATACGCTCTATGGTAAGCTCTAACTTTTTCTTTTTTAGATTCGGTCCATTTGGATTTTTCTTTTTTGTATGTACAGGATTTACAGTGAGGTCTATAAGCAATTGTTCGCTTTTTATCTTTACCATACTTAGGAAAAGATTCTAAGGGTTTATCTTGTTCGCAAGTTTTACAAACTTTACTAGAGTCTGCAACTCCGTCTGCCATAATTCTCCTCTTCCTATGAGTTAATAATACTTAAATATAAAAGTGCTGGCAGCAACACCAGCAAAGCGATTCCCATATTTTACCACCTTATTAGGATTCTTGCAAGTCAATTCCGCAAATTAATTTGGCTAAATTAGTTGGTGTTAGGTAATTTGTTGAAATGTTACTTTTAAGATCAACGAAATCTATTTCCATTTGTTTATCCGATAGAAGAACAACCGATTCAGCTTGTGCTGCAACTTCCCATAATTTACCTGTACCAATTTCAATAAACAAATCTCCAGTTTTCACCTCCAAAAGACGTCCCCTAAATCTTCGCCTAGAACTAAAGCGTCTAGGTTGGTTGCTAGTCGGTAATGCTCACACACACCCTTCTCTGAGTCTTGGAAATCAAATGGTTTGTCAAAGTAGGCTGCTGGCACTGTCACGTTAAATTCGGAATAATCATATTTACTATACCTAGAGATGTACCGAAACCCTATGTTGTACGGATTATCGCTTGTGGGAACAATAGGCAGTCTCTGATCCCCACTCAGAGAGGACAGTACAGTTTTTAAATCCACACCTACCCCTTATCCAAAATGATAATTTTATCGTCTGAAACAAATTTGCCTTTCTCCAGATTTTTCAATTTCCTGCCCAAATTCACCCTCTCCTTATTTACGTGAGGTGTATCCAAAAATTCTTTAATGATTTGGATTAGGTCTCCAAGTTCTTCGTGCAGCTCCTTTTCAGTTTTCGCATCAAAAACTTCCTGAGCTTCCTCCAATACTTTTTTCTTAAAGTACTCTTTAGCTTCCAGAGACCCAGTAAAACTGGCGGTTAATCTTTTTTTATCAATTCCTAATCTATGCCTTACCATTTTATTCATTGTCTTTTTTCCCTTGACACACACTGCTCGTTTGAACACCTTTCCTTACACCAACCGCAAGTTTTATTCTTGATTGCAGTCTCAACGTATTCCAGAACCTCGTCCCCTTTATTTAAAGTTATCAACATCTCAGGTCTACAGCCATGCAGGAATACGTTTTGCGTTCGCATCCAAATGAGACACTGATCTAAATCGTAATTTAGGTACTTACCTAGTTTTTGGAAAATTTGGATATAGTATTCATAGTTAGACATCCTTACTTCGACCTCACTTTTTTAATTAACAAACCACATCTGTGACAGCTCATACACTTGCTGTCGTGCATCCATTCGTGTCCGAATAGGGAGCATAGTAATATTTTACCACATCTGAGGATATTGTCAAGCACATTCTACTCCGTAAATAAGTTTACTTAGTTTATTAGAGATTACTAAATCTCTAAGATTTGAACTACCATAAAGTAAAGGTTCTCCTTTAGAAAAACTACTTGATCCAGAGAATTCTACTTTAAAACTGAAATATGGACCATCGGTGTCCATAAAAGTGCAGAACCACCCAGATACTGTATCGTAATACACCATACCTTTAATTAGTTCTTTAGGTTTCATTGTCCAACCTCATTGTTAGTTCTTGTAAAATAGGAGCGTTTTCTGGGAAAGTGTGAACGTAAACATACTCTTTAGTATCAGGACAAAAGACTATAACATTTTCTTTTATAAGCCTTGCGGCTAATTTTTCTAAATTGTCATGTATTAGATTATGTTCAGAAACATTTTCACATAAAAATAGGTTATTTATATCGTTATTCAACTTATCCCCATCTATATGATGAACTATCTCACTACTCTTTAATTTCCTTCCCAACTTTTTTTCCATAAGATATCGATGGTATCTAACAGGTTTACCTTTAATTCGTATAACCTCGTAGCCGTCATAGAAAGTTGTCCCTCTTTCGGTTAACTCTTTCCTAGGTGCTTTATTTCTATATGAGTTAGCTTTTTCTGACTTTAAAATGATATCAGTCAAAACTCTCCTACCCACATTAGAAACTTTCTCTATTTCGGATATATTCCCATTATACTTAATGACTGAATCTATTAAAAATTTCTCATTACAAACAATCCAATCTTTTTTCCTATTTTCTTTATAGGCAACTTCGATACCATCAATTTCTACATTCAATCGAATCACTTTAGGTCTCCAAATAAAGGATAATAGTTTAAACATAGTTGTTCTAATAAATCCTTAGCCAACATCCTAATCTCATCTTGAGCGTGTGGACTACATCTAAGTTTAAAAAAATCCCTCCAAGCTCTAGGATTCATAGTAACATCTAGTTCAGTTTTAGCACAATTTGGAAGTACTGAGCGAGCATCCTGAGCTTTAATTCCTGCTTTTATTAAATCTAGGTAAGCTTTTTCTGCCGATTCAATCTGCTTTGACCAGATTACAAACTCTGGTGTATTAGTCATTATCCTAGGGGGTTGCATGACCTGAATCTCCGACCCGAACTTTCCTCTGCTATAGTTGATATAACGCTGAGACTCTTGACTATATGACCCGTGCCTATGTCTTACTATTTGGTGACTGCAAGCTCTAGTACATATAAACTTCGCTGTAAAAGAAATATGTTCTAGTGTAGAGTAGTGGTGTGAGTCGATCATCTTTCCTAACATTCTAATATAAGAATCCTCAGTAGATTTATCCTCACTCTTATAACAATTTCGTATCCTAGATTCGATATGTTTCATTGCCTCTATAGGGTCATACATGTCTAATAATTTTACACTAGATTTTACTATTCTCAAACTAATCTCTCCTTGGTTCCATTCTGCATGGAAATTCATTAACATGTTCTGTTTCTATTTTATCACGTTTGGACAGGTCTTGCAACTTTTTTTCTAGCCTGTACTCATTCATTATTTTTATATTTTCTGTAAACATCTTCTGCTTTTTGTCTAAGGTCTTGATAATTTTCTCCTAGTAAAAGTAAGTCAAGGTTAGTGGGTTTTACAAACAAACCAGCAATCGATCTCAGAGGTATCCGATCCGTATCAGAGATAAATGAGAACAGAAATATATTACCGCGTTGGATCACAACGCAATACTCTTTGTATATTTTAGACCACAGTAAATCCCCAGCTTTCATTTTATTCCTAAAATTAATTTGAATAGGTTATTTTTATAGTTGTGAGAACTTAGGAAACTATCATTGGTGTGATTACGCCAGCTTTTCCCCGACATAGAGTTAACTCCGTAAGGAAAATGTCTCCTCTCGGTAATCCCAACTATCACCAAAAACTCTTTCCAGTTTTTGTGCCAAACGACATCCCCGACTTTAAATTTCATTCCACTCCCCATAAAATTTCTGAAAGAGAACAAGATTTCACGAAGTGGTTAAAAAAGTTGGTAGTAGACCAAGTGTGAGGTATCCCCTCATCGTCTGTGGTTTCTAGATGAAGGCTATTAGTGCATGTTTTGAAAAAATAAAATTTACCATTAGTGAAATACAATCCGCTCTCCCTTACGTAAATATAGCGATTGCTACTCATTCCTACCCCAAGCATCCAACTTACCGTCAGCTTCCCCTAACGGAAAATCTTCCTGACTCTCACTCAGATATTGGATCAAGTCTTCGATTTTTTCCTTGTCAGTAAAATAACCTTTAGTGCGTTCCAGTGCTGTGATAATATTTGAAACGTCTTCATCTGTTAAATCGAACATTTTAGCTCCTCTTTTATTTCTTCTACTGTAGACTTTATGATAACATTGTCACCTTTTTTTGTCAAGTAATATGTGTCCTCTGCAAACTCTTCAACACGATAGACAGTAGATGATTTTACAATTTGTTGTGATAATATCTTTAATCTCTTTTCCTTAGGTCTACCATTTTCCCAAAACTTATACAGGTATATCCCTCTACTTACCCAATCCTTAAAACTAGGAGTTGAAATATGTCTATTAACATTTACAGTATCTTTTTTATTTAAAATTTTAGGTTCACTGTAAAGGTTTAAGGTTGAGTAATCGTAAGAAACAATCTGGGTATTTTCTGAGTAATTTTCAATAATCGAAAACTCATGTAATTCCACTTTAGATTCTTCTTCTGAATACACTCTAGCTTTACCGAACGCAGTAATTTTAGAATCCCTATAGCATTTAACTGTTGATTCTCCAAAAGCTTGAACTTCGGAATTATCGAAAGCTAGTACTTCGGAATTATCGAAAGCTGAGACTTTAGAATTATCGTAAGATTTAATTATAGAACGATCTTTAGCAGTCACTCTGGAGTTATCATAAGAAAAAATTTCAACACCATCACCATAAGTTGACACTTTAGAATTATCAAAACAACCAACATGAGATTTACCCCAAACAGCCGCCTCACTATTATTAAATATTTGTACATTAGAGTCTGCTATTGTCACAAGTAGTGTATTTTTGGGAACCGTTTTTACTTTAATTACACGATCGTCCTCTGATAAAATTTTTATTTGAGTGAGTTCACTAAACTCTTCAGGCAAATCATCATATTCTCTTTGATTTTTAATTGTAACTTTTTTAGTCATTTTACTCTCCTAAATATAGTAATTTTGATAGTGAGTTGAGTGGGGTTAGGATGGAAAGAAGTGTTGTATCATAATAAGCTCTCAAACTCGACTCCTCGTACCACCAGAAACCTGAATTTTTGTCAAAAGCGCTAAACTGTTTTTTGTTCAGGTCTAATTCGTTTACAACTACAATTCCTTCAACATACTCGTCATCCCACACTCTTAAAAATTTATCCCCAAGCTTAACTTCCATACAAACCTCTATACCATTTTACTACAAAATCGCCTTTACTGCAAGGGAATACTGAAATGACAATTAGTCCCGTCTGTTGTTCTGTAATTTCCATCTGCTAGGAAAGACAAATATCTCTTACTCCCCTGCTCGAAGTAAGCAACCACCCTGCCATCAGAGAGCTTTATTAACACCTCTTTAGCGTTTGGACACGGTTGCAGTATCTCCACTACCCTAGTCTCACCCTCAAGCTGAGAGAGGCGATTAAGAGCGTCTGTGACGTTTATTTCAACCTGATCCAAATCATGCTCAAAATTGTCTAGGTCGTTACCTAGCTGAATAATGCTACTTTCCAGATCACCCATTTCTAATTGGAAAGTGGCTAACCTCCTGTCGAGGTCATTTAACCTATTATCGAGGTCGTCAATTTGACCTTGGAAATCAGGATTACTAACAACTATCCCAGATTCCTGACCGCATCCTGTTGCAAAGAATGCTAGGATAATTAAAAAAACTAATAAGATTAAATTTTTCACGCTGCCTCCTCGTTTAAAAATAAATTATACAAATTGAACTTAGCTGCTTGCTTTAGCATATTATCCCAAACAGCTTTAGTCCTTTCACAGTCATAATCTGCTTTAGGGAATTCGATTACATTACTCACAATAAGTGTCCTTTGTCGATTAATAGTAATTTTACGTAAGCTTGGATTTTGTCGTAGTCTTCACATAAAGATTCATATTCTCTATTAGCAATTATGTTTGTCCATTCAGCACAAGTATGAGTTTTACATCCTACTTTAATAATATCATTGTATGCTGTTATATTAAATTCTAGTCCGATAAAGTTTACTATCTTTTCTGTACACTTACCTTTAGACACCCTAGCATCCCCAAACACCCAAGCATTCCCATACACCTCAGCATTCCCATACACATCAGCATCCCCAAACACCTCAGCATTCCCAGACACCCCAGCATTCCCATACACACAAGCATTCCCATACACCTCAGCATTCCCATACACCCAAGCATTCCCAAACACCTCAGCATTCCCATACACCCCAGCATTCCCATACACACAAGCATTCTCAGACACATCAGCATTCCCAAACACCCAAGCATTCCCATACACCCAAGCATTCCCAGACACCCAAGCATTCCCCTCATGACTTAGATTACCTTCTTTCTCAACATAACCACCTAAATCACCTTTAGCAACATTACCAAATGACCTCAGTGCTTGGATTTGGTGCAAAGTTTTGTCGTAATGAGTAATTGTGTTATCTGTTAGTTTGTATTTTTTAGTCATACGTACCCCTTTAGTTTATTTTACCTTTACTCACCTTTATTGTCAAGGATAAACTGCTCAAATTCCTGCATTAATTCTAAATCCTCTTTACTGACTTCTTTTTCCATTACTTCTTTCCTTTCTTGCAGTTGGTTTTACAAATTCTACGGATTTCTTTAGCCCTACTTATAACATCTGTATAAGACATTGAACTTCTACCGAAACCATTGTCATAAAATAAAACCGTAAAATCGTTAGAATATTTAACACTATAAGATAATAGCGGATAGTCTGTTTTGTTTACAAGTTCGACGTCCTTTATAAAATCCTTATCCTTAGAAATAAGCTCACAAGTTATGGTGGCATGTTCGATGTTATCTAAACACATTTTACTCAAACGCCCAGATAGGTATCTAAGTTGTTTTTGGTTTCTGTATACTTGATAGGATAAACCAATAACTAGTGCCAATTGTACAATAATAAAATAAATTCCCATTATTCCCCCCTCTGCTTAGCTCTAAAATTCTCAATGGTTTCCTCGTCACAATCTGGACATAATCCATAACCTTCAAATGTGTAAAAGCTTACAAATTGCTTATCACAGTGAGGGCACTCATCGACGATGTTATGCTTTAGTATAGTTTGGATTCTCTCAACTTGCTTTAGTTTATTCATCTTTACACTCCTAATTTTTTAATAGTTTTATTTCGTTGTTTATCTCTTTAATTAGTCTGCTCATTAAGTTTATTTTACTATTGAAATAATCAAAATCTCTTTTTTCCCTCTCAAGTTTAAACTGTAAACCTTCCTTTCTAGTTTTCAATTCCTTTTTTATTAAAAATAATGTATCAATATCCACCTTATGCTCCCAAAATTAGACAGGCAATTCCTGCACAAAATAAAAAGTAAAATCTTTCTTGAAAAATTATACTTAGTAAAAAGAAAATTGTCGCTACCAAAACAAACCTCCTAAAATTACAAATGCTAACGCTCCTAGTAAGCCTTCTAAACTCTTTAGTGAAGCTAGGCAATATAGCCCTAGGAGCATTAGGATTATTGGAATACTAATCATTTTCTAATCTCGCAATTACATGTTTTTTAATATCGTCGCCAAGCTCAGACCATTCCACTTTATCGCCTAGGTGCTCGCCTTCTTCGCAATATGAAAAGATTGAATAAGCTACACCATTGTAAGAAGTACCTAGACAACCCGGTTCACCCCTTGGACCTTCAACGTAATCCAAAACAAAAGTCATACAGTCTAAAGTTGCGTCCTCAGTTTTTGAATTGTCCCAAATACTTTTGATTAGTTTAGGTTTTTCCATTTTTACACCCTCTCCCAAATTTCCCGCCAGTGCTTTACAGTGAATTGCAGCACATTAGCTTTATAAACAGAGTACTCTTTACCATTATATTTTATTTCTAGCATTACTCCTCATCTCCTAATTCTTCTAGTTCCCTTTCTAGTTCGTCTAGTTCAGTTTCTAGTTCTTGGTATGCTTCAATTTCTGAAACGTCTAAAGAGTCACAATAATCAGAAAAGCCGCAACGATAGGCAATAGGATCAATTTCACTAAGCACCCTAGATGCGCTGTAAGACATGCCGCATATAGTAACGTCCCCTTCAAGTTCGTCTATATAATTATCATAGTCCGACTCACTAACATGGTCCGATACTTCAAAGCTATCTATTTCCGCTTGGATATCTACAATTCTTTCCTCTAGTTCTTCTCTGCTCATGCTGCCACTCCTTTAATTCCTAAAATTACCGCTTCAAACTTTACCGCTAGGTAAGCTGCACCCATTAAAAATGGGAGCGTGCTTAGTAAAATAAATGCTATGGTTGCTTTAGTTTTGCTCATTTTATTTTCTCCTTTACCTTATCCTAACAGCTACCCTACTCTCTGTCAAGTAAAACTTTATACCCTAAGTTTTCCAGTCTGGTAATTAGGATAGATGCGCTAAATTCGTCTTTACGCTCAATTGCTTTTTTCAGTTTTTCCTCTAGGTAGTTTTTCATTTTTCCACCTCATTTTTCACAGCCCTAACCTCAGCAATATGCTTTAGAAGTCTAGTAATTTCTTGTCTACGCTCCGCATTCTTTGCCTTGTGTGTTCTAGGTTTACGAATAGCCTTAATTAGACTCCTAATTTCTGCTTTAGTGCCTTGTACCTCAGAGTAAAGAGCTTCTGTCAAGTTTGCGAGACTGGTTCTAGTCCTAGTCAAAACAAGGTCCTCGTTGTAACCTAGGATTTGCCTTGCTTTACCTTGGTGTTTATCTGTACTTGCTGAGTATCTTGTATTATTGAAGATAATTTTACCATTTACCTCAGTGCAGAATAGCCACCAGCCATAGGAGTAAGCCTTTTTACTGTCAAGTACAAATTCAAAATTACTCGATTTTAGGATGTTAGCTCTTTTTAGGTGTCTAGTCTGTGTTTTCTTTGCAAGTTGTTCGATATTCATTTTATACCCCTTTATCTAAAAAAGTTCTATTCTCAACAATATAATAAGTTATCCACTTATTAGAATGATTACATTTATTAGTCGCTTCACTGTCCAATTCTACCTTGTAGCCGGTTATCACATTTTCAAGTATACCATAACCTAGGCGGCTGTCAAACTTATAAAAATAATCCTTCACAATGACAGTTATTTTATTTAGTTCGCTCACGTTGTCCCCCTAACTTAGTATTACCCAAAAAACTATTGCAAATCCAATTCCTGTTAACATGTTTTGTTTTCCTTGTTTTGTTTTCCTGTTACCAGTATAGCATAACCACAACACACGTCAACTAAAAAGTTGCATTTATTTTAAAAAAGTTACGTTTTTCTGTAATAACAGAGGGTTACCTGATTAAATGCTTATTTTCGGAATATCACCTATATAAAGGTAGAACTTAAACGCTGTCAGAACCTCATAACATAGCCTAGGATCAATCCTAACCTAGCCCATATAAACGTATAGGGTAGTCCCTTAGAATGAATTCTAGGGCTAATTCTGCAAGAGGGCTAAGTGCTTGGAATTATTGGATAAGTTTGTAAGCGTCTGTAATTAGGGAAAAACGTAATTTAATTAAAATATTGCTTGACTTATTCTTGAAAATGACCGACACTGTTATTAGAACATAACAAAGGCGACTAATTATGAAAACACGTTTTAAAACTTACATGATTAAGGACAGAGAAGAGTGTAAAAAAGAATATCTTGATGTTAAAGATCAGGTTACAAGTGGGCATGTTAGTTTAAATTGGAACGAGACCGAAATAGAATTAGAGGTCTATGAAGGCTCGATGAGTTCTGAGGACTTGAATACTATCCTATCTATCTTTGAAAAATATTCAGGCTTAGATTTTTCTCACAGAAAAAAGTAAAATAATACTTGACTCATGTCGTAATTATGTTATTATAGTTATACAGTAACAAACATAGCAAAGGATAAGAAAATGGACACATCTCTACAAACACTATTTAATAAATTAATGGAAGAAGACAAAAAATTCCATGAGTTGGTTACTACAGGTTATGAGGTCACTCCTCACTTAGCAATGTCAACCGATTTAAGTTTGACTGTATGTAATTATCTCGAAAAAATGGCAGACATTTGGTATGAAAATAATTAAAATAATGCTTGACTCCTACCGTAGTTGTGTTATCATGGTTATAACGAACTAAACATAACAAAAGGCTATAATTATGGAAAAACGTTACCTAGAAAACCTATCGAAGCTTGCAGACTTTTTGGAAACTGAAGTAAAGGATCATCAATTTGACATGGAACATTACATGTTAAGAGAAAATGGTCTTGTAGCGGTTTGCGAAGAAGTACCCGAGTGTGGGACAGTTGGTTGCGCCATTGGTTGGGCGTCAAGTCTATTTTTTAACGATGCAATGGACTCTATGTATTGGTGCGATTTCTCTGCTCGTGTGTTTGGTTCATCTTTTTTCGATGATGACCTTACTTGGTGTTTTCTGTTTGACGCTGACTGGGCAAAGTCTCCCAAAAGCAGTCGAAAAGATACAATAAACCGCATTAGGAAGTTTATAAGACAAGGCGGAGTCCTAACTCCCTACGACGTAAGAACAATGGAAAAATACAATATAGGGGGTTTAAGCTTTGAGCGCCTCCTCTAAGCTATTCTAACAAAACCTATACCTTATATAGGACTAGGCGGCTAGAACGGCTCAGACAGGCTAATACAGTGCCTAGAATTGTTGGCAGTCACCTTGACAGAGTCGTAATACTATGTTATCATGTACTTTTGTTAAAGATTATCATTTTAACAATATATATTAGAGAGTGTCAAGCGTGACGACATGCAATGAGGGTCTAAATACGTGACACTTTTCTCACTCAAAGTAACTAACTAATTTAGGTTTACAATAGGTCATCCTAAGCTTAGATTGGAGAAGTTAGCGAACAAAGCCTAGGGCTAAAGGTAAGTAAACCAATCCTAGGACATTCGTAGCCTAAGCGGTCCAAACGCTCTGACAGTACGGAAAGCCTACTAAGTCAGACCTTCACGGGATAGGGAGAAAGGATTAGAAAATCTATCCTGTATCTAGAGTGAGAACGTGCTAGCAAACGTAAGCTAGCTAGACAGTTAGCCCTTAGACTAGTAAGCTAACAAAGTCGATAAATGCTAGTATTCTTAGGTTTAATTGCGTCTTTTTTGTACTAGTCTTTGTATTTTCTTGTTTAATTTCTCTGTCATTTGTGGTTAGGATTTGTTACTCTTAGGGAGAGGGTTAGGGCAAGCAGGAGAAATATTGCAATTTCCACACCAAATGCCACTACAGAGCCTCTACCCCAAAATTGGATAGAATCCTGCATCTGCAAAAAGCTTGCCAACTCAACAAACAGTCCAAAAATTGAGGCATACTACTTGCAAATGCAAACCCTGTACCAACAAACAACTTATCCAAATTCCTATTATGGCATAATACTTGCAGGGTTTGTCACTAACTTTGCGAGTCCTACGAGTACTTGCGAGTATAACCTAGTAATATCAGTCCCTTAGGTACACACGTCATGAGAAGCACAGAATAGCCTCTCTAAGCTTTCCTAACTCTGGATTAGTATGATTATATAGGTTGAATGTAGAATGGCTTAGAAAGGCAATGAGATGCTTAGACAGATAGCCGCCTAATCCTTAGTAATTTCAACAGCTTACGTTATGGCACAAGTATTGCAGTAGCACAAAGCTTGCCAGTCTGGTAAGTAGCTGAATTTAGGTTGAGTGCTGAGGGGGTGGGGGGTATGGGTACTTTTGGGGTGGGGAGTGATGAGGAGAGTCTCTGAGCAAAAATTGGACTAAATTAGTTATCTGTCATCAATAGCTGACATAACCTACTCCTCAGCTCTGGGTGTCTTCCTTCTATATAACAATGAACTTCATCTAAGTCTGTATGAACGTCGATCAGGTCACCACTGAGTGTTAAGTAGTGGTAGGGAGGCGCTAGCTGTGAAGCCGCTATTCTATATCTACCGCAGATTGAGTGGTACGTATTTTTGCTACTCTGGTAAATGCAGGGGAATTTTTTTGTCCTCACATCACTATTCGTCATAAAACAGTCTCCTTAACTTATCGATCAGGGTAGGTTTGTAGCCATTCCATAGCAGTTTGTACATGCTGGTTCTAAATTTTGGGTGCAGGTCTTTAATTGCCTCAGCTGCACTTTCCAGTGAACCATAGCATCCTATTGCTTGAGGGACGCCCTTAATAACACGATAGAGTGCCCAGCAATCATCCTGATAGATGTAGTAGACTGAGTAGCCTTTATTGGGAAGAGTGTACCATCCGGTTGACCTACGCTCCAGTTTCATAGCCACAGCAACTTGATAAGATTGTTTTGCATATCAATAATGTCATGTGCTGTGTGGGTAGGTTTATAGAACCCAGAAGAGTTACCTGAGAGTATTTCATGGCTTACACGGTACGCTTTATGGTAGTCCTCAAAGTATTTTTCAAATTCAGCAAGAGATTCTTGCACAGAGCGGTTCCTGCTATGTACCCTGATATTACTAGTTGCGTGGAGCAGGTTAACTATAAACCTGCCCTCAGCCTTATTTTTAATCGATATTGTAAAGTTTTCTGGATACACTATGGTCTCCTCCTACCATATTTTATCATATTATCGTAAGAGAAGCAAGGAAATTTTAGGGGTAGTGTAGGATTTTGTACAAGTTTGTGAAATATTCTGGGTAAGTCTCGGTTAATCTGTCACATAGGTCTGACAAGAATGCGTCGTAAACGCTTGTTTTTGTGGTACCTGTAGGAATTGCAGCCCAGCAATCTTCGCTAGACCAATCCATCTGTATATAATGGATGGTAAATGCTCCGCAGGGCAGGCTGTAGTATCCTTTTTCTTCGTTAAATATAAGGTCTTCAGGAGTTAGCTTCATTTTTTGGAGATTAGCTGCTTAGAGAATTCGTCATGAAGCTTAGTTTCCCTATCAGTTTTTAGTTTTTTCACCTTTTCTTCGACAGCATGACGGATTTTGACCATAACCTCCTCATCCAAGGACTGGAAAATTTCCCCTTTTCTGTATTCAACCGTCACTTCATGCTCTCTTTCTGGAAGATAACAGTCAATTATCCTGATTGTAATGTGGGGAGTGTTCCATTTTTCGTTCTCACACAGGTGACAACTGACCTTGTATCCTTTCTCTTGGTAATTAACTGTCACGTTTTTACTTTTCTCAATAAACTCTAAAATCGATTCTAAGCTTGTCATTCTGTTTCCTATACCTTGGTTAGGGGTTGGGGGTTAAATTAGATTCTAGCCCTATTTCTGTTCTTCTGAGGAGGTCTTTTTGGGGTTATCTGGACATTTATCTCTTTCACAAGGCTGTCCTAGCATGTGACAGATATCCTCACGGTTAAAATACCTAGTAGCTCCGTTGGGTAAAATTGCTAGAATACTTCCAGCATTTATCCCTTTAACTGTCACTACATCTCCATTTTTTAGTCTGAATCGTTGTCCGACCATATACCCACTTCCTTGTTGATAATTTTTCTAGCTAAATCTGCGTCCTGTACCTTTTTTTCTTTACTAGTTTCTGTGATAAATCTTTCTATCTCGTTAAAATCAGCTCTCATTGCTTCCCATTCGTCACTGTTGCCTAGTGCATAGTGGGCAATTTCTTTAATCTGAGCAAGCTTCCGCAATAACTGTTTGCTTTTTTGTGACAATTTTACTTTTTTCATAATTAGTATCCCACAAAAGTTGGTGTAATTTTGGAGCTTTGTGTAAAACAGACTCGTAAATAAAGATTTCGTTGGATTGCATCCTGTAAATAGGTGCATCAAACATATACCCAAGTTCTGTTACTACATCAAATCTGTCATTCGCAGAGTTGTAAACAACGTCTCCCACTTTGTATTTAAACTCAACAACCATGCAAGACTCTGTAAAGGCTTGTAGACATGATTTTTGAAACAGTTTTCAACTGAGCTTCTAGCAAAATCGTAGATATTCCCGTCAGAACTGCCTTCTTACCCTCGTAACTAAACAATTTTCTGTGAGTTTTTATAACGTGACCGTTGGACACTTCGTATACGTAATCTGAGTCTGACGGAATGAATACTGGATTCTTTATATCTTTCATATAAGATATTGTTAATTGACTTTGAGTGACGGATCATGCGAGAACAGATAGGAGCCGTAAGGCGACAGGTCGCAAAAAATTATGCGTAGAGAAGCTTATATAGGTTTGTCATTCTTGTTAGGACATAAGATGTGCATCTGGACAGTCCTCCTGTAAATGTACCCTCAAGTAAGTAAGGGTTTATGTTTTTTCCGTACCAGAGACGGTACTGTCCACAAGGCGTGCTCCTAATCCATTGATTGTTGTCTTCAGAAACTAAAACAGTAAACGGATAGAATTTGTCATCTTTATTCATTTTTCACCTATAAAGAGAATAGTGTAGAGAGGGGTAGCTAGGAAAGGATGTTCGTTGAGCAGGTTCTTTATTAGCTGGATTTTGTCTGCACCAACTCGATCTTTTCTGTCTTCGCAGTGCATGAATGGATAATTCCTACCATATAGTCCAAATTTCGTAGGATCAATTTGATGAAATATGTAATTTCCACAAGGACTCCTTTTTTTGTCGCCCACCCAATTATCCAAGTCTAGTAGAGGAGTGACAGTTGTGTGACGAACCCCCTCATCAGAGTCTTCGCATTTACTCACATTTTGGTGATCTGTCATGCTCAACCTCCAAACTCCATAAAAGGTTGAAACTTAAATGAAATTACTTGATGTAGTATCGAGGCTAGATGTTCTATGTCTTCGTCTGTCATATTATGAACAAAAGTTGCATGTTCGAGTAAAATCTTCTGTGGTGTCACTTTGGCTCCTACTGATAAAGTTAGGTGCAGCGCACCAATCCCACAACAAATAAAAGGAGTGACTAGGATTTTTGAGGCATGTGGCTCCTCAAAGATACGAGAGGTCGATCAACTCCCTCTGATATCTTGATAACTATATTGTATCATAATAAGCTATTTGAGTCAACCTATAAATTATTTTAACAATATATTATAGGACTTATTAGTTCAACCGTCACTTATTGGAGAGAAAATGGACAGCAATAGTAAGAATTTAAGAAAAGAGGCTCTGAAGGCTATGGCTGGAAAGAAGTCAAAAAAGTATGCCGATGGAGGATCAAGTATCGCTGACGGCATGAAAAGACTTTTCGGTTCAAAAATAGAGAAGAAGAAAAAAGAGGACGCTGCTAAACAAGCTGGCTACCCTCAATGGATTATGGACATGCCTGAAGGTTCGGACAAAGACCGAGCTAAGAAAGTCCACGACGCAAATAAGTAAGATTAATTTAAGGCGGCTAAAGTTAGGATATCGTAAGACTGCTAACTAAGACCTACCAAGGAGTTAACATGATTCGTTTAGTTATAGCTACCACAGCTATTTTTTCAATTATGCCAGCAATTTTTCCCCACTACACAGTTCCTGCAGCTTGCATGGCGTGTGTTTCCTATCTTGTGTGGGGAGTCAAAGTATATTCAGATAAGAAATTTGAAAAGAAACCTCAGAATGCCGATAAGGAGATTCTAGAACTTGCTGCAGAATTTGAGAAAGCTCAGATTAGAGGTAAGATTGCAGAACTGAATAGACATACAGCAATTCAAGAAGATAAGTTTGCTAAGAAGAAACAACAGACTGAAGAGTTTAGCAGAGGTATCCAATGGTAGATTTAGAAATGACTATAAAGGCTTTGCGTGATGAGTTGGAAAAAAGGGATCAGGAGATTGCCCAGCTAAAGCATACTTTGCATGAGTACGGAATTGACGATGGGATTGAGATGTCCGATGAGTATTATATCTGTATAAATGAAATAAAGAAACTAAAGATATTATCGGAGAACAACGGATCACTTACTGACAAGGAAGTAAAGTCGTTTGAGATTTTAAATAAGAGTTTGCAGCTAATCAAAAATGGTATCGATAAAAAGACCCCCAAAGGTAAACAAGTAAACAGAGATCAACTGCTGAGTATTGTTGACGGGAGCAAAGAGAAGTAATGGATGTAAAGTCGGCTATTGCTAAATTATGGGAAATGGGAGACCTAACCTATAAGTTGAAAGGTATCCAAAGGGATATGCGTAATGCCGTATACAATTCAAAAGGTAAGAATACTGTATTCCTCTGTGCTCGTCGTACAGGTAAATCATTCACAATGTGTACGGTTGCTGTAGAATATTGCATCAGGAAACCTAATCAAGTAGTGAAGTTGATTTTTCCAAAAAAGAAAGATGCAAGGAACGTTGCTAAGTCTCACATGGTTGACATTCTTGCTGATTGTCCTCCACACCTAAAACCTGAATACAGAACTCAGGATAACGAATATGTATTTCCTAACGGTTCATTAATACAGATGGCAGGTACTGACGCAGGTTCTGCTGAATCTGTTCGAGGGTCTGCTGCTCACTTAATTCTTTTAGATGAAGCAGGCTTCCACGATTATACCGAGTTTACCTATATCGTTAGAAGTATTCTTATGCCAACACTACTTACCACAAAAGGTAAAATGATTATGGCTTCCACTCCATCGAAACAGGGAGACCATCCGTTTATGGTTGAGTATGTTGCCGCAGCTAGAGCGCAAGGAGTTTTGATCGAATACGATATTTATTCCAACCCACTAATTACGCCAGAAGACATTGAAGAAATTATTGATGAGTATCCCGGACGTGAGGAAGACCCCGCTTTCAAGCGAGAGTTTTTACTAGTTTCAGAACCTGACAATGATTCTATGGTTATCCCTGAATTTAATAAACAAGTAAAAAAGGATATAGTTAAAGAAAGTCCTTTACCTGCATATTACGATTGCTACGTATCGGGTGACCCCGCAGTTGGCGACTTAACAGGTATTCTATTCGCTTACTACGATTTTATGCGTAAGAAAATAGTTATAATGGATGAGCTAGTGCTTGGTGGTAAGGGCGAAGAACAGCTAACAACTCAAGATATTGCCGATGGTATATACAGGAAGGAGAGAGCTTTATTTTCTAACCCCTTGACTGGAGAAAAATACACTCCACATAAACGAATTATGGATAACAACAACCCTATTTTAATTAACGACTTGCACAAACAGCACGGGTTGCGTTTTATTGCCACTAAAAAAGATAATAAAGAACAACAAATCAATAATGTAAGAATGATGATCCGACGAGGAGACATCGAAATACATCCTAGATGTAAAAACTTAATATATCATCTGGAAACAGCCCGTTGGAAGATTCGTAAATCTGACGGAAAGCGTGTTGGCTACGAAAGAGTTTCTGGAACTATGGACAGGAAGCTGAAAGGACACCATGCTGACTTGGTAGATGCTTTGGTATACCTAGTTCGTAACGTAAATCAGAATAAAAACCCTTTTCCTGAAGGTTTCGACTTTTACGGACAGGATAATTACCATATTCCTGAAGAGAAATCGGGGACAGACAGCCTGAAATCCATATTCAAGACGATTATGGGTAAAAAGTAGGACTATTTAACAATATTAAGTAACGGAGATTAAAATATGAATGACGGAACTTATTTTGCAGAGGACGAAGCCGAGAAGGCAGTCTCGCATATTCAAAGAAAAGCTGAGTCTTGGTACAAAAACTTCAAGAATGACAATTACCTAGACCTCATGCGAAGAAGCTGGTATTCTTATCACGGTAAGTTCTATGAATTGGATCATTCTGTATCTTTTGGTGGAGAATCTGGGGAGTTAGTAAATCTTCCTGTTAATCATTATCGAAATATAGCACAACACATGCTTACAATGACCACTGCAACAAGACCGTCATTCCAACCAAGATCGATTAATACCGATTACGAGTCGCAAGTTCAAACGACTCTAGCTCACGGATTACTAGACTACTACATGCGTGAGAAGAGATTAGAAGTACATTTAAAGAATGCCGTTGAGTATGCTATTGTTTTTGGTAGCGGATTTATTAAAATGGAGTGGGATGCTACTTCGGGTAAGGTTTACGATTACATCGAACCAGAGATGGAATTAGATGAGGAAACGGGAGAGGAAGTCCCTAAAATTGATCCTGAGACAGGTAAACCTATGGAAGCTTTTCCTGTTTATGAAGGTGATATTAAGTTTACGAATCTATCCCCATTTGACGTAGTATTTGATTCCACAAAAGAGACAGTTGAGCAAAATGATTGGGTAGTTTGTAGGACTTTTGTGAACCGTTACGATCTTGCAAAAAAATATCCAGAAATGAGAGAAAAGATTTTATCAGTGCCAACAAAAGATAATCTTTTCAATGCTAAGACTTATGCGGCTCAAGATCAGACTGATGACATACCAATGTATGAGTTCTTTCACAAAAGAACTGATGCGGTTCCTAACGGAAGATACATTATGTATTTGGATGAAGACATTGTTTTAATGGATTCAATTATGCCTTATAGAACTCTTCCTGTTTACAGAATTGCACCTGCTAATATGTTGGGCACTCCTTATGGCTACTCGCCAATGTTCGACCTTTTGCCTATGCAAGATGCTGTCAACTCTTCGTATTCTACTATTGCTACAAATCAAAATGCTTTTGGTGTACAAAATATTTTAAATCCTAGAGGGAATGATGTGCGATTAAATCAAGTCGCCTCAGGAATGAATTTTATTGAGTACGATGCCGAAGCAGGAAAACCAGAAGCTCTACAGCTTACCGCCACTGCACCAGAAACTTTCAATTTCCTCCAAATGATGATTAGTTCTATGGAAACTATCTCTGGTGTGAATTCAGTTGTGCGTGGTAATCCTGAGAGTTCTCTAAAATCTGGAAACGCACTCGCATTAGTGCAGTCCCAAGCTATCCAATTTATTAACGGACTTCAACAATCCTACATCATCCTAATTGAGGATGTTGGTACAGGAGTAATTAATCTCTTGAAAGATTTTGCAGAAGTTCCTAGAATTGCCGAGATTGCTGGAGTGAGTAATCGTAGTAAAGTGAAAGAGTTTTCTGGTAAGGACTTAAATTCTATCAGCAGGGTTGTAGTTGATGTCGGTAACGCACTCGCACATACGACTGCAGGTAGAACTCAAATGGCAGACAACCTAATTCAGATGGGATTGATAAAAACTCCAGAACAGTATTTCTCTGTTATTAATACTGGTAAACTGGATACTATGACTGAAGGTCAAACTAACCAAAACCTACTTATACGTGCAGAAAATGAAAGGTTGATGGAAGGAACTAGTGAAGTTGTAGCTACTGCTGTAGACTCGCACAGACAACATATCCAACTTCACCTTAATGTTCTAGCTGATCCCGATCTAAGACTTGATTCGGATTTGAATGCTAGAGTTTTAGCTCACATTCAGCAGCATATTGATTTACTAAGAAACACCGACCCTAACTTACTAGCTTTGATTGGCGAACAACCTCTTCCTCCAGTGGGCGGTAACCCTATCAACCAACAGCAACCGCCTCCAGTAAATCAACAAGGAGCGCAGGATATGAGTCAGATGGCTAATCAGAGTTTAGAACAAGCACAACAGCAGATGGGTCAGTCAGGAGTTAAGCCTGCACAACCTGCCAAAGTTGAAGGAGCTGCAAATACTGCAGAGGAACAATTTTTACAAAATATTTAAGGATTTAGTATGAGGAAAAAGAAAGTGTTAAATAGATTACTTTCTAGTGATGTAACAACCCAACTAGACAAAGAATCAGATCAAGAGATTGACGACCTAACGTCTCAGCAGGTCAAACTATTAAGTGAGCGTAGCGTTAGAGCTGAGAAGGCTGGGGACACAGAGAAGGCTGATAGGTTGGCGGCAAGAGCTGAGGCACTGAGAAATAAAGCAAGAAAGAAATAAAATGTATAAATGCAAATTATGCTCAATTGAATTGGAAAATCCTAGAAGGTTTGTGAAGTCAAAGGGTATTTGCAAGAAGTGTAATTCCAAGCTTTTTTATCATGATAACTTAGAGTATTGTAAGCAGAAAAGTAAACAATATTACGAAGCTAACAGAGAAGAGAAACTTAGGAAGCAAAGGGATAGGATTAAGGCTAATCCTGAGAATAGAAAGGCTATATCAAGGAAATCGTATTTAAAACACAAAGAAAAAAGAGACAGGTATAATAAAGAGTGGGTTAGGAAAAACAGGGACAAGTGTTCTGGTTATTCTAAAAAATGGCAGAGGAATAATAAGGAAAAAGTTAAAAAGAGGGAAAAAGAGTACGCTAAAGCTAACTCCGAACTTAGATGTTTTTATTCTTCAAATTATAGAGCTAGAAAACTAAAGGCTACTCCTAAATGGTTAAGTTTTAAGGATAAAGAGAGGATTAAGGATATTTACGCAAAGAGAAAGGTTATGTCTGAAAGGGACCAAGTTACCTATCATGTAGATCATATAGTTCCTCTAAAGGGCGATATTGTGTGCGGATTACATGTTCCTTGGAACTTACAAATAATTACAGAGAAAGAAAATTGTTCTAAAAATAACAAGCTCTATCTCAATAATGAGACGAGCATCTAGGTCATATTTAATTACTGACCGAAGGAGATTATTATGAGTGAAGAAATTAATGTAGTAGACGACTCTTTAGAGACTGAAGTGACGGAAACATCTGAAAATGAAGAAGTAAATCAACAGAGTGATGATTTAGAGACCTCAGTTTCCGAAATGTCCACTGAAGACCAAGCTGACTTACAGGAAGCCGTACAAGAGGCAATTGAGGAAGGTGCGACCGAAGAAGAAGTTCAGGATATGATAAAAACTTTTACGCTCAAGGTGAACGGTAAAGAGGTTGTTAAAAAGATTGATCTGAATGACGAAGAGAGCATTAAAAGAGAACTTCAAATGGCACACGCTGGACGTGGAGCCATGCAAAGAGCTAAAGAGCTAGAAAAGGCTTATGAAGAGGCTCTGGAAGAGTTGAAGTCAGACCCTTTTTCTGTTTTAAAGCAGTTAGGTACTGATGTTGATGAACTCACTAAGGGGTACTTACAAAAGCAAATTGAGGAAATGAAAAAATCTCCTGAAGAACTAGCTCAAGAAAAGTACGAGCGAGAGCTTGCTGAAGCGAGAGAGCAGGAAAGAAAATACAAAGAGGAACTTGACCGTATCCGTTATGAGCAGGTTATGGCTGAAGAGAACGCCAAACTTGAGGACGAGATCAGTGGGGCTTTGGATGCTTACGAACAACTCCCAGATAACCCAATGGTCAGACAGAAGATTGCTGAAACTATGATGTGGGCTATGGAAAATGGCTACGATGACGTTTCTGCTAAAGATGTACTCCCTACGGTAGAAAAGGAGCTTATTAAGCAACAGGAGCAGTTCTTCAGTTCAATGCCTACCCAGTTTATCGAGAAGTTTCTTGGCAAGAGTAATATCGAGAAAATGCGTGAAAACAGGCTTGCTAAGGCAAAAGCAGCCCCTAAGAAGCCTAAAGTGACGGAAACCTCAGACAAACCTCTAAAAGAGAAAGAGGAGCGTAAAAAGGTGCGTGCTAAGGACTTTTTCAAGAATTTAGGGAGCTAATTACGTAATATTTGTTAAAAGTGACAGTTTTTTGTCATAAGAGCTGTCATTTTTTAACAATATAATATAGGGCATTATGATTTTTTATTGCGACTCCTAGATACCCGAAAGGATTCTGGTGATATCAAGGTAGAGATGAGTTATGACCGAAAAAGCTTTTTTTGTTAATAATTTACTTTATTCTAAGGAGAATGAAAATGGATTCTAAGATCGTTGTGGATAATCGTCTAGCTGACCTTATCCTCAAAACAGAGACTGTGGTATCAGTTATTGCTGATATTCCGGGAGCATCAATCGTAAGTGATAACGTTGAACTTGACCTTTCTAAGTTTGGAGAAGGCGCTTCAGTTGTTATCGCAAAATGTAATGATGAAACTGCTACCGTTTCTGTTTCTGGAACAACTGCTACTCTTGACTTCACATCTGCTGTTGCAGCTACTGATGTTCTAGAAGTATCTGTTAAACTTGATATTTAATTAATACGGACATTTTTTAAAAGGAGAATATAATGTCACAACAAACTAATGATTTCGCATCAATGAATGCAATTTACAAAGAAGCATACGCAGACAAAGTAAAAGACCTCATCCCAGAGGGCGTAAAAGTTTACAACATGTTCGATTTCCAGAGTGCTGATAAGCAACCCGGAAACCAGTACATCCAACCCGTTAAATAGTAGCGGCTTTACGATAGTAAAGAAAAACCGAACCTGATTGACTTGGACGCCCTTTTGTGGTAAAATATAAAGGGTGACAGGGCGGAACTAAAGAGGAAATAATTTGAAAGTAGAGAAAAACTTAACAGAAAAAATAAGACGTACGTACCTAGAAGTAGGTAGTGTGCGCAAAACTGCTAAGTTTTTAGACATTAAATTATGGAAAGTTCAAAAAGTAGTTAAGGAATTAGGCATTGCTAATCCGAAACTTCCTAAAAACGATATGACCTATTTAAAAGATAGGGGAGTAACGAAGTCTCAATTAATTGAATGTTATTCTAAGTTGGAAAATTTTAGAGAAGTAGCGAAGGAACTTGGATTAGGTATTAACAGGACTAAGGAAATCTTAAAAAATTTCAAAGTCCTAAAAAAAGCAGGACACTCTTTAAAAAGAGATAAGTCTGGAGAGTTAAATCCTTTTTATGGTAAGACTCACACAGAAGAGGTTAAAGAAAAATTGTCCGAACATGCCAAAAAAAGAACAGAAAAAAGAAACCCTAACTACAAAAATGGAAAGTATTTAAGAAGACCTAGGGATTATAAAATAAGCGCAATGACTAAGCTCAGAAAAGCTGTTTTTGTTAGGGATTCTTATACTTGCAAATACTGTAACAAAAAAGGTGGACATTTACACGCTCACCACATGATTCCTTACTGGGTAAAACCAGAGGCTTTTGAAGACATGGATAACTTAGTAACTGTTTGTACTGGTTGCCACTTTGAAAAAGCTCACGTAGGAAATTGGTGCAGATTTGATGTTACAATCATACCATCTGAACTTATTGAAAAATACTCATTAGACCGTGAACGACTGAGTGGTTTGGACGCTTTTAGTATAAGCGTATGCGACAGTCTGAACTCGACGAATAACTAAAGGTCGAGAGGTTAGTCCGAAGAGATTAACCCTCTATCTAAAAATTAGATAGAAGTAACAAAATGTACATTAGGATTAGAACACGGATTCACTTATGGTGGTTCTGGTGGTCAAGCTTTCGCACTTCGTAACGGCGTTGCTTCAAGCCACGAATCTGCAAAGCTAAAAGGACACGAAATGGTTCTTCGTTCTTACCTTGCTGTAGGTGCTGTTTCTAGATCAAAGGGAGCTAATGCTTTCATCAACGCTTCTAAGCTTATTGTTGAAAACATGCTCAAATCTTTCGCTCGTCGTC
Organism: uncultured Flavobacteriaceae bacterium; assembly: GCA_937136455.1. Classification (GTDB taxonomy): domain Bacteria; phylum Bacteroidota; class Bacteroidia; order Flavobacteriales; family Flavobacteriaceae; genus MAG-120531. The sequence continues at coordinate 14,571 of CAKZOO010000041.1, read as the reverse complement.
TTGAAGTACAACTTATGTACGGACAAGCTGAAGGTGGTATCGGTGTTGTTGAGTCTGTAACTGGTAACGTTATCAAAATCGAAGATCACGAGTGGGCTGCTGGTATCTGGTCTGGATCAGAGAAAATGCCTGTTGAAATTCGTTCTGCTGCTGGTGCTATCCGTGGTGAAGCTACTGTTCTTTCTAACTCACTAAGCGACAAAGAAGTTACTCTTGATGCTGTTCCTGCTGGTGTTGTTGCTACTGACGTATTTTACTACGCTGGTGCTTTTGGAAAAGAATTTGCTGGTATCCACAAAATTATCACTAATACTGGTACTCTTTTCGATATCGATGCTTCTCAATACTCACTATGGCAAGGTAACACTGTAAACGTTGGTACAAACTTTTCTGGTGGCGAAGCTGTTCTTTCTTTTGAAAAAATTGAAGACGCTGTAGCACTCGCTATGGAAAAAGGTCTTGCTGACGAGGACATCACAGTTATCTGTAATCCTAAGTCTTGGAACAACCTTCTTACTGATCTTGCTGCTAAGAGACGTTTCGACTCTTCTTACGACTCAGCAAAACATGAGCAAGGTGCTAAGGTAATTGAATTCTACGGTATGAATGGTCTTATCAAGATTGTTCCTTCAATCTACTGTAAAGAAGGATATGCTTACGCACTTCAGCCTGATTGTTTCCTACGTGTTGGTTCACAAGAGATTACTCTTGAGCAACCGGGAATGGAAGGGAAGTTCATTAAGTTGGTAGAGAATGCGAATGCTTACGAAATGAGATCGTACACGGATCAAAGTCTCCTTTGTACCCAACCGGGATTACAAACGCTACTTACCTTCATTAAATCATAATTGTTTACACTTACCTAGTGGAAAGGGCTGTCGTTCTGGCAGCCTTTTTTTTTTACACATTAGTCCACGTTTTCCTCCGCACAATGTTACTTACAGTATTCCGACTAACTCCAAACTTTTCAGCAATTTGGATCATCTTCATTCCTTTATTGTAACACATTCTTATCTCTAATATAACCTCTTTTGTTAAATTTTTCATTTTATTATTCTTTTTGTATTTGTAACCTTTAACTTTTACATGTTTCCAATTTCTTTCTTGGAGAACAGCTTCAACTGTAGACTTTTTAAGGTCAAATAAATCTCTAATGTCTGAAATACTTTTTCCCTCCATGTAAGCCTTTTTCATCTTGATAACAATGTCCTCAGTTAAAATGCTTGAACCCTGTCTTTCCCCTTTGGCTACTATTCGTTCTTTGGATAGACCTTTTACTAATCCTGAAACGTTAGCCCAAGTTTTCCCGTCTTTTATACATCTTATAGTTGATTCATTAACTCCAAATAACTCTCCTATTCTATAAGAGGATAGTTTATTCTCCCTAAGCAACTGCACAATCTCCAGCACCTCATCCTCACTCAACTTACAATTAGTCCCAGCTCTGTCCCCACCCTTAGTTCGATTATACCCCTTACTGTAAGCCTCGTATTTCTCAATAAAATACTTCTCCATTTCGTAAATATAATCACCATCGTCTGATCCAAATATGACCTCAGCTTCTAGACTATCCCAACCCCACTTTTTTATAGCAGGGTAAATAGCTGAATTCTCATCAGACTTGTGTTGACACCACCTATGCTCAGGGTTATTAGAAACTCCAATGTAGGTTCTGTTACTTTCTGGGTTATGAATTTTGTAGATAAACTTTCTATTCATATCACTATTGTATCATATATACACTTTTGGGTCAATCCCCATAAGGATTAAATCCCCAAACTAACAAAAAATCGATCAATTTCTGATGCATAGGTATCATAAAAGAATAAGTCAACACATTCACAAAAACCATTCCACCAAACATAAAGATGTTAGGAATAACATTCTTTGGTCCGGAAACCTGTTTGCCTACAATTATTTTCATTCTCTCTCCCTTAACTTCAATCTCACCCTAGCTATAGGTTCCTCCGTTTCTATTATGAAACTATTAAAACAACCTGCACAGTAAACATGTTCACCTTCCAAATCAACCCCTATTTCAACAGGAACTGAATCTTCCCAATAAGTACTTAGACTGCACTCTCCAGCTTTACTTTGAGTTTCAACAATCTCTCCACACTCTGGACAGTGAAAATATACGTCATCAAACAATCCCATTTCTTACTCCAATTCCTTTATTTAACCCACTTTTCCAAAAACTTAATAAACTTATCAAACATTTCAACATTAGGATTAGGTTTGTTCAGAAGGTCTTTGTGATACTCAGTTTTTAGTTTAGTCGAACTTTTTATAATCTCCTCTAAATCTTTTTCAAGATCGCCTCTACTCATCCCCTACTCCTTACCACACACATGCATACCGAGAGCATCCACTCTCTTAATCAGCACACCCTTACCAAAGAAACCATTCTCAACAGACAAATACTCACAACCTGTCCCGTGATCTACGTAATGTGACATACCCGATCTTTTGTCCCAACTTTTATCTGTTGGGTCTATAGGTCTGATGTACTCAAAAAACGTTAAAGTTATCACCATAAACATGAATACCAACAAACCAATTCCAAATTCTTTCATCTACTCCTCCCTTTTCACTCTATATACAATTGTTCCATCTAAACCATAAAAGATAATTTCTGAAGGCATTTTAGGATTAAAATACTCATAGTGTAATCTCTCATATTCATTAGCAAAGGAGGTTCCTTCACCAGAATAACCTTGCACTGTCATATTTCTCATTACAGGGTCTATACAAGGATTTTCAAATCTTAAATTACCCTTCATCTCTTCCCATTTTTTAATGTACTCTTCTCTACTAATGTATACAACATTCATACTAATCTCCTTCTTTTAATTATTGATTACTCGTCCTTACTCCTCCCTTCCTTCTACAGACAACACAAATCCAACAACACCACAAATAGGTATCAACAAATACACTAAATCATACCATTTTGCTAGATTATCGGATGATCCTGAGAAGAATCCATAAATATTCTTAGAAAGTCCGTCTAAATAATTAAACATAATTCAATCTCCAATTTCCCCTATTAACAAACCAAACAAATTACTGCAAGGCGTCCATTGTGCTAAAAAATGAAATTTAGCCATATCAAAATCTCTTCCTATTTTAAAACAATTGTTTGCAGAGTATACAGTAACACAGTAAACATTCTTTCCTGTTTTCAAGACCTTCTCTACAGTGAGGTCGTTTTCTCTCCACACCCACAAACTTCCAACTTCAGGTTCCAAACCAAACACTCCCCAGAACCACAACCAGAACTGTAAAAATAACCGACAAAATTACATCACAAATATTGCGAGAATTCACACGTGCCTCCAAGTTCTTCCTATACAAATCGATCTTACTGTCGGATAAGCAAAGCCTGTGAGTTCAGCTATATATTTGTAATCTCTACCCTTTTTGTGGAGGTATCTCATTTCCTTAACTTCTTTTTCTCCCAAACCTTTCTTACGTTTACCTTTTGGTAAGCCATATTCTTTAGGGATAAATCCATTAACCTTAACGTGTTTCCACGACTTTTCTTGAAGTATAAGGTTTACGGTAGTCCAATTAACTTCATATTTCTTAGCTAATCTGCCGATCTTCCAACCCTTCATATAATACTTTTTCATAGAAGTTACTTTTTTCTCAGTAAGTTTACTTAATCCTGATCTACTTCCCCTAGGAGGGTGTACATACAAGTAGTACTCTTTAGGTCTCCTAATTGGATACTTTCCTTTTGTTGAAAACCTGTGCTCTCTTTTTCTTACAGTTGCTATAGTGGCAGTACTAACTCCGAACTTTTCTCCAATTTCTTTATTAGTTAGAATTGTAGTTTTTAACAACTTCTCTATTTTTTTGGTAGATTTTTTGTCCAATCTCATTGACACCTCGCTTTCAGATCACGTACGTATCTATCCCAATAATCTCTATAACATCTCTCAGTTTCCATGGCTTTACCCATTAAGGAAAAATCGCAACCTAATTGTCTCTCTTTGGAGTGAATTAAAATATTACACACACAATGTCCTAATTCGTGGTAAAGTAAGGCTTTGCGTGACCATTCTCCTGCATACTTCCAGTAATCTCTGTCCAAGTGGATCACCCTAGTTCCAACATAACAGGTTCCTACTTTTTGTCCAGATAAATCAGCAAAGTAGATTTTAGTACCCTTCGTACTTACTCCGATATCCTTCTCAAACTCTTGGAGCATAGGATCAAATGTCTTAGTAACTGGCGTGCCTGAACAGCCATACAGATATAACATCATTAGAATAATTGCCCAGAGTGTACCTCTCAGTACTTGGATTGTTATTTTCACTTGTACTCCATTGTTGACTTCTTTTCTAACCAAGATTCTATCGGTCTCTTACCACTTATACAATAGACAAAATTGTCCAATACTATTCCTACAGAAAGTATGGCAGCCAATAAACAGGTAAATAGCATAGCAAGAGTTACCACGCCAAACACGATAATACCCGGAATTAGAAATATGATAGGCGTTAAAAATAAAAACTCACTCATCTTCTGACTCCCATATGTGTAGGAAACGGTTTTTATCGAAATGTCTCTTTACCACTTTTTCTATCTCCATTTCAGAAACAAAAACTTTCCTTTCTGGTGGTAACATTCCCAACTCTTCCTCAAAAAATGTCAGCAGGGACACACAATCGTGCTTTGACAAATCAGGGACACCTAGGATGTCCAGTTTTTTGTAAATCTTTTCCAGTGCTTCACTTTTTTTCATTAACCAATTCTCCTCAGAAAACAATCTATATCTATTTTACCATACTATCCGTCACGAGTCAACCTAAAATTTAACACTACTCGCCTGATTTGGCTCGGCTAGTTAATTTGAGATGAGCTTGACAGAAAATCTCTCAAATTGACAATATTTCGTATTGTGGTACTCAGTCAACATAAGATTTAACAATACTCGCCTAAGTCGGCTCGGTTAGTCAATTTGGAATAATTTTAACTAAAACTCACCAAATTAACAATATATATTAGAGGATTATTTGGGACTAGCTACCCCTTCATCCATAATCCGTCAAATCCTAGGAGAAATTATGTCTACAACCGTCATTATCGGTAATAAAACCTTTGAAATACCTGATCCGGGTGAGAAACCGGGTTGGGGAGAAGACACCACAGATTATCTAATTGCGATTGCTGAAGCTCTCAGCACCGTCCAAGGTCCAAACGACATTCTACAGTCCTCAGCAACATTAGCCAATAACGTATCCAGTCCTACTGCAGTTGCAGGGTTCTCTTTTAGTACAGCAGACGTTTTGGCTATTAATTGTGAGTTTTTTGTGACAAGAGTGTTTGATAGTGGCTCAAGTGTCATTACTGAATCAGGAAATATTATTGGTTCTTTCGATGGATCAGTTTTCACTGTTTCCGTTGATTCGGAAGGTGATTCAGGGGTGACGTTTGACATCACAAACACTGGTCAGATTACTTATGTGTCCTCAGACCTTACAAATCACGTATCCAGCACTATCGTATTTAAAGGTGCTACTATCGACCAAACAAGTTAATAACTGGCAAATATGCCCCTACGCTAAAACCGTAGGAAATATGAATATAGGAGATAAAAATGGCAATTAAACCAAGACAATTCCAAGAAGGTATAGTTTTAAAGGAAAAAACTACCTCTTTAGACACTGAGGGTCAACTAGCAAACAAAGACTCTAAAATCAAGGCTTATACTGACGGAGCTGAGAGGGAAGTCGTAACTAACGATCAAACGCAAACCCTTACAAATAAGGATATTGACGCAGATAACAACACTATCTCCAATATTGAAACAGATAACCTCAAAGCTGGAGTCTTAAACACCGATTTAAGCGGTGCTGCTACTGATACCGAGATACCCTCAGCACTAGCAGTCAAAACTGCGTTAGAAGGGCAAAATGAGGCTTCTGAGGTCGAATATGATCCTACCCTTAACCCAGAAACCTCTGCTACTAACGTACAGGATGCTCTGGACGACACAGGAATTGCTTCACAAGCTGCTCAGGATGCTGCTGATGCTGCCCAAACTTCAATTGATAACCATATTGCAGATGCTACAGATGCTCACGACGCTACAGCAATCTCTTACGACAACGCTACTTCAGGACTAACAGCAACTGAGGTGCAGGCTGCTATTGACGAAGTTGAGGGTAGACTGGATACTGCAGAAACTAATATTTCAACAAATGCTACTGGACTTTCAGATCACCTAGCCGATCCAACTGATGCTCACGATGCCTCAGCTATCTCGTATGATAATGCTACTTCAGGTCTAATAGCCACAGATACTCAGGCAGCAATTGACGAGGTGGACGGAAATTTGGATACTCACGTTGCTGCAACATCAGCTCACGGAGTTTCTGGAGATATCGTTGGTACAACTGATGCTCAGACACTTAGTAACAAATCTATCCAAGACCCAACTAGACTTGATGTTAAAAAGGATACTTTAGCAAACTTGGAAACCTACGCACTCACTGCAACTAACGGACAATTTGTTTTCGCAACTGACACAAAGCAAATGCTCCAAATTGTGGACAATGCTCTGGTTCCAGTAGGCTCTGGATCAGGTGGTGGTATTGACGTTTTCTTTACAGAAAGATTTGAGGAAACTGTTGCTGCTGACCTAAGCTCAGGGAACAATGCTACCTTCCTAGGTGGAGGTTCTTTAGCCGGTTCTCTTGCTAATGACGAGTCAACTCCGATTGCAGGTGATCGAAGTATTACCTACACACAAGCTTCTGGGTCTGCTAACGATTACGTAGCCCTTCCTAATATCGAACTAGCTCTAAAAGAACAAGATAACGTTTGCGGTCTAAAAGTTTACACAATTTACGACGGAAACGATAACGAAATTGATTTTGTTGTTTGGGATGTAACTAATTCTGTGGAACTTGCAAGGGTTCCTATTAAGGCAAGTACAAAAGCTTTGGAACACCAAGCTATTTTTGAAACAGCAGACGATACAGCAAATATTACCTGCGGCTTTCAGGTTGTTCTGGAGAACTCTGGTGCTGTTCTAGAATTTGATGAGATTGAGGCTAAGGTTAATCCTTTTGAGACAACGGACATTTATGCGAGTAGTGAGCCCGTAGAATACACGCCAACACTGAGTGCTGGATGGGGGACACCATCAAAGAACAAAGCCTTTTGGCACCAAGAGGGGAAGTTTTTAGTTGTTTCAGGAACAATAACAACAGGAACAGTTCAAGGGATTGTGTCGAGCATAGGGTTACCGAATGGACTAAATATTGACGCTGACTCTTTAAGTGAAAATAACACAACCTCTCAGGCGGGAAATATTGTTGGTGAAATTGCAGGCAATGGTTACGCTGATCACGTTAACAAGATTGTAGCCGCCCCTTCCACAAGCACGAGCGAGGTCTATGTTGGTTCTCAGTATAGTGGAACAGCCATAATCAACCCTGTTAATGTGACCGCAGTATATACAAACAGTGAGACTGTTACTTATAGATTCAAAGTCCCCATCGCAGGCTGGACGAACACCAAGAAATCCGTAACAGTCAAAAACACGACCTCTAGTGATATTGCGAGTGAGAATGTTTTTAGTGCTAAGGTTTCAAGTACTGGAGTGGTTAGTGATGAGAATATCACTGGATGGTTGGATGGTGATGCTTCCATATCCTCGACATCTAGATATTCACTCACCTTTGCTTCTGGTGCGTTTAGTGTTGCACCTGTGGTTATGGTTATGTCTAAGGGAGTTACCGCTACTGAGCAATGGGTCAGGGTTCCAGCAACTACGTCAGGATTCACAGTTCAAACTACTAATTCTTCAGGAACGGAGGCTGCCACAGATTTTGATATAATGGTTTTTAGATCAGGAGCCGACTTCGTAAAAGAGCGCGACAGGGTTTACACCTTTGCGGCTGATAGCTTGACGGGGAATAGTGTAAGTCTTGTAGGGAATGATGGGAGAAGTATTACAGCAAACACTGAGTCAGTACCTTTTAATGGAAGTGGTCTCGGTTGGACAAGTGGAGCAGATGGTTCAACCACTACTAACGGAAATTACTACGAGGTGCAAAAAAACAATTCAATTGTGGATATCTCTATAGGGGTCGAATACTCACCAAGTGACAATTCTAGAATACAGCTTTATGTAAACGGCTCCCTCTATAGAGTCCTGAGTCCCTCTTTAAACACTACAATTACCAATGGGAGATATAGGTCTAAAAGGGGCGAGTTTTCGTCAGGGGACAAGATTAGTTTTAGTCTGACTGCGGGAGTAACGCTCACCACAAGTACTAGCACAAACTACCTCAACATCTCCGAAGAATACGGTGACCGAGGGACTTTTGTAGGCAAATTCGGGTACGAAACTGCTTATATCAAGGATGTGAAACCGAGTGGTACTGATGGAGGCACATTCACCAGTGGTGCTTGGCAAACCAGAGACTTGAATGATCTTTCTGGGGATACTAGCTTTGTTTCTTTGTCTAGTAATCAGTTTACTTTGGAAGCTGGGGTTTATGATATTGAGGTATTCTCTCCTGTCTTCTCTAGTGCTAACACTATAGGAGCACACAAAGCTAGGTTAAGAAATATCACTGATGGGACAGACAGTATAATAGGAACTGCTGAAAACTTGAATATGGGTCAGTCTAATACCCAAACCACAGGGGGCAGTAAAATAGAAGGACGTTTAATTCTCTCTGAATCTAAGATATTTGAGATTCAGCATCGGTGTGATGCTACACAAAATACTACAGGTTTTGGTGCTGCCAACTACTTCGGTGTTGACGAAGTATACACCCAAGTAAAAATTGTCAAGAAAAGGTAACCGATGATTAAAAAATCTGGTAACAAATTTAAAGTGATGGATTCCGAGGGCAAAAAAACCCTCGGTTCCCACTCCACTCGCAAGGAAGCTCTAGCCCAACTCAGGGCTATCGAAGCTTCCAAAGCGAAGGGTTACGCAGACGGGGGAGCGTACAACGATGCAGAATCCCTGTCTCCCATCCTAAAGGACAGTTACTCTGACAAAAAGAAAGCTAGGAAGGATGCACTGAAGAGATACGCTGATGGAGGAGCTAAACGCTTAGACAAGGATAGCATGCCTTGCAATAAACCAAGAAGGTCGCCTAAATCAGACAAGTCTAAGGTAGTGAAGGGGTGTGAGGGTGGAAAAGAGAAGATTGTCCATTTTGGTGATCCTAACATGCGAATAAAGAAGTCTAATCCTAAACGTAAAAAATCTTATTGCGCTAGGTCTTCGGGCATAAAAGGTAAGAATAGCAAACTTAGTGCAAACCACTGGAGCAGAAAGGAATGGGATTGCTAATGGATAATTTCATAGACCCTTACGGAATGGTAAACTCTAAAGTAGGAGAGCAGTATGCTGAGAATTCCATACTCTGGACTCTCCAGCTAATCCTCTTATTAAGAGAGTCTGGAAGGTTCACAGAATCTCTAGCTTTAGCAGAGAAACTCTGTAATGTAATCGAAAACTGTAGAATAAAAGAGGGACTATTCCATCAGAATCCTATTCACCACGAGAGGGAGTATGTTCAAAAAGATGGGTATATGTCACCAGATCAACTGATTACAATTTTCCTAACTGGATACCTGTATAGCAGTGCATTCTCACGACCTGCTTGGCACAAGGAAATCTGGCAAGAAATCTTAAACCAAGGTGGATACAAATACAACAACTTAGAAGACTCAGAATTGCGTCTAATCCATCCTAGGGACTTAGTGCTATACAAGGCTTGCGTCACACCTAAAATCGGTCAGATAGCCCTTTTTGTGCTTCTGATAGCCAATATCGTAGCATGTCTGTCTAAGCCTGAGAAAACTAGTGGTAAACTGCTTGCTTGGACTAAAATGATGGCTCTGAAAGATAATTTTCTAACAATGAAACTGTCATGGATAATATGCAGTTTTATCATAAAAAAGAAACATGGAAGTTGGGCAGACGTATTTAAGATATATTTCCCTGTTGAGGGACATCCTAATGCTGAACTAGCTCAGGAGATTTATGAGATTCACTAGGAAAGATTTAGAGAAACTAACAGTTCTGGATGTAGCAGAAGAACTATACGAAAGACTCGGTACTAGAAGTGCTAGTCTTCCGAGATTGGAATTAGAACTCTCAAATTTTAAAGATGAATACATAACTCAAATCGAAGCTAAGGAAAAACTCGAAGCAGAAGAAAAAGCAGCCAAGGAAGAGTTTTTACGAAAACAAAGAGAGTTAAAAGAACTTAAACAGAAAGAGAAAGAACTGTACAAAAATAAGTCACTAGTTTTTAGTACTAGATGGAATAACTTAACAGATAAAAGGACTTGTTTACATAAATTAGGATTAACTATCCCAAATCCTGATAAATGGTTTAAAGATTTAATATCGTCTGAATCAGAAGAACTTATTGACAAGAGATTGTCTGAACTAGAAAGTATAGATTATGACATAAAACGACAATTAGAAAATGAGAAGAAAACTTCACATTTAAAAAAACTAAGAGAATTAAGGGATAGATACCTATATGAGACAGATTGGACACAAAGTGTTACTGACAGTAAGTTGGATAAGTCTGTAAAAAAACAATATATAATGTACAGAAAATATTTGAGAGAACTTCCAAAATTAATTGAGAATAAACAGGTTTTGGATTTTAATGTTATGAAATTTGAAGATTGGAAGGATAATAGTCCAATTTTTGAAGGGTGGAATGAGATTTAGATACACCAGTGGCGTCTAATTACAGACACTTGTTTTTGGGCAGACATTCAACATTAGTCTCTATTATACACAAAAAGTGCGTTTTAGTCAAGTGTCTGTCACAACTATTTTTAATATTAACGTAAAATTAGGTACTTATGAAAATATTTATTGGATTCAGAAAATTTGTTTTTGCTCTGTTAGTGTTGGCTATATCCGTCACACTACTCTACTATAATTATATCACAGGTTCAGATTTCGCACAAATAGTTTCTGGTGTTGGCGTTGCTTTTATGGGGGCTAACTTAGGAGAGAGAGCTTTAGATTCAATAAGTAAATATTTAGAACAAAAGGGAGACGAGTAGTGGGAGTAATAGATTCAATTGTTCGGAGTGAGCTAATAGACTCGCCAGAAACAATATCCTCAGATTTTACATCAAATTCTGTTGACATGTCTGGGGTGGAGGAAAGCTTTTCTGTCCAGCTAGATTATTCAAACGGGAACGGAAGTGTTGACATGACATTTTTTCTAGAAGTTTCAGTTGACGGCAATGCTTACGTTCCTATCACGGAGACTGAGTTTGACGTAACTGACGATTCTGGAGTAATGATCTGGGAAGTTGTAGGCAGAGGGGTTAACTTCCTGAGAGTGGCAACCACAGTAGTTGGCGGTCAGTTGACAATCGATAATATCAGTTACTCAGGCAATCGGAGACACTAATGGCTAAGTTATTTAAAAGAATTGGTATCGACCTAATTGCCACTGCAGGAACTGATGTTAGGGTTAAGGTTTCTCTTAACGATACTACGTCAGGGTTTCTCAATGACAAGATAAGCTTAGGTAGCGGTAAGCTAACCAAAAACATAGCTAATCCTGCTGCAAACGAGACGCTGCAATTAGATGTCGATGAGACTAATATAGATCACAACGTTCTAACGAACTACGAAATAGATCAGCACAGGACTATGGATGACGCTCTGACGACTACCTCAAACTTGTGGTCAGCAGATAAAATCCAATCCGAACTTGACGATAAAATTAACAAAATATCAGACCCAGTTGCTGACAACAGGTTAACAAAAACAGTTGGTCTGGATGGAGCTAATGTTGAGCAAACTGGTATATCAGTTGACGATTCAGATAACGTTTCAGGAATAAATAATTTAGAGGTAAACGGAAACCTAACAGTTAACGGGACAACTACATCAATCAACACTGACACTTTAGATGTGGAAGACCCGAATATCACAGTAAATAAAAACGGAACACAAGCTTCTGCTGACCTTGCCGATGCAGGGTTTACAGTGGAAATGTCTGACGCTACCGATGCTGCAGTAGGGTACGATTCAACCGCAACATCAAAATTTAAGATGGGAGAAGTTGGAGACCTTAGAGAAGTCGTTACAGTAACACATACTCAAGAGATTACAAACAAAACAATAAATGCTAATAACAACACTATCACAAATTTAGAACATGGAGTTGAGGTAAACGATCCTAGTTCCGACGTTCACGGTGTTGGAGTTGGTAATGATGTCGTAGGTACAGGAACAACTCAGACATTAGGTAATAAAACTATTGATGGAACATCAGCAACTGGGAACAACACAGTTACTATTGACTCAGACAATGCAACTTATGACAACACGACATCAGGGTTAACAGCAACCAACGCTCAGGATGCTATAGATGAGTTAGACTCGACAATCGACACAATCCAAGCTTCCTATGTTGAGAGTTTTAACACTAGGACTGGTGCGGTAGTTCCTGCTGCTTCAGATTACGATGCAGATCAGGTTGATTTTGATAACACAACTTCAGGACTGACTGCTACAGAAGTTCAGGGAGCTTTGGATGAAATTGACGGTAATGTTGACGGAGTGGACACTAGAGTAACCGCCATCGAATCAAGTTACGTAGAATCATTTAACTCACGCACAGGTGCTGTTGTCCCAGCAGCTTCAGATTACGATGCTGACCAGATTGATTATGATAACGTTGGATCAGGTCTTAGTGCTACTAATGCTCAGGATGCAATTGACGAGTTAAAAACTGAAATCAACAACAAGAGTTCTTTTGATCTGGACGCTTCAGCAAGTATTGCAAATAACCAAACTACCCCTGTAGACGTTACAGGTTTTAACGTTTCTACTGCAAACGGGTTTAACGCAACAATAAATGTTAGTATTGACGCTACAGCCGACAGGTTTGAAACCTTTAACATCCAAGGTGTGGACTCAGGAGCTAACTGGGATATTAGTATTGACTCTACTGGAGATTCTGGGGTACTTTTTAGCATCACTCCTGCAGGACAGTTACAATACACTAATGAGGATTATGCAGGTTTTAATTTAGGAACGTTTACTTTTAAAGCAATTTTTGTGTAACAAGAGATGAATTATGACAAAACAAAAGGAACTGTCTTACCTTGATCCGGGTGGAGTTTTAAAGAACTCACACAGTGAGGAAGGTAACGCATTACGAGTTATAGATGTTGATAACATCGTAGGTTCCTTTTATAATAGGGTAACTCTAGAAACGGATTCAGAAGATAGCGTAACAAATGCTAAATTTTATCTTGACACAGAACAACAAATAAGTACTGTGGAGACTCAAGGGGACAATTCAGGGAGCTTGTCGGGCAAATACTTTTTACTAAATTCTGCCAACAATGAGAACAAGTTTTACGTATGGTACGATGTGGATAACGGATCAGTTGATCCAGCAGTCCCTAACAGAACAGGAATCCGAATTCCCATATCAACAGATGATCCTAGTTTTGCTGTGGCTTTAGGAACTTCTATAATAATAAATTCTAATCATAGCGATTTGTTTAAAGCTAAATCAATTAACAATATAGTTAGGATAGAGAACTTAGGATTAGGTCAAACTGATCCAACAACTGACGTTGATACAGGGTTTACTTTTACCCAAACTCAGCAAGGTGAGAGTGAGTTGTTAAAGGATTACGACTTACCTCCACAGAATGATGTTAGGTACGTTTACAATTATGCTGAAAAGAAATTTGAAGTATTCGATACTAGTCCGGTAGAGGTTACTCTGGAATCTAGCTCCAAAACTGCATACATTGAGAACATATCAGCTACCACTGCGAGTACTGAGTATAGTTTTAGTTTACCGGACAACACAAAGAGGTTTACTATAAGATTGAGAGAGACAGATTCACCTCTAAAAGTAAAGTTTCAATCTGGAGGAGACCATGTTTTACTCCCTAGAGGAACTTCATACGGAGAAGAGAATCTGGTAACGGATAACGTTACTTTATATTTTGAGACAGAATTGGATAACCGCACAGTAGAATTAATCTACTGGGTTTAACTTGGAGGGAATATGATAAAGTGTACTGGGTGTAATAAAATGAAAGAGGATGAACAGTATCACAAAGACTCTAGAAGAAAAAACGGCAGACAGAACAAATGTAAGCAATGTAAAAAAGAATTGAACTCTAGGAATTATATAAAAAATAAAGATAAGATTAAGGCTAGAAATAGAAAATGGCATAAAGCTAACCCAGAAAAATTGGCTGAAATAAATAAAAGGTATAGAGATAATAACAAGGATGTCATTAGTAAAAGATTTAAAAAATGGAGAGATTCTAACTTAGAGCATAATTTATTGAAATGTCGTGAGTGGAAAAATGATAACAGAGAAAAAATCAAAGAGTGGCGCTCTAATAACAAAGGTCTAATTAACCATCTAAATAATAAATATAGAGCGCAAAAGAAGAACGCTACACCAAAATGGGCAGATTTAGAAAAAATAAAAGAGGTATATTTAAACCGTAAGGAAGGTTATGAGGTGGATCACATAATACCACTACAAAACGATAAAGTTTGTG
>CAKZOO010000040.1 GCA_937136455.1 uncultured Flavobacteriaceae bacterium | reverse complement strand
AATCAAACTAACCAGATGAGCCGAAGACTCTCTTAGTTTAGGCCGCCATTGGTTCCAAAAACCCTGACGACGGACAGTGGCAACAACAAACTCAGCCCTGCGTATATCCTACGTGGGGCTTCTTTTATTGTGCATATTCTCTAATCGAACCTCTTGTCTGATCCAAAGGCAGATTATGTGCGTAGCATCTTCATGCAAGATTATATCATATCACCGAAACAAAACCTGTTTACGCTCATGTTAGCGATGCTTCTGTTCACGCCACCATCAACAGCCATTGCTGACGAGGTCACTTATTACAACTTCCCCGCAATCGAAGGTGGAACAATCAGCACTGAGCAATGGGCTGGGAAACCGTACCTTGTAGTTAATACAGCATCTCGATGTGCTTTCACAAAGCAGTATGCTGACCTCCAAAGACTTTATGACAAGTATCGCAATGAAGGCTTCGGTCTTATCGCAGTGCCGTCAGATGATTTCCGGCAAGAACTAGGCAGTGATGCTGAGATCAAGGATTTTTGTGAACTCAACTATGATATAGACATGCCAATGACCTCTAGCCTTTCTGTTAAAGGCCCCGATGCCCACCCCTTCTTCAAAGCAATGTCTGAGCAGGCTGACTACATACCAGAGTGGAACTTTTACAAAATCCTTATCGGTGTAAATGGACGGGCGATTGGCTCTTGGAGTTCAACTACAAAACCTATGGCTGGCAAAATCACCAAGCTTATAGAAGCGGAGTTAGCGAAATCTGATTAGGTTGGGCTTGCATACGATGGGTGATTTTTCATATACTCTCTCACCCCAAACTCAACGGTGTCGCTAGTGCAGCTCAGCAAGCTGGTTAGTGTGAAAGCCAGATAGTTTGTTGAATCTACTTTCACAGAAGGTCGTGACTTTGAGTAGCTACATCTATTGTGTTCATTATAAGCACACTCACAGTGAACACCTCAGAATACCCCCAAAAGTGTTCATATAGGGTTGTAGTGGTGCTTAATGAACGGTAGTGTATACCTAATCTATGAATCATAATGATCAGATTGGGATGCATTCTTATGGCTAAATACGGATACGCACGCTGTAGTTCACTCTCACAGTCTACAGACATTCAGGTAGCAGCACTTACTGATGCTGGTTGTACTGTTGTTAGGTCAGAAAAGAAGTCTGGCAGCACTACGGAAGGCCTTACAGAGTTGGCTACCATCCTAGACTTCCTGCAAGAAGGTGATGTGTTGTGTGTGCATAAGCTGGACAGACTAGGCCGTAACACCAGAGACGTTCTGAACCTTGTACATAAACTTGATGAACGTGGTTGTAGCTTAGAGGTACTGGAACCTGCCATTGATACAGGTGGCCCTATGGGGAAGGTCATGCTGACTGTTCTTGGTATGGTGTCGGAGATGGAACTAGGCTTCATCAAGGAACGACAGCGTGCTGGTATTGAGAAGGCTAAGGCTGCTGGTGTCTACAAGGGACGCCCTACCTCCATAGACTACGACAAGGTTAAGCAGCTTAAGGCTGAAGGCATGGGCGCTACAGCTATAGCTAGGGAACTGAACTGTACCCGTGGTGCTATCTACAAAGCGCTAAAGGCATAGGTCTTGTAAATAGCTTCACTGAGGCCCTTAGGTTCTGGGCTGCTTTGGCTTAATTGCGTCTGACTTGAGCCTGTAGGTGGCCTTAGAGGGCTTGGGGCCCCTCCAAAAAATACGCAGGTGAATCCGTCTGCGCTGGTTTCCACCTCAGAATCCAAGACAAAAATTTATTAAGGTCGCCCTAAATTTCATTGTGCTGCCTAAACTATGTTTCACTCACTAATTGCTCAGAGCTAAAATCCGAGCCAACGTCCATAAATTCCTCCATAAACATTGACATCAGGTCTGTGCGAGAAGATGCACCTGCTTTTTGCAAAATCCTGTGGCTTTGAACACGGACGGTCCCAACTGCCACTTTTCGTAGATCCGCAATTTCGATATTACTTAGCCCCCTGAGCATAAACAATGCGATGTCTTTTTCAGCAGCCGTCAAGTCCCAATTATCAAACCGTTTATGTACAAGCGCATCAAAATCTTCTGTTAAATGTTTAAGCTGAAGCTCATGTTTTTCGTCCGATTTCTGTAACGCTTTGATGTAAGTCAAAATCTCTATCAACCCTAACGTTAGCCCAATAGTAGCGAGTATTTCGAAAAACAAATGAAGTGCGCTCCCAAAGGAGTAGGCCGTATCTGTTATAATATGCTCCCTGATATCGTTGGCGACATCCTGGAAAAAAAACAGTGCCGACAAAGCCATAATCGGGGCCATTATTTTGTGTCTTAATTGAGCTTTGATCATTGCGTTTCTCCCATCACTGTTTCAGACGACGCATTACTCTTCGGTGCTTTGGTAGGTACCAGACAATTGTTCCAGTGACGCCAAATAACACCAGAGCTATTGCTGAAAGGTCAGCCAGGACCGTTTGCAATCTCCAGTTAATCCAACCTGTTCGATGAAATATTCCAAAAATGTAAGGCCAATATATTTTTGTATGTACTCGATACCCATTTTGATCAAATGTTGATCGCCTGTAATTAGACTTTACGTAGTAATGGCCTGTATTTAGAGAAATTATTATGTACCCTGATGGCTTCTTAAAGCGTAAAGACTTAAAATCGTGATACACTACATTTTCAACTGATAAGCTGTCTTCGTCTTTCCAATATTTGTTGGCAATTGTCTGAGCTATTTCTCTACTAACGCTGTTTTCCAAATAGTTTTGACGGAAAATAGCCTCGTTGTACTCACTGTTAGGAAGCCAGGAAATAACAAGTTCTTGGTGGTTTAGGTATAAACCAGTTATTCCAAAAAATATGATCCAAGGCATTAAAAGTATGCCAAGCCAAGAGTGTATAGACCTAGCGATCAGCATCGTTTTCCTCATAAATTGGCTCTATCTAACGGTGGTTTTATTCTGGTTGTGTATGACACTGAAATCTTGAATTTTGCGATGGTTCGAGGAATTAATATCAGTGGGATCGGCTTGAAGCCCCCTCCTGCCAAAATTTCAATAAGGTTAGTAACAGTGAACTTTTTCCCCACTGGAGCAATATTAAAACTACCAGTTCTAGAGTATGCAATTCGCTTACCAGGGATCAACATATCCTTATTTGCTATGGCGATTAAGTCTTGTGGAATTGGACGCCGCAACCGTATGGGTAAACCCAACGCCTTAAACTGACCTTGTTTTGGAAAATAAAGAGCAAGATCATCAGCAAATATTTGGCATCCGTCAACCGCTCTATTTGCAGTTTGTATTGACTTGCCACTGCCTTTTTCGCCTACCAAAAGGTTTATTGCTCTGCCACTTCGATAGGCCGCACAATGGATCAATGCTGTGTCGGGTATTTGGCTAGCTACGACATAACAAATGCTAAGCAAAGCTTCATTCAATGTATCCATTAAATCATCGTAAAAGAAAGGTTTTCTTTGAACGACACTGTCAATTTGATATTTACCCGCTGAATACGTGATGCGTATGTCAATTTTAGGCGTAGATGCCGCCTCAAAGTTCCATCCTGTTAGAGTTTCTTTCAGCAGGCCTACAAAAAACTTGGGGCTGGCAATGACTATATTCGCACCAGCCCCAGATAATCGTAATATTACTGGATCGTAAGACCCTAGAACTTTCTCAGCTACGTCCACTCGCCGCCCTTAACTTTACAGAAGGTTTCTGTGCTGAATCTATTTGCTTCTGAAAAAGACACCACACGGCATAATTTTGATGAGCTTTTATAGGTTGATTTGATTTCATAGGCGACCCGATTTCCAGAGAGAAACCCCGTTGCTCCATCTTCCAGCCGATCTAAAGCCGTATATAGAGATGGCTCCGTTACCCTAGAGTAGTTCGACGCAGTACAACCAAGGACAAGCAAACAAAGAGGAATGAGCACAAAACTTCTCATAATCAGTTGAACTCCGCCAGAGCGTTTGCAACGTCGTCCGCATCAACTGCTTCCATACCATCAGAGTCTAGAGCGCTCTCAACATCGTTTACAATGCCGTTTTGAGAGCTAACGTCACCTGCCCTGCTTCCACTAATTCCGCCAGAGTAGCCACTGCCACCTGCAACTCCGTCGTTGGGGCCGCTGGCACCTGCAACTCCGTCACTATCGCCTGGGCCACTACCACCGCCGCTGCTACCGTCGTTATCACCTGGGCCACTGCCACCGCCGCTGCTACCGTCGTTATCACCTGGGCCACTGCCACCACCACTGCTACCGTCGCTGCCACCTGGGCCACTGCCACCACCACTGCTACCGTCGCTGCCACCTGGGCCACTACCACCACCGCTAGCAGAGACCACTGTTGGAATGCCCATGATAAACGGGGCCGTCGACATCAGTAACAATTGTAAAAATTTTCTGCGAAGCATTATGTTGTTTCCTGTTTGTGATCATTAGCTAGGAGTAAGTTAAAGAGAGCATACGGCCATGGCTATAATCAGGAGTTATACAGATCAAATTCATAACACGTATAACCATAGTTATATCCGCTAATGAACGGCTATGTGGCCAAGAAGTGATGGGGCAACCACCCATGAGGTGCGTCAGAAGGCCGTGTTGGGGGGCTGTGGCATCAGGGGACACAACGGCTATCAAGTGGTGTAGCTAGGGCTGTGCTGGCCTCTCTGTGAGCCTCGGTGCTATCGCCAACCGATGACTGAGATAGCCTCTCGTAGCTGCCTGAGTGCTAGACCTTCTGAGTAGTTACCAAAAGTCTGCCCCTCCACTTCATGCCCCATAAGTCTAGCGCTCACGTTCAAAGGTATATTGGCGTTCTCAAGTTGTGTAGCGAAACCCTTACGGAAAGAGTGGAAGACATGGAATTCACCATAACCTAGCCCTGTCTTAAGCCTACCAAACCTCTTTCCGATAGCGTTAGACCTGTTACCATATTTATTGAAGGTGAGGTCCGACAGTAGATAGCCATCCTTGCTTGTAGCTAACAACCTAGCGACCAGTTGGCTGATGTGGCTATGTATTGGTACGGTCCTCCAGCCAGCTTCTGACTTGGCGTCTACAATCTCAAAGGTGTTGTCGGATACCTCATTTAGCTTGAGGCTACACAACTCCTCAATACGGCAACCAGTATATGCGGCTAGTGTCATTAAATCTTTGAGGCTGTCATCCGAACAAGCAGCTAACAGCTTGCGATAGTCTTCACCCCTGAAGGCCCTGCGCTGCGCCTCTATCTGGGCCTTGGTCTTCTTCTTTGGCTTTGGTGGCAGAACTTTGTGGAAGGTGTCCGTCGTCAGGGTTTTTGGAACCAATGGCGGCCTAAACTAAGAGAGTCTTCGGCTCATCTGGTTAGTTTGATT
>CAKZOO010000039.1 GCA_937136455.1 uncultured Flavobacteriaceae bacterium | reverse complement strand
GAATTTGGATTTGCCATGGCATAACCGTAATCAAAACCAAGAACACCATACTCTGATAAAAGTGAATTATAGATGTGGAAATCACCTTGATGTTCATCTATATGATCTAAGAGCACAACCTCTTCTTCTGAATCTTCTACTTTGATCACCGCATGTCTATGAGAAAAAGTTCCTCTTTCTACATCCTGACCAGAAATACGAACATCATAACCTTCTTTTAATAGTGAACCATAGGCCAATAATTCACCCATAGCCCAATCGATTCTGTCGTTCTCAAAGACCATTTTTCTACGGTCATCGACAAGACGTTGTATTTTTCGAATAAACTTTTTACCATCAGGTAATTTGGTAATTCGCTCCGCAATTTCTTTTAAACCTAATAAATCATAAGAAGTGTCGACTTTTTGAAGCATATCATCTTCAAGAGCCATTTTATAATCATCCCAAACATTTTGCATAAACGGAATGATGACCGTAGTTGATTCTTTTCTTGAATCTTCTAACTGTACTTCCAAGCTCTCTTTGTACTGTTCTTCTAATTGATCAGCATAGACTTGATCTACTACTCCTTCAGATAATAGTTTCTGAAAATAGATTTCTTTAGGATTGCTGTGCTTAGAAATTTCCTTGTATAATATAGGCTGTGTAAAACGAGGCTCATCCCCTTCGTTATGACCGTATTTACGATATCCTAATAGATCGATAAAAACATCAGACTTAAACTCCATTCGATACTTTAATGCAAAGAGTGAAGCGTGAACTACAGCCTCAACATCATCAGCATTTACGTGAAGTACAGGACTAAGGGTCACCTTTCCTACATCGGTACAATAGGTCGAAGAACGAGCATCTAAATAATTCGTTGTAAAACCAATTTGATTGTTTACAACAATATGGATAGTTCCTCCCGTTTTATAACCGTCTAATTGAGCCATTTGAACAATCTCATAAACGATTCCTTGTCCTGCAATTGCAGCGTCACCATGTACTACTATAGGGAGCACTTTATGCGCTTCTCCTTTTGGGAATTTATCTTGTTTTGATCGCGTAATTCCTTCTACAACCGCTCCTACTGTTTCTAGGTGAGAAGGGTTTGGAGCAATATTCATCGTAATCTTAGCACCAGTATCTGTATCACGCATCGAGGTCCATCCTAAGTGGTACTTAACATCCCCATCAAAAACAGCTTCTTCATAATCTTTTCCGTCGAATTCGCCGAAGATTGATTGTGCCGATTTACCAAAGATATTGGTTAGCACATTGAGACGCCCTCTGTGTGCCATTCCCATTACAAACTCTTTTACTCCAAGTTCTGAAGCACTCTCAACAATAGCATCTATAGCTGGAATCAATGATTCATTTCCCTCCAATGAGAAACGCTTTTGTCCTACGTATTTCGTATGTAAAAAGGACTCAAATGAAACTGCCTGAGTCAACTTTTTAAGAATGTGCTTCTTTTGATCAGCACTGAGTACAGGATGATTTAAATTGTTATTTAATTGATTTTGAATCCACTCAATACGTTCTGGATTTCTGATATACATATACTCAACACCAATGGCATCACAGTAGATGGTTTCTAAATTCAGAATAATTTCACGAAGACTTACAGGACCTAGACCCAAAATATCTCCAGCATCGAATACAGAATCCAAATCAGAATCACTCAATTCAAAATTAGCAATATCCAAAGTTGGACTGTAGGTTCTTCTCGATCTAACCGGGTTGGTCTTAGTAAACAAGTGACCTCTTGATCGATAGGCGTTGATTAATTTTACCACATTGAATTCCTTGAGAATTTTCTCAGGAATTGCTGGTGAATCCGACTCTAATGCAGCTTGAATTTGCTCATCCACATCTGCCATTTCTTGGCCAAAATCAAATCCCTGAAAAAAGGCTCTCCAACTGGGCTCTACTTCATCAGGTGACTTCAAGTATTTCTCATATAAATCAGAGAAAAAGCTTGTATGTGCTGCGTTCAAGAAAGAATACTTATCCATTTAATAACTAGCTGTTCGTATGTTTAAAAATAAATTCTAGCAAAAGTACAATATTTCGATTACCCCAAAACTTTTAAGTGCTTATTTTCAGCTTTTTTAACAAAAAACAAAAAATAATTGAATTGCTTAAGAATATTGATTGCGGTAGGCTATTTTTTTTAAGGTTCTCATTAGAATTAACTTAGCAAAAAATATACCAAAATCTTCCTTTTGAATCTCTTGAGTGTTTGAGTAGTATTCTTGAGGCACATCGATTAAATAGAGCAATTGAAACAATTGAGTTGAATTGTTGTGATACAGTTTATTTAACACTAGAATCAATTCTTCAATCCATTGCTGAGTTGTTGAATTGTCATTTATAGTTAATTGAATTCCAGATCTAGCGAAATCTTTGACTAATTGATCAAAAACTTGTCGTTTAATCGATTCGTTTTCGACCTGGCAAACCAATTCATGAACACTGAGGTTTAAACTCATCAATCGATAATTTGTTCTTTGTGATTTTGTTTGTAGATCACCCCTTCTTTCATCACAAAACTCACATCTTCAAGAGT
This sequence comes from uncultured Flavobacteriaceae bacterium, assembly GCA_937136455.1. GTDB lineage: Bacteria > Bacteroidota > Bacteroidia > Flavobacteriales > Flavobacteriaceae > MAG-120531. Next base: position 64,867 of record CAKZOO010000039.1, on the reverse strand, counting down.
GCGAACATCATCTTTTGGATGTTGATCAACTGCTACGATATCAGCAAAATAACCTTCCTTAATTTGCCCTAAGTCATCTGCTCTATCCAATAACATTGCAGGAACCACTGTGGCGACATACAATGCTTCCATAACAGGCATTCCAGCTTCGTGCATAAAACGAAATTCTTTTGCATTTGCACCATGAGGCGATACGCCTGCGTCAGTTCCAAAAACAATTGGCACTCCCAACTTATAAGCCATTGCAAAATTCGATTGACTCTTTGGTCCTATCTCCAATGCTTTAGGAACGATGATCTCTGGAAAATATCCTGGAATTTTAGCATTTTCATAAGCAGCGTTTCCAGCTGAAATCGTAGGCACTAAATAGGTGTTGTGCTCTTTCATCAATTTCATAGTTTCCTCGCTGATCAGTGTCCCGTGTTCAATGGTTTTTATTCCAGCAAGTACAGCTCGTCTTGCCCCAGCATCTCCATGAGCATGGGCTGCTGTTAACATATTGTAATCCTTCGCCGTCGCCACAATTGCCTTTAATTCATCCATATTAAATTGCGGATTTTGACCATTTTTGGCCATGGATAACACCCCTCCAGTAGCAGTAATTTTAATCACATCTGAACCGTCTTTATAGCGCTGTCTAACAGCTTTTCGAGCGTCTTCTGGAGAGTTCACCACTCCTTCCTTTGGTCCTGGATCTCCCATGAGATCGGCTCTTACTCCATTGGTAGGATCTGCATGTCCCCCTGTAGTAGCAATTGATTTACCTGCTGTAAAAATTCGAGGTCCAACCACATATCCTTTAGCAATTGCTTTTTTGAGTGCAATATTAACCCCTGAACCACCTAAGTCTCTAACGGAAGTGAACCCAGCTAGAAGTGTTCGCTTTGCGTAAATAGTCGATTCAAGTGCATCATCTGCAGGATTATTCGTAAAACGATTCATGTAGGTCTTTGGATTTGATTCGTGTTCAATATGCACATGCATATCGATAAAACCAGGCATCACTACTTGATTTTTTAAATCGATTACTCGATCCGCATCACTACCACTAATATATCCATTTAAAACTTCGACAATCTTAGCACCTTCAATCACTACAGTTCGTTCACTATAGGTTTTTTCTTTGGCGACATCAATTAGTTGACCACAGTGTAAAAGGGTTTTTTGTGCTTGAAGTTGGTTCGCAAGTAAAGCGAACATCAATAAAAGTAAAGGAGTTCTCATTTTTTAAAATTCTTTTCTATTGGTTTAGAAGACCTAAGATAAGAATTTCAAAATAGTATCACTTATAAAATTAATTTGTTCTGAGTCGAGCTCAGTATGCATTGGCAGCGAGAGAACTTCTTCGCAAAGTTGATTGGTCACTTTAAAATTCTCCTCTTGATATCTCGAATCCGCATAAGCTTTCTGTAAGTGAAGAGGAACTGGATAATAGATTCCAAAAGGAATACCAGCTTCTTGAAGATGCTGGGCTAAGGCATCGCGTTTACCGTTTAATATTCTCAAAGTATACTGATGGAATACATGTCCTTGATTGTTGACATCCAATTCGCCACAGTGAGATGCGATTACTGGTGAAACAATATCTGCATGACCATTAAAAGCATTGTTATATGCTATAGCTGCTGCTCTTCTCTTTTTGTTATAAGAGTCTAGCCTTGGAAGTTTGGCATTGAGTACTGCAGCTTGCAGTGAATCCAATCTCGAATTAACCCCTACAACATCGTGATAATATCTGGTATACATTCCGTGATTGACAATTCCTCTAAGCGAATGGGCTAATTCATCACAGTTAGTAAAAAGTGCTCCTCCATCTCCATAACATCCTAAGTTTTTGGATGGAAAAAAGGAAGTACAACCCACAGCACCCATAGTTCCTGCCATTTTTTTAGCACCATCACTATAAGTGTAAGTAGCACCAATAGCCTGAGCGTTATCCTCTATAATATAGAGATTGTGTTTTTTTGCAATTGCTTCTAAAGCTTCCATATCAGCACACTGTCCAAATAAATGAACTGGAACAATTGCTTTGGTTTTATCGGTAATAGCAGCTTCTACTGCTTTAGGATCAATAGTAAAACTATCTTCTAATACATCGACAAGTACAGGGGTTAGATTTAAAAGAGCTATTACCTCAACTGTGGCTGCAAAAGTGAAATCAGCAGTAATAATTTCATCACCTGGTTGAAGCCCAAGTCCCATCATCGCGATTTGAAGTGCATCAGTACCGTTAGCACAAGGAATGACGTGTTTGACTCCTAAATACTGTTGCAAATTATTAGTAAAACGCTGTACTTCAGGTCCATTAATAAAAGTCGCACTACTTAAAACACCATCAAAGGAGTCCTTAATTTCATCCTTAATTTCTTGATACTGACCTTGTAGGTCAACCATTTGAATCTTTTTCATTGGTCTAATTTAAAAGCACAAAATTACGAAAAATAGGAGGCAATTACTCAAAGAAGTGTAATTTTGCCCAAAAGAAAACACTTTGAATTTCTTATATAACTTTTTTATACATCTCGGAAAATTAGGAATCCATATCGCAGCCTTATGGAACTCCAAACTTAAATTATTTGTCAAAGGTAGAAAAGATGTAAGTTCACAAATAAATCAACTGAGAGATCCTCAAAAAAAACTGCTCTGGGTACACGTAGCATCCCTAGGGGAATACGAACAAGGAAGGCCCGTTATAAAGGCTTTTAAACGAGTACATCCCGAAGCTCAGGTTCTCTTAAGCGTTTTTTCTCCCTCTGCTTATCAAGTGATCAAATCAAAGAAGAAAGCAGACATCTTGGTTTACCTTCCTTTGGATACTAAAAAAAATGCAAAGCAATTTATAGCTGCAGCAAATCCTACAGCTGTGGTATTCATCAAATATGAAATTTGGCCTAATTTCTTAAACGAGATTGAGAAAAATTCAATTCCATCTTTTTTAGTATCAGCTATTTTCAGACCTTCTCAGATCTACTTCAAATGGTATGGTAGCTTCTTTAGAAATACCCTAAAAAAGTTTGATCACATCTTTACTCAAGATGAGCAAAGCATCAAATTATTACAAAACATAAATTACACCTCTTGTAGTATTGGAGGAGACACAAGGTTTGATCGAGTTCAAAGAATTCTCGCCACCTCAAATCACCTCTCCTATTTGGACCAATTCAAAAAAGATTCTAAATGCCTCATTTTTGGGAGTTCTTGGCCAGAAGATGAAGCCATTTATATCCCATACATAAACGAATCGAAACGTGACCTCAAATACATTATCGCTCCTCATAAAATCGATCAAGTTCACATTGAAGAATTAGAGCGTCAAATCAAAAAGAAGTGTATTCGATTTTCGAAAATGCACCTGGCTAAAAATTTTGATGCTGATGTGTTTATATTAGACACTATTGGACTTCTCACTAAAGCATATGCCCATGCTGATATCGCCTATATTGGAGGTGGATTTAAAACAGGGCTTCACAATACATTAGAAGCCGCAGTGTTTGGGATTCCTGTTTTAATTGGACCTCAATACTCTAAATTCAAAGAAGCGGTTGATTTAGTGAAACTCGGTGGAATTGAAGTCGTTCAAACTAAAGCTGAATTTGCTCACGGAATTGATTACTTATTAGACCATCAAGATCAGTACAACGAAAGATCTCATATTAATAAATCATATGTTGAACAGCACACTGGTGCAGCTGACAAAGCCATGAAGCTTATCGATGATTTATTCTCTTAGTTCATTTTGAGTTTGTTTTTTTTAGTATATTCATACACCAAACTAAACAAACACACTTCAACTGATGAACAAAATCACCAAGCTTTCTCTAGTAGCAGCTCTTGCGGGCTTTTTATTTGGATTTGACACCGTAGTCATATCTGGAGCAGATCAACAACTTCAAGCACTTTGGAATTCTTCTGATGGATTTCACGGCATCGTGGTCATGGGAATGGCTCTTTGGGGAACTGTTATCGGTGCCATTTTTGGAGGATTTCCTACCAATCGCATCGGTCGAAAGAAGACCCTTTTGTGGATTGGAATCTTCTATACCATTTCTGCAGTGGGTTCTGCCCTTGCAAATGATCCTATCGTATTTGCCATCTTCCGATTTATTGGAGGTTTAGGAGTTGGAGCTTCAACCATAGCAGCACCAGCATATATTTCAGAGATTGCTCCTGCTAAAGACCGCGGTCGCTTAGTCGGCATGTATCAATTTAATATCGTTTTTGGAATTTTAATAGCTTATCTATCCAACTACTTAATCGCTGGAAATTTTGGAGAAAACGACTGGAGATGGATGATGGGTACTGAAGCCTTACCTGCTTTTATCTATACGCTTATGGTGATCAAAATTCCATTTTCTCCAAGATGGTTGGTATCTAAGTATCGAAATGAGGAAGCCAAAGAAGTATTAAATGAATTAAACTCAGATGTCTCTATCGATGTCTTAATCTCAGATCACGAGAAAGATCAAAATTCTGAATCTCAATCAGAATCCGTACTATCAAAAAAGTATCGTTTCCCACTACTACTTGCTGTATTGCTTGCTTTTTTCAATCAATTCTCAGGAATCAATGCTTTCTTGTACTACGCTCCTAGAATCTTTGAATCAGCAGGACTTGGACAGAGTACGGCATTACTAAGCAGTATCGGTATTGGAGTCACCAACTTAATTTTTACGCTTGTTGGGATCAACCTCATCGACAGACTAGGAAGAAAAACACTGATGTATTGGGGCTCTTTTGGTTATATTGTTTCACTAAGCCTTGTAGCCTGTGCTTTTCAATTCAATTGGGGTGGAATGGCCGTACCTGGTTTCTTATTCCTATTTATTGCCTCACACGCCATCGGTCAAGGTACCGTTATTTGGGTGTACATCTCTGAGGTATTCCCTAATCACCTTAGAAGTCAAGGACAATCCTTTGGAGTATCCACTCACTGGGTTCTAGCTGCGATTATTCCATCACTGGTACCTGTTCTATTCTCATCGATAGGAACAGCACCTGTCTTCGGGTTCTTTGCTTTTATGATGGTGCTACAACTCGCTTTTGTTCGCTATATGATGCCTGAAACAAAAGGAGTTGATTTGGAATCACTATCGAAGAGCTTGACTAATAAATAATTAGATAAAAAAATAGAATCAGAGCCTTTGTTCTGATTTTATTTTGTAAGTTTGCTAACCAATTGGTTAAACTATTTAGTTAAAATGGCAAAACACAAAGACAATAATACAGAAGAATCAATCCTTAAGGCAGCAAATGAAGTATTTCAGACAAAGGGTTTAGACGGATCACGAATGCAAGAAATTGCAGATAAAGCCAACATCAACAAAGCCATGCTTCATTATTATTACAGGAGCAAACAATTGTTATTTGACGCTGTTTTCAAAAAGGCTTTTTCCTTATTAGCACCTGAACTTAACGCTATTTTAAACGACGATAGCTCTGTTGAAGAAAAGGTTAAAAACTTCACTTTCAACTATATCAATTTCATTACAAAGCATCCTTATATACCGAATTTTGTAATCCATGAACTCAATAAAAATCCAACGTTTATTGAAAAACTTCAACAAAACATTGCATTTCCAAACATCGATAAATTTAAAGCTACGGTTAAAAAAGAAATTGAAGAAGGTAATATTAAACCTATAGATCCTGATCAATTATTTATCAATATTCTTTCATTGAATGTTTTTCCATTTATCGGAGCTCCTCTTTTTAAAGCAATTACAAAAAAAGATAATGAGGCTTATAATCAACTTCTAATAGAACGAAAACACTCTGTATCGAATTTCATAATCAACGCCATAAAAAAATAATCGATGAAACTATTAATAACATTAAGTGTAGCACTCATCAGTACTATTGGTTGGGGTCAAAATCAAATTAGCTTAGATGGTTGTTATAAAGATTTAGAATCGCATTATCCAATTGCCAAACAAACAGGGATGATTAAAATTCAAAACGATTTAGAAATCGATGCCATCAATGCTAAAACTTTACCTCAAATAGTGTTAAATGCACAGGCTACTTATTATTCGGATGTCATTGAGATTCCAATTCCGACTGCGGGTATCGAACCTCTTAACAACGATCAGTACAAGACAACTTTAAGTGCACAACAACTTATTTACAAAGCAGGGGAGATTCAGGCAGCTAAGAAATTACAAAACACCATAGGTAGTGTTAAATCAAAAGAAGTTGAAATACAGTTACATCAATTAAAACTTTATCTCAACCAAGTATACTTTTCAATTATTGCATTAAATCAGCAACTCAACCTACTACAAGAGCGAGAAAACCAATTAAAACAGACCCTTTTAGAAGTTGAGTCGAGAGTTAAAAACGGCTTATTACTTGAGAGTTCTCAACAAATTATCAATATTGAACTCTTAAAAATGAAGAGTTTAAATAAAGAATTAACGGCAAAAAAACTCAAGAGCTTGGAAGTGCTTTCATCCTTGGTTGGAAAAAATATAGATGAGAACACCGAATTAACCATCCCCCTTGTAGATCAGAGTATTAATGAACTAAATTCAAGACCAGAATTAGAATTTTTTCAACTTAAAAAGGATGAAATCACAAATCGATCTATCCTTTTAAACAAAGTGAATGCTCCTACTCTATCTGGTTTTGCAACAGCTGGTTATGGTAACCCTGGATTAAATATGCTTCAAAACTCTTTTGAAGAATTCTATATCCTTGGAGTTCAATTACAATGGAATGTCTTCGATTGGAATTTTATCAAGAAAAAAAGAGATGCATTAGAAGTAAATCGCGAGATAATTAACACTCAACAAGAAGCCTTTCAATTAAAAAACAATGCTGAGTTAGCATCTTTCGAAGATGAAATCAGAAGTCTTGAACAGCAAATAGAAAACGATATGCTTATTGTTGAATTACAAGAGAAAGTTGTTTCGACCACTAAATCTCAACTAACCAATGGACTTATTACAAGTTCTGTGTTTATAACTGAATCTACGAATCTCTTTGAAGCTTCAACAAGACATTTACAGCATCGAATTGCTTTAGAATTAGCAAAAGCAAATTACAATACAACAAAAGGAAAAAAATAAATAGTATGAAAAAACGATATCACATAGCCCTAACAGTTTTAGCACTAGCATTAGCTTCCTGTAACAATCAATCAAACACAGCGGATGCTTATGGAAATTTTGAAGCTACAGAAGTGACTATTTCTGCCGAAAACAACGGAAAACTAATTTTATTTAATCTTCAAGAAGGAGATGATATCAAGGAAGGAACTTTAGTAGGAGTCATCGACACCATTGCTCTATCACTCAAAAAACAACAATTACTGATCCAAAGAGAAGTTGTTGAGTCCAAATCCAAAGCTGTACTGTCACAAATTAAAGTGCTCAATGCTAAATTAGACTTAGCGGCAAAAAACAAAGAACGACTTCAAAAACTATATACTGATGGAGCAGCAACTTCTAAGCAATTGGATGAAATCAACGCAGAATTAGAGGTTTTAAAACAGTCTATCAAGTCTGTTCAACTACAAAACACTCCTGTTCTCAATGAACTCAAGACAGTCGATGTACAAATAGATCAATTAAACGACCAACTAAAAAAATGTGAAATTGTCAATCCAGTTTCAGGAACGGTCTTGTCTAAGTATGCAGAAATGCATGAATTGGTCAATTTTGGTAAACCCCTGTATAAAATTGCTGATTTAAGCACTTTAATTTTAAAAGCATATATCGATGAAACACAGCTTTCTACGATTGAACTCGGTCAAGAAGTGCGTGTTGAAATCGATCATAAAGACACCACAAAATCATATAGTGGTACTGTTAGTTGGATTGCTTCTGAATCTGAGTTTACTCCTAAAATCATCCAGACTAAAAAAGAACGTGTGACCTTGGTTTACGCGATAAAAATATCTGTAATCAACGATGGTAGTTTAAAAATAGGGATGCCTGCAGAACTATGGCTCAATGATTAATCATGGGAATTAAAGTTCAGAACATATCAAAATCTTATGGACAGCTCAAAGCCTTAAAGGATGTTTCTTTTGAAGTTAAGCCTGGAGAACTCTTTGGGCTTATAGGTCCTGATGGAGCAGGTAAAACAACACTTTTTAGAATACTAACCACTTTGTTATTCGCTGATACTGGCACAGCTCGTGTAGCCCAATACGATGTAGTCAATTCCTATAAGGAAATTCGAAACAGTATTGGTTATATGCCAGGTCGCTTTTCTCTGTATCAAGATTTAACGGTTGAAGAAAACCTCAATTTCTTCGCGACCATCTTTGGAACTACTATCGAAGAAAACTACGAGCTCATTAAAGATATATATGTTCAAATAGAACCTTTTAAGGATCGAAGAGCAGGAAAGTTATCTGGTGGAATGAAGCAAAAACTGGCCCTTTCCTGTGCACTGATTCACAAGCCTAAAGTACTGTTTTTAGACGAACCAACTACTGGAGTTGACCCCGTATCGAGAAAAGAGTTCTGGGAAATGCTCAAGCGTCTACAAAAAAAGGGAATTACCATACTGGTCTCCACACCCTATATGGATGAAGCCGCACTCTGTGATCGAATTGCTTTGATTCAAGAGGGAACTATTCTTAAAATAGACACCCCAAAGACACTTGTAAATCACTTCCCCAAAAAACTGTACAATATTAAGGCTCATAATATGTATCAACTAATCAGAGCATTGAACACTTATGAACACCGATACAGCGTGTTTCCCTTTGGAGAATTCGTTCACTATACTGATAGCCGTGATGATTTTAAAATGGAAATACTAAAAAGGTATTTAGAACAGCAAGGGCTACAATCAATTCAAATTGAGTTAACAAAACCTACCATTGAGGACACCTTCATGGAATTAGCAAGATGAACAAGGAAACTTACGTTATAGAAGTCGATCAATTATCCAAGATATTTGGAGATTTTGCTGCAGTAAATCAAATAAGCTTTAAAGTGAAAACCGGAGAAATTTTTGGTTTTTTAGGAGCCAATGGTGCTGGTAAAACCACAGCCATGAAAATTTTAATCGGAATTTCAGCTCCTAGTTCAGGAACAGCAACTGTCGCTGGTTTCGATGTCTATAAAGATACTGAGTCCATCAAAAAAAGCATTGGGTATATGAGTCAAAAATTTGCCCTATACGACGATTTAACGGTTAAAGAAAATATTACTTTTTTTGGAGGTATCTACGGTTTAAGCAAAAAACAAATCAATCAAAAACGCTGTGAACTAGTAGAGGAATTAGGACTTGAAGAGGTCGTTAACAATTTAGTTTCATCAGTTCCTTTGGGTTGGAAACAAAAGTTGGCCTTCTCAGTAGCACTACTTCACGATCCTAAAATAGTCTTCTTGGATGAACCCACAGGAGGTGTAGACCCCATCACAAGACGTCAATTTTGGGAAATGATCTACAAGGCAGCTCACAAAGGGACTACTATTTTTGTCACTACCCATTATATGGACGAAGCTGAATACTGCGATCGTGTTTCCATTATGGTTAATGGCAAAATTGAAGCTCTTGGAAGTCCAAAGGAACTTAAAAAATTGTATCAGACCGATCATATGAATGAAGTGTTTTTAAAATTAGCAAGAGGATGAAACGTTTTATTGGTTTTATTAAAAAAGAATTCTTTCACATCTTTCGAGATAGACGTTCGCTTTTTATTTTATTTGGGATGCCTATTGCTCAAATTTTGTTGTTTGGGTTTGCTATTACAAATGAAATCAACAATGTGACGATTGCGATTTTAGACCAATCTAAGGATGAAACCACAAAAGAAATTGTCGAGCGAATTGCCGCTTCAAAGCACTTTGATGTTGCTGAATATATCGAGAAAGAAGCTTCTATAGAATCAGTGTTTAAAACTGGTAAAGTCAAGGCTGTTATTCAATTTGGTACTCATTTTGGTTCTGATCTAATCAAAAACAAACAGGCCTCTGTTCAACTCATAACAGATGCTACAGACCCAAATATGGCAAGTGCCATCAATAATTATCTAACTTCTATTCTAAAGAAACATCAACAGAGTATTAACTCTCAAAATACTATCAACTATCAAATTGTTCCTCAAAGCCGAATGGTTTACAACAATGAACTCAAGTCGGTCTATATGTTTGTTCCAGGGGTGATGACCATTATTTTAATGTTGGTTTCTGCGATGATGACCTCCATCTCTATTACAAGAGAAAAAGAACAAGGGACTATGGAAATTTTACTGGTATCTCCTTTAAAGCCATTTCAAGTAATTATAGGAAAGGTATTTCCCTATATCTTTTTATCGATCATCAATGCCGTGGTAATTGTTTTGTTGAGCATCTTTATCTTTAATGTGCCTGTAAAGGGAAGTTTATTCTTGTTAGGATTTGAGAGTGTTTTGTTTATCATCACTTCACTAGCACTCGGTATTTTAATCTCCACCATTTCTGCAACCCAACAATCTGCCATGATGATTTCTCTAATGGGCTTAATGCTTCCAACAATACTGCTATCTGGATTTATCTTTCCTATTAGCAGTATGCCATTACCTCTCCAAGTCATTAGCAATATAATCCCTGCTAAGTGGTTCATACTCATTGTAAAGGGAATCATGTTAAAAGGAATCGGGATCAGCTATATAATTAAGGAAACCCTCGTGCTGTTATTTATGACCTTGTTACTGATTGGATTAAGTGTTAAGAATTATAAAATTAGATTGGAATAAGATGAAAACAATAGGATATATCATTCGTAAAGAATTCAAACAAATCTTTAGAAATAAAGGGATGTTACCTATTATTTTTATTCTTCCCATTTTACAATTGGTCATTTTGTCCAATGCTGCAACTTATGAAATACAAAATATTGAGTTCGGTTATGTAGATGCAGATCAAAGCAGTAGCTCGAGAGCCTTAATATCGGCCTTCGAAGCTTCGAACTACTTTAATGTCACCCAACGATTAAATTCTGATAAGGAGGCTGCTCAAGCAATGCTCAGAGGAGAAATAAGTGTTTACCTCAGTATTCCAACAAATTTTGAACGTAATCTTAGAATTGATAAATCAAATCAATTGGGAGTATTTATTGATGCTATCGATGGATCTGCAGCAGGAGTCATCAATGTGTATACCAATCAAATTATTCAGAAGTTTAACAAGGAAATTGCCGTTGAATTTATGCAGGTATCAGATAAAATGACGATACCGAATAACATTGATAGCATTCCCTTATTTTGGTACAATCAAACCCTTAATTATAAAACCTTTATGGTTCCTGGAATTTTAGTGCTTCTTGTGACGATGATCACCTTATTTCTATCGGGAATGAATATAGTTCGAGAAAAGGAAATTGGAACCTTAGAACAAATTAACGTAACACCCATAAAAAAACATCATTTTATCATAGGGAAGTTATTTCCGTTCTGGATACTTGGAATGGGCCTGTTAACCATAGGATTACTACTAGCTAAAGTAATTTTTAACACTCCAATGCTCGGAAGTTTTTTCCTGCTATATGGATATACAGCTATTTATATAACAGTGATTCTAGGAATAGGACTCTTTATATCAAACTATACGGACACCCAACAACAGGCCATGTTTATCGCTTGGTTTTTCATAGTGATTTTCATCTTGATGAGCGGTTTGTTCACCCCTATTGAAAGCATGCCTAAATGGGCTCAGTTTTTAACTGAATTTAATCCTATTAAATACTTTGTAGAAGTAATTCGTATGTTGATGTTAAAAGGTTCGGGCTTTAAAGACTTATTTCCATTAGCAATAAAAACCTTAGCTTATGCACTAGTGATGAATGCTTTAGCTGTTTGGAGTTATAAAAAAACGAATTAACTCATGCGTTTATTAATTATAACCATTTTAATTTTAAGTGCCTCATCTCTTAGATCTCAAGAAGCAGATCCTTTGTTAGAACGAATAGACTTATCCAAAATAGCGCTGCTAAATCAAACAGATAATTATATTACTTTTCCAACTGATATAGGAAATATTGAACCATTAATTTTTGAGGCCAATATCAACCCCTCATTTATTATTAGAGAAAGACAAGATTCTAATTTAATTGGTGTCTTAAGTACCCAAATAAGAATCAGGATGTACAATGAAAAATCATTTCCAGTACGAACTCCGAGCTATATTCCAGGGATATCATTGTTTTATTTATCTCCTCAATCAACACCCTCTTATCACTTAGTTTTTTTTGGAAAAATTGCACATCATTCCAATGGACAAGAAGGCCCAGTATTTAATGAAAATGGAACCGTCAATCTTATCGATGGAAACTTTTCCACTAATTATCTAGAGGGCGGAGTCATCAAAACATCTCAAAATAAAAGACATAATGCCCTCAAAGTATTTAAAAGTTCTGTAGAGTATCATCCAGAGCTGAGTATGGAAAAAGAATTGCGCTCTGAATACAGTTCTTTGAGATGGAACAATTCATGGACCGCTTATAAAATTCCATTGGGACCTTCTAACTCTGCAAAAAGACCTCATCTTTCACTTAAGCTAGAGACCTCTTTATTACTAGATGGTTATCAGGACAAAGAAGCTTTTGATTTCGATCGGATTAACTTTGGTCTTACCTTCTATTACCACCCTCCATTTTTAGAAGAAGTTGGTTTTTTTGCTCAGTATTACAGAGGAATGGACTATTACAACAGCTATTTCAAAAGACAACTCAGCGTTCTTCGTTTTGGTATTATGACTGAAATACTACGTTTTTAGTATAACGAATAACTGAAAAAAAAAGCTCCTCTAAAAGAGAAGCTTTTTACTTTGTACAGGCGGAGAGACTCGAACTCTCACACCTTGCGGCACTAGATCCTAAGTCTAGCGTGTCTACCAATTCCACCACGCCTGCAAAAGAGCTGCAAATATAAATGAAAAATTCATTTTAAAAAGAACTGTTTTATAAAAAAGTTCTTTTGTAAGTTTGAATTCAAATTAAACGCTCTATGGAACAACTCTCAAACTACAGTCAAGAACACAAAGATCAGCTTTTAAACGAGCTATTTGAATTATTAAGAATCCCTTCAGTTAGTGCCGATTCAGCCTTTAACCAAGATGTTGCAAATACTGCTGAGGCCGTTAAACAATCTTTGGAAAAAGCAGGTTGTGACAATGTCAAAGTCCACCCAACTGCTGGTCATCCCATTGTCTATGCTGAAAAAATAATCGATGAGAGTCTTCCTACCGTATTAGTTTACGGCCACTATGACGTTCAACCAGCGGATCCTGTTGAATTATGGAATACTGAACCCTTTGAGCCAGTCATCAAAAAGACTGAAAAACACCCTGATGGAGCTATCTTTGCTCGTGGAGCCTGTGATGACAAAGGACAGATGTTTATGCACGTCAAAGCGGTAGAAGCGATGATTCAAAATGACCTACTTCCCTGTAATGTTAAATTTATGATTGAAGGAGAAGAAGAAGTGGGAAGTCCTAACCTTGAAATCTTCATCAAAGAACAAGGAGAATTACTTAAAAATGACATTATTCTGATCTCCGATACCTCGATGATCGATAATTCGATTCCATCAATCGATACAGGGCTTAGAGGTTTGAGTTATGTTGAAGTGGAGGTGACAGGACCAAATATCGACTTGCATTCAGGGGTCTATGGAGGCGCTGTAGCCAATCCCATCAATGTGCTTTGTGATATGGTATCTTCGATGATGGATGAAAATAAACACATTACAATTCCAGGATTTTACGATAAAGTCATTCCACTTACAGAAGACGAACGCGCTGAACTCGCTGAAGCTCCTTTTGATTTAGATGCATATAAAAAGAGTTTGGACATCGAAGATGTTCAAGGTGAAAAAGGATATGCAACCTCTGAACGCAATTCGATTCGACCAACATTAGATGTCAATGGTATTTGGGGTGGCTATATTGGCGAAGGATCCAAAACAGTACTTCCTTCAAAGGCCTTTGCTAAAATCTCTATGAGACTGGTTCCCAATCAAGATTGGCATGAAATCACCGAATTATTCACCAAACACTTTGAAAACATAGCGCCTAAATCAGTAAAGGTGAAGGTAACACCTCATCACGGAGGTATGCCTTATGTGATTCCAACCAAACATATTGGATATAAGGCTGCAGCTGCAGCAATCGAAAAAACTTTTGGCAAAAAACCAGTTCCTCAACGCGGAGGAGGATCCATTCCGATTGTAGCACTATTTGAAAAAGAATTAAAAAGTAAATCGGTATTAATGGGATTTGGACTGGACTCCGATGCCATCCACTCCCCTAACGAACATTACGGCGTTTGGAATTACCTCAAAGGAATTGAAACTATTCCTTACTTCTACAAATACTACACTGAGCTGTACAAGGAAGAAAACTAGGGAACAAAAAACAGATCTGATGCAATGCCATCAGCAAAGAATAATTTGGAAGGGTGGATGTAAATACTGCCCTTTTCTTTTATCAGAATATTCGATTCTATTTTAGTTGCACTACTCTTTATAAAGTAATCGAATAGTTCTTCTGAAAACTTGCTTTTGAGCTCCTCTAAACGAATACCCCACATGGTTCTAAGACCTGTCATCACATATTCATTATAGGCTTCCCACACAGACAACTTCTCTTGTTCCAATGGCAGTATTCCCTGCCTAATTGATTTGATATACTTAGCATTATTTGAAATATTCCAAGACCTATTTTTTTGATCGTAGGAATGTGCAGAAGGTCCTATTCCAAGATAGGGCTCCCCTTTCCAGTAGGCGGTATTATTAATGGCGTAAGATCCATCTTTGGCAAAATTTGAAATCTCATAATGCTCAAAACCTTCTTCCTCCAGAATTGATTTTAAGATAAAAAACTGTTCTTGGGCCTGGTTTTCATCAATTGGAGCTACCTTCTTTTTTCTAATTTGATATTCCAAGGCAGTCTTCTCCTCCACTGTTAATGCATAAGCTGATAAGTGCTTGGGATTGTATGATAGTGCCTTTCTAATATTGCGTTCCCAGTCTTCATTTGTCAGTCCAGGAATACCATAGATTAAATCGAGGGTAAACAATTTAAAGTTTTTGGAAATAAACTCTAGGGATTTCTCAGCCTCTAAATCATTATGAGCCCGATTCATGAGTTGTAAATCCACATCTCTAAAAGATTGTATTCCTACTGACAATCGATTGATCGAACTATTTGCAAGTTCTTCGACCTTCTCTTTTGTCAAATCATCTGGATTGGCTTCTAGGGTAATTTCAACTTCCTTATCCACTATAAAAATAGATTTGATTAACTCGATGAATTCTTCGATTTCAACAGTGGATAATACAGAAGGCGTCCCCCCTCCAAAATAAATCGATTGCAATGGAATCCTAAGCTCCTGTTTTCGCATTAACAGTTCGCTTTTCATCGCATCGAGTAATGCATCTTTGTGTTTTAACGAAGTTGAAAAGTGGAAATCACAATAGGAACAGGCTTGCCTGCAAAAGGGAATATGAAGGTATATTCCTGCCATTATTTTTTGATTTTATCGCTGTTTTGACTCACAAAAGAGGCCCAAGAAGAATAACTTTTTCCAGAATCGATTTTCCCCTCGTTATAGAAATGACATACTGCTGCCGCAAGTCCGTCTGTTGCATCTAAGTTTTTTGGCAAACTCTCGAGTTTTAGAATGGATTGCAACATTTTCGCCACCTGTTCTTTAGAGGCATTACCATTACCCGTTATAGCCATCTTTATCTTCTTGGGAAGGTATTCCGTAATGGCGATCTCCCTCGATAATCCAGCAGCCATGGCTACCCCTTGAGCTCTTCCGAGCTTGAGCATCGATTGAACGTTTTTTCCAAAGAAGGGAGCTTCAATTGCGATTTCATCTGGATGGTATTCATCGATCAGTGCTATGGTACGCTCGTAGATTAATTTGAGTTTGACATAGGGGTCCTTGTACTTTTGAAGCATGAGTTCATTCATCTGAAGAAACTCCATCTTATTGCCCACTACTTTAATGAGACCAAATCCCATGATGGTCGTTCCAGGGTCAATACCTAATATGATTTTCTCTTTGGTCATCTCAGTGTTTTACGGCCACCTTGAAAGGCATTTTATAAGTTACTTTAACAGGGACTCCTCTTTTGATCGCTGGATATAATGGCGGCAGATGATTCAATCCATTTTGCATTAAGCTATCGAGGGTAGTTCGTTCCATTTGATCTTTGTAGGCAACCTTAACAATAGTCAGAGCTCCTTTTGCGTCTACTTGAAATACCACCGATTCTAATTCAATTAGCTCCGTAGAATGATCTGTCTTTAGAGCATCGATAATGATTTTAAAGTGTAGCTGAAGTTCTAAAACAAAGCAACGTTCTTGGCTAACCTTAGATGCGCTTTCATCGCAATTTGCAAAAAGAGGGTAACGATCAATTTGATTCCAATCGATAGTTTGCATATCTTGTTTAATAATTCGATCCGTTATGGCCTCTTTAGAATCAAACCACTTACAGGAGTTGAACCCTAAAATCAACAAGACTATAAGTGCCTTTAAAATGAATCTACTCATAATGTTCGAAAATACAATTTTTTTGTAGAGCATAAAGCTCTGTTATACTTAAGTTATTAAAAACAAATACACTATGGAACTACTCTTTTTTGTATTGGGATTATTAATGGTTCTTTTAGGTGTTTTAGGAGCTGTGATTCCTGCACTTCCTGGACCTCCTCTTAGTTGGTTAGGCCTATTGTTATTGTATTTAACAAAGGCTGTTGAAATGAGTATGAGTTTTTTAATCATCACTTGTTTAATTGCTCTTGGAGTATATCTCATCGATTTAATCATGCCTGCATGGGGTACTAAGAAATTCGGGGGATCAAAACAGGGTTCTTATGGGGCAATCATTGGTGTTGTTGTAGCGATACTCATTCCAATTTTCGGGCCATTCGGTTTCTTGATTTTTCCTTTTCTCGGATCTTATATCGGGGAACTTATTTACAATAAATCTTCGACAAACAAGCTCAAATCTGCCTTTGGATCTCTGATAGGATTTCTTGCTGGAACTTTGCTTAAACTCGTTTTAAGTATTGTATATTTGGTCTACTTTATCCAATATACTTGGGAATTTAAGTCAGATATATTTTAAATAAAAGCCATGAAAAACCCTCTATTATTCAACTATGGCATCGATGCTCTTACAACTGGATCAGCTTTGGCTATTGCCAGGGGTGAACTCAAAGCCGAATTGAATGATCAAGCTCGAAAAGCGATTGAAAAATCTAGAGCATCTGTACAATCCATTGTTGAAGACGATCGAACTGTTTACGGTATCAATACAGGATTTGGTCCTTTGTGCACCACTAAAATATCCAAAGAAGAAACCGCTAAATTACAAGTAAATCTTCTCAAGAGTCACTGTGTCGGTGTTGGGAATCCAATCGATAGTGAACTGGTAAAACTAATGATGATTTGTAAAGTTCACGCCCTCTCAAGAGGTTATTCTGGAATTGCACTTCCTACTGTGGAGCGCATTATTTGGATGATTGAGAATGACGTACTTCCAATAGTACCTGAGCAAGGTTCTGTTGGGGCCTCTGGAGATCTCGCTCCCCTATCTCATTTGTTTTTACCACTGATTGGAGAGGGAGATGTATTGTTTAAAGGAGAACGATTATCTATTGATAAAGTCTACCAACAAACAGGACTTCAACCACTAGTATTAGGACCAAAAGAAGGTCTTGCTTTAATTAATGGAACTCAATTTATCTTAGCACATGGGGTAAAAACAGTCGAAGAACTCTATCGCTGTTTAAACCATGCCGATATCATTGGAGCATTGATGATTGAAGCCCTTCAAGGATCTGCAAAACCCTTCGAAAAAGAACTTCACGAGCTTCGACCTTTTAAAGGGAATTCCTATGTCGCTAATAGAATCTACAATATGCTCAAAGATTCTGAGATTATGAAAGATCACCAAGATTGTGATCGTGTTCAAGATCCCTATTCGCTACGATGTATTCCTCAGGTCCACGGAGCATCCAGAAATGCTTGGTTACATCTAAAAGAACTCGTGGAAACAGAGCTCAATTCGGTGACCGACAACCCAATTGTATTTGACAAGGACCACACCATCAGCGGTGGTAATTTTCACGGACAACCTCTAGCCATGGCATTGGACTATGCCTGTTTAGCAGCCTCAGAACTCGGTAATATATCTGATCGAAGAATCTATTTGGCCCTTATGGGACTCTCTCATGGGGTTCCAAAATTACTGATGGAAGACACGGGAATCAATTCAGGCTATATGATTTTGCAATATACTTCGGCTGCTTTAGCAAGTGAAAACAAAGGACTTTGCTTTCCTTCGAGTGCCGACAGTATTTCCACATCGCTAGGACAAGAAGATCATGTAAGTATGGGATCCATCAGTGGCAGAAAGGCATTAACTGTCGCCTACAACACTCAAAAAATATTAGCCATCGAACTGCTGACTGCTGCACAAGCACTCAGCTTTAGAAGACCTTTAAAATCAGGAAAACTACTCGAAAAAGTTCATCAGACCCTTAGAGAAGAAGTGCCCTTTGCAAAGGTTGATCGCATCTTTCACAAGGATATTGAAAAAGCGATTGAACTCATACAATCCGATCGAATTATTCAATCAATTCACGACGATCTCAACGATAAAATTGATGATGATCCCTGTATTTTTGAAGATGAATTTGAACAATTTTAAATGAGACAAGCGAGCTATATAGGGCCCATAAATCAGTTGATATGCATGGATGAGCTTCCTTTAAAAGGAGCGCTTAGCGACGAGCTTTTAAATCCAAAAAGTCAATATGGAATTCTCATGCAAGATGGAAAGATTGTAAAAATTGCTCCTTTTGATCAGATTGAAACCTTGGCTAATGAGATCGATGCTAAACGAATTGATATTCCTAAAAACTCAGTAGTGATCCCAGGAATGATCGATGCACATACTCATATTTGTTGGGCCGGTTCGAGAGAACGAGATTACGCACTACGAAATGCTGGAGTGAGTTATTTAGAAATCGCCGCTCAAGGAGGAGGCATTTGGGATACGGTAACTCAAACAAGAGCCGCTAGTTTACAAACCCTTGTTGAGCTTACTAAGCAAAGAGCAAATCAACTACTTCAACAAGGAATCACGACCATTGAAGTCAAATCAGGCTATGGATTATCTGTTGAAGAGGAATTAAAAATAATGAGAGCCATCGAATCGGCTAACTCTCAGACTCAAGCTGACCTAATTGCCACCTGTCTTGCTGCTCATATTTTTCCAAAAGATTACGATGGAAGTCCGAGTGATTACCTCGATGAAATCGCTCAAAACTTACTTCCAGTTTTAAAAGAGGAAGATTTATGTCATCGAGTTGATGCCTTTTTAGAGCAGGAAGCTTTTAACGCTTCTACGCTGAAACCTTATATTGAAAAAGCAAAAGAATTGGGTTTTGACAGCTGTATTCACGCTGATCAGTTTTCAGTTGGAGGAAGTTCTTTTGCGGTGGAGATGGAATCCCTCAGTGCGGACCATTTAGAAGCAAGTGGTGATTTAGAAATTGACTTATTAGCAAAGAGTGATACGGTAGCCATGGCACTTCCTGGTGCTTCGATTGGTTTAGGTGAAAAGTTTACCCCAGCTAGAAAACTTCTCGATGCAGGAGCCTGCTTGGCAATTGCAACGGATTGGAATCCGGGTTCTGCGCCAATGGGACACTTACTCACTCAAGCTTCAATCTTAGGAAGTTATGAAAAACTATCTAATGCTGAACTCCTTGCGGGAATAACTTTTAGAGCGGCATTTGCTTTAAATTTAAAGGATAGAGGAATACTCAGAGCCGGATTAAAAGCGGATATGATCGTATTTCCAACTGATGATTACCGAACTATATTTTATACTCAAGGACGATTAAATCCTTCACATATCATTAAATCTGGAACATTAATACCTCAAAAATGAATCTAGAATTAGCACATTTTCAAAAAGAAATTAGTCAAGGGATTCCAAGTGAATTGCCTCCTTTTTATACTCCTTCAACTGAAATCAACAGAGCACCCAAACGAAAGGACCTCTTATCGATTGAAGAAAAAAAGTTAGCTGTTCGCAATGCATTGAGATATGTACCTCAAAAATGGCATCGAGAACTCTCAAAAGAATTTGCTCAAGAACTCAAAGACTACGGAAGAATCTATATGTTTCGATTTAAGCCTTCGTTTGAAATCTATGCAAGACCAATAGATGAATATCCATCAAAATGTAAAGAGGCAGCAGCGATTATGATGATGATCGACAACAATTTAGATCCAAAAGTAGCTCAACATCCTGAAGAACTCATCACTTATGGTGGAAATGGAGCAGTCTTCCAAAATTGGATCCAATACCGTCTTTGTATGTACTACCTCTCTCAAATGACAGAGGAGCAAACACTACATATGTATTCTGGACATCCCATGGGATTATTTCCTTCTTCGAAAGCAGCTCCCAGAGTTGTAGTTACTAATGGAATGATGATTCCAAATTATTCCAAACCTGATGACTGGGAACGCTATAACGCACTCGGGGTCACCCAATATGGTCAAATGACTGCTGGGTCCTATATGTATATTGGACCTCAGGGAATTGTTCACGGAACCACCATCACTGTGATGAATGCCTTTAGACGTATTAATCCCAACACCAATCCAAAAGGAAAGTTGTTTTTAACTTCTGGATTGGGAGGAATGAGTGGTGCGCAACCAAAGGCTGGTGATATCGTAGGATGCATCACTGTCTGTGCAGAAATCAACCCTAAAGCAGCACATAAGAGACATGAGCAAGGCTGGGTCAAAGAACTCATCGAAGATCTCGACCAATTGATCACTCGTATTAAGACAGCACAAGAAAAGGAAGAAACAACTTCAATCGCCTATATCGGTAATATCGTTGACCTATGGGAAGCCTTTGACAAAGAAAATATTTATGTGGATTTAGGATCCGATCAAACCTCACTTCACAATCCCTGGGCAGGTGGTTATTATCCTGTTGGATTGAGCTATGAAGAATCCAATCGTCTGATGGTATCTGATCCTAAAGCTTTTCAAGTAGCAGTCCATAAAAGCTTAATTAGACAGATCAATGCCATTAACAGTCATAGTGCAAAAGGGACCTATTTCTTTGATTACGGAAATGCCTTTTTATTGGAAGCCTCAAAAGCAAAAGCCGATGTGATGGCCAAAAATGGAATTGATTTTAAATATCCATCCTATGTTCAAGACATCCTTGGACCGCTATGTTTTGATTATGGATTTGGACCCTTTAGATGGGTTTGTAGCTCAGGAGACTGGAAAGACTTAGACACAACCGATGCTATAGCGCTTCGCGTTATGAAAGAACTAAAAAAACAATCACCAGATCGTATTCAACAACAACTCAGCGATAATATTCACTGGATTGAAAACGCTAAAAAGAATCAATTAGTCGTAGGTTCCAAAGCGCGCATTCTTTACGCTGATACTTACGGTCGTATGGAAATTGCTAAAGCTTTTAACAAGGCTATTGCTTCAGGTGACATTAGTGCTCCTGTAGTTCTCGGTAGGGATCATCACGATGTATCGGGAACCGATTCTCCATTTAGAGAAACCTCCAATATTTACGACGGTAGTAAATTCACGGCCGATATGGCGATTCACAATGTGATCGGAGACAGTTTTAGAGGGGCGAGTTGGGTATCGATCCACAACGGAGGCGGCGTTGGATGGGGCGAAGTCATCAACGGTGGATTTGGAATGGTCCTCGACGGAAGTGATCAAGCTCAAACTAGATTGGAATCAATGCTTTTTTACGATGTGACCAACGGACTTTCAAGACGTTCTTGGGCTCGAAATGAAAATGCAGTATTCACTATAGAACGCATACAAGAGAACTACCCTAACTTAAAAGTGACTCCTGCCATCACAGTTTCAGATAACGATTTAAAAGATTTGTTTTAAGATGAATTACAAAGCTCCAAATACTGAGGATTGGAAGGGAAGACCAAGCAGTCAACACGACTACCTCTATCAGCGAATAGAGTGTTTAAATCTCAACAATTTAAAAGAAGTAACGAACCCCACCTTTGGAATTTTAGGCTATGCTGTAGACGAGGGCGTTCGTCGAAATCAAGGTAGAATCGGTGCCTCTGAAGGACCTCAATCGTTTAGAACAAGTTTTGGCAAACTCGCCAATCACTTTGACGCTTCAGTTCAATTATTAGATCTAGGTGAAATCCATTGTGTTGATAAAAACCTAGAACAGGCTCAAGAATATCTAGCTGAATCGGTTTACAAAATCTTGAGCAATAGAATAAAACCACTCCTTATTGGTGGTGGACATGATATTGCCTATGGACATTTTAAAGGAATTCAAAAGGCGTATCCCAATAAGAGTATAGGGATCGTAAACTTTGATGCTCATTTGGATCTAAGGCCATTTGAACAGGGAGCTCACTCGGGATCTCCTTTTAATCAAATTGCCTCTGAAGTGGATGATTTTCATTACCTCTGTATTGGCTATCGAAAAAATGCCAATCCACCTTCTCTCATAAAAAGAGCTCGTGAACTTCAAGTTGAATTAATCGAACGAGAACATTCAACAACTCAAGATTTAAGTCAGGTTTTTAAGTCCATTGATTCGTTCTCAAAAAAAGTAGATTTGCTTTATATTACTATAGATCTAGACGGTTTTGCAGATTGTTATGCCCCCGGAGTCAGTGCTCCCTCTCCCTTAGGATTTGATGTTGATTTTTCAATAGCTTGCATAAAGCACCTAATGAGTAAGGGTAAAGTCATCAGTGTAGATCTTGCAGAACTCAACCCTAGCTATGATATCGATTCAAGAACATCTAAATTAGCTGCCGCATTGACGTATCAGATCATTGATTCTTGGACATAAAAAAAGCCTTCCATATGGAAAGCCTTTCATTAGTTGAGTAGTTTTCTACTCGAACACGGTCTCAACTTAAAGTCAAGACGCAACACAACGTTGCAAATATACAAATTATGACTGATTTTAACTTGCTTTTTGACTTAAATCTTAAGCATGAGTTGTCAGCTCTGTATTCGAATTTGATTTTTTGGAATTCGTTTCAATTTGATCTGACACTACTAAAAGTGGAATAAACGATTCGAACAAGGTCTTTTTAACCACCTCTTCCTTTGTCATCTTTTCAACAAATCCATAATTGTAGTTCATCAGTGCCATCACATCAATCTTTTCTTTTTCAGCATAGAGTTCTAAGGTCTTTGATACGGA
This sequence comes from uncultured Flavobacteriaceae bacterium, assembly GCA_937136455.1. Classification (GTDB taxonomy): domain Bacteria; phylum Bacteroidota; class Bacteroidia; order Flavobacteriales; family Flavobacteriaceae; genus MAG-120531. The sequence continues at coordinate 41,643 of CAKZOO010000039.1, read as the reverse complement.
TTTTACCTCTAGCATTCCTTTAAAATCAAATGCAACATCACTATAGGCACTTTTTAATTTCTTAAGATTCACAAATTGACTTTCTGTAAATGAATCATTTGGTTTTTTTACATAAACCACCTTTATTTTTGCATTGAGCAAGGACGCTACATCGATCAGCGGTTTTAACTGTTGTGGACTAATCGAACGCTTGATATCAAGAGCAAAACCAATGGTGCTGATTTTTGTCAATTGACATTGTCTAGGAATCGCCAATAGCGGACATGAGGTATTGGCTTGAATCAATTTATGAGTGTTGGATCCCATCAACGAATACTCAATTGCACTTGCACCTTTGGTACCCATCACGATTAAATCGATATTTAGTTCACTTAGCTTTTGAAGTACAGCATTTTTTAGTGTTTCAAAAGAAGTATGGGTATAATAGCTGTGTTTTTCGTTGTGAAGTTCCGCTTTTATTTTCTCGATTCGAAGATCTAATTTTTCAATTGCAATTCGCTTGGGTTCCTCTTGTAAATCATCTAAAGACAAGGCACTTGCAGAAAATCTTCTCCTAGCAATATGAGGTTTATAAGCGTGTATAAAATGAAAAACTGTAGGCTTATCCCAAAACAAATGAATTGCTTTTTGAACAGCGTTCCACGAATGTTCTGAGAAATCTGTGGGAATTAACACTTTATAGGGTTGATCAATCAAGTCGAAAGAGTTTATAATTTACATGGTAAAAGTAAATCAACTCTTAGGAGCTAACAATGATAAATATCAGTAGTAAAACTATTGAGCCATGGATTGGAGTTTGCGAAAATCAACAATTTTAATTCGCTTACCCATGGTATTGATGAGTCCTTGTTTTTTGAAATCAGATATCATACGTATAGCTGATTCAGTAGCAGTTCCAACAATATCAGCAATATCCTCTCTCGATAATACAAGATTCAAGAAGCCTTCACTATCTGAACCGTACATATCGTTCATATAGAGAATACAGGCTGCCATACGTTGTTTAACAGATTTGTGAGACATATTGACAATAACATCATCCGCCTCTTTTAACTCATTGGCCAAATGACGTAACATTTCAGTAGAATATTCGTTGTTTCGATCAAGAGGCTCTAAGATATGCTCTTTAGAGATAAAACAAACTTCCATATCATCGATAGCCTCAGCAGTAAGATTGGCTTCTTCTTTTGCAATTAAAGAACGTTGCCCTAAGATTTCACCTTTCCCAGCTAATTTAACAATCTGACTCTTTCCGTTTTCAGAAAGCTTTGAAAGTTTTGAAATACCGCTATTAACACAAAAAACACCGTTAAGAGCATCGCCTTCTTTAAAGATGATCTCCCCTTTTTTAATGGTTCTAACTTCTTTGCACTGAGAAACTTTAGACAATTCTTCATGAGTCATCGCTCTCATGGAATTAAACTGTCTAATGATGCATTGTTCGCATTTGCTCTTTGATCGGTCGCTCATAATATAAAATCAGATATAAAGTTAATTCTTTATCTCATTCGAACAAAAAAAAGACTGATAGAAATCATAAATTTGTAATGAAAAGAAATTGACATTTGCAATTCAATTATGGCTGCTCAAAAAGAACAACTCAACTGTTATCACTGTGGTGATGCGTGTAAGGATCAAACAGTAATTTACGATACCAAAAATTTTTGTTGTCATGGATGTAAAACTGTATACAGTATCTTTAAAGAGAACAACTTAGAAAACTATTACAGCATTCAACAAGCTGCTGGAGCTACCCCAAAGGAAATCACTACTGAATACGAATATTTAGATCACCAAGACATCAAAGAAAAGCTGTTGAGTTTTTCATCAGAAGGAACAGAGATCGTCAATTTATACATTCCTCACATCCACTGTAGTTCCTGTATTTGGGTTTTAGAAAATTTAAACAAATTAAGTAAGAACATACTGTCGAGTTTGGTAGATTTTCCAAACAAAAAAGTGACCGTCAATTACAAATCTGATCAAATTTCTCTAAAAGAAGTCGTTTTATTACTCGCTTCGATTGGTTATGAACCATACATCTCTTTAGCTGATTACAACAAAGAAGCTTCAAAAGTTGACCGAACCATTTATTACAAACTCGGTGTTGCTGGCTTTGCTTTTGGAAATGTGATGTTCTTATCCTTCCCCGAATACTTCAACTACAATGATATTTGGATCGAAGAGTACAAGCACTTTTTTAGAGGACTGATGTTGTTTTTTAGTTTGCCAGTCGTTTTTTATGCCGCCTCTGATTATTTCAAAAAAGCCTATCAAGGGATTCGTTCCAAGTTTTTAAATATCGATGTTCCCATTGCCTTAGGAATATCGGTTTTATTTATTCGTTCAACTGTTGAAGTGCTCTTAGATTGGGGTCCTGGTTTTTTTGACAGTTTAACGGGGCTGGTTTTCTTTCTCCTTATAGGTAAATACTTTCAGGACAAGACCTACAAACACCTCTCTTTTGAGCGTGATTTTAACTCCTATTTTCCTATTGCAGTCACCTTGATTGAAGAAGAAGAAAAAGAACGTATTATCCCAATCCACGAATTAGAAGAAGGCAAACGCATTCTCATACGAAATGGTGAAATCATCCCAACAGATGGTCGATTACTCAAAGGAGAAGCCGAAATTGATTACGCCTATGTGACTGGTGAATCAAAAGCCGTAACGAAATTTATTGGGGATCGTATCTATGCCGGAGGAAGGCAACTAAGTGGAGCCATCGAACTACTGACAACCAAATCGGTCTCACAATCTTATTTAACACAGCTTTGGTCTAATGAAAGCTTTGATCCATTGGCTCAAGGTCAATACCAAAATTTAACTGATCGTATCAGCAAACACTTTACCATAGTTATTTTAAGCATTGCCATAACGTCTAGTTTAATTTGGTATTTCATCGATGCAACACAAAGTCTTCAAGTACTTACCGCAGTACTCATTGTAGCCTGCCCCTGTGCTCTAGCTCTAGCAGCTCCTTTTACTCAAGGAAATTTACTTCGAATCTTTGGAACCCATAAATTTTACATCAAAGACGGAATTACCCTAGAAAAACTAGCTCAAACAGACGCTGTCGTTTTAGATAAAACAGGTACTCTAAGTGCTGCCAAGGATATGGAGTACCACTATATCGGAACTCCATTAACCGATCGTGAAAAAGTCTTTATTGCAAGTACCCTTAGAGCGTCACATCACCCCTTGAGTCGAAGCTTGTACGAATTGATGGACAAAGAGGAATTGCTCCAACCTAAAGACTTTGAAAATGTAGTAGGACAAGGGATTAAAGCATATTATGACGGAATCGAAATTCGATTAGGGAACAGTGAATTCACCAACAACAACGAGAAAATTTCAACACATGAAACCTCGGTTTTTTGCAGTATTAATGGAATCAACAAAGGTCGTTTTGTATTTAAAACAACTTATAGAAAAGGTTTAAAAGAATTATTAAGTCGATTGAGTCAATTTGCATCCATTCACATTCTAACAGGAGACAACGAAGGAGAAAAATCCAACTTAGAAGCTTTAAGTCCTAGGACAACAAATATGCTGTTTAAACAGCAACCTCAAGACAAACTAGATTATGTCAAAAATTTAAAAAAACAAGGACGATCTGTTGTAATGGTTGGAGACGGACTAAACGATGCTGGAGCTTTAAAAGAATCCACTGTCGGGATTGCAATCACTGAAGACATCGCAGTATTCACTCCTGCATCCGATGCTATTTTAGACGCTACTGTTTTTGAAAATCTCGATCAATTTATAGCAATTTCCAAAAGAGGAATTAAGGTCATTCGCCTAAGTCTATTTATTTCACTATTTTACAATCTAATCGGAATCAGCATTGCAGTGATGGGGATTTTAAAACCAGTATATGCTGCAATCCTAATGCCTATTAGTTCCATATCAGTTGTCATTTTTACGACCATAGCTTCCAAATGGATTAGTAGAAAACTCTAATTAGCCCTATTTATCAACAGTATTTTGTTTAAATTTAAAGATGCCATATGACAATTATCATATGATATCAACCTCTGTAAATCTATTTTTACGAAAATTTTAACATTTTGTCTGTAATCTATTTATTGCTTTCAATCAGTGTTACTGTCGCCATTGGCTTTTTTATTGCGTTTATTACTGCAGTTCGAAAAGGTCAATTTGACGATGGATACACCCCCTCTGTTCGAATGTTATTCGAAGATGAGTTAATTACTACTGAAAAAACTAACACAAAAAGTACTAACCAAACCGATATTAAATAAACCATGGGAGAAATTCAAAAATTTCAATACGACAACAAGATTGTCAGAAACTTCCTTTATGCGTCCGTCATTTTTGGACTCGTAGGAATGTTAGTAGGGCTTCTACTTGCCTTTATGTTTATGTTTCCAAAGCTTACTGATGGCATTTCTTGGTTGAGTTTTGGTCGTTTGAGACCACTACACACCAACGCCGTAATCTTTGCTTTTGTTGGAAATGCCATTTTTGCAGGTATTTACTATTCTACACAACGTTTGCTGAAGGCGAGAATGTTTAGTGATTTACTCAGTAAAATCAACTTCTGGGGATGGCAGCTCATCATTGTAGCCGCTGCAATTACACTTCCTTTAGGAATTACAACTTCAAAGGAATACGCAGAACTAGAATGGCCTATTGATATTGCCATTGCACTTGTTTGGGTGGTATTTGGTGTTAACTTAATCGGTACCATTATTAAGAGAAGACAACGTCACTTATACGTTGCAATTTGGTTCTATTTAGCGACCTTCATCACTGTTGCGGTCTTACACATTTTCAATTCATTGGAATTGCCAATCAGTGCATTTAAATCGTATTCTGTTTACGCAGGAGTTCAAGATGCACTTGTACAATGGTGGTATGGACACAACGCCGTAGCATTCTTCTTAACAACTCCATTCTTAGGATTGATGTACTACTTTGTACCTAAGGCTGCAGAACGTCCTATCTATTCCTATCGTTTATCAATTGTTCACTTCTGGTCCTTGATCTTTATTTACATCTGGGCTGGACCTCACCACTTATTGTACTCGGCACTTCCAGACTGGGCACAGAATTTAGGTGTTGCTTTCTCAATAATGTTAATCGCTCCTTCTTGGGGAGGTATGATCAACGGTTTATTAACCCTTAGAGGGGTTTGGGATAAAGTGAGACAATCTCCAATCTTAAAATTCATGGTAGTTGCAATAACGGGTTACGGTATGGCAACCTTTGAAGGTCCGATGCTTTCGCTTAAAAACGTCAATGCGATTGCTCACTTCTCTGACTGGATTATTGGACACGTTCACGTAGGAGCATTAGCTTGGAATGGTATGATGACATTTGCCATTGTATACTGGTTAGTTCCAAAACTTTTTAAAACAAAACTCTACTCTGAAGCTTTAGCTAATTTCCACTTCTGGATTGGAACTTTAGGTATTGTTCTCTATGCACTCCCGATGTACGTAGCTGGATTTACTCAGGCTTTGATGTGGAAAGAATTTAATCCTGATGGTACTTTAGTTTACGGTAACTTCCTTGAAACCGTTCAACAGATTATGCCGATGTATTGGATGAGAGCCATCGGTGGAACCTTATTCCTTATAGGGCTAATTGTTCTTATTTACAATATCGCCAAGACCATCCTTGCAGGTGAATCAGTAACTGATGAAGCAGCTGAGGCTCCAGCATTAGAAAAAGTTGCGAGTAAAAGAACCATGGGAGAAACCTTCCACCAATGGTTGGAACGCAAACCTGTACAATTGGCATTATTAGCTACAGTAACTATTTTAATTGGGGGTGTTGCACAAATTATTCCAACCCTAGTCGTTGAATCAAATATTCCAACGATCAGTAGTGTAAAACCGTATACACCTCTTGAACTTGAAGGTAGAGACCTCTACATCAGAGAAGGGTGTGTGGGATGTCACTCTCAAATGATCCGTCCATTTAGATCTGAAGTTGAACGATACGGCCCTTATTCTAAAGCTGGAGAATTTGTTTACGATCACCCTTTCTTATGGGGATCAAAACGAACTGGACCAGACTTACTTAGAGTTGGTGGAAAATACTCTGATAACTGGCATTTTAACCATATGTACGACCCTCAATCAACCTCTTCAGGATCAATTATGCCGGCCTACCAGTGGTTAATCACTAGTAAGCACGATCGTTCTGCTATTCAAGATAAAATGCGTGCTATGGTTACTTTAGGTGTACCCTACACTGATGAAGATATCGCCAATGCATTTGAATCCATGGACGCACAAGCCGCTAAAATCGAAGATAACCTTCACGCCGACCCTGACTTTGTGAGAAGTTATGAAGATGATAAAGAGTATGCAAAACAAGCTGGTGTGGAATTTGTTCCGATGAAAGACAGAGAAATCACTGCAATGATAGCATACCTACAACGACTAGGAACTGATATTAAAGTTAAGTAAGTCATGCTGAAATTTATTAAACCATATATGGAAGATATCGAAGGGATAGCAACCTATCCCATGATATCTCTAGTCATCTTTTTCGTCTTCTTTGTCGCTTTATTTTGGTGGGTAGCTACCGCGACTAAAGACCATGTAAAAGAAATGAGTCATTTACCTTTTGAAGACAACCAACAAAATTATAAAGAACAATAACCATGAAAAACCTATTACCTTGGTGGATTAGAATTCCAGCTTTATTTTTTATCATTTTTGCCGCAACTGAATGGGCAATCGATTCAGGGGATCAACCGGCATTTATAGCTATACCTACGATTCAATTATTTTTGGGTATTGTACTTTTAATTTTAATAGCAATTGAAATTATCGTAGCAGCAGTAGAAAACATTATGCTTCATTCTCTTGACGAAAAAGCTAAGGAACGCTACTTTGCTGAAAAAGATAAACTTCCAGAATGCAAGTGGGTAAAATCCATTTGGATTTTCTTAATCGGAAAGAAAAAAGAAGGTGCTACAGAAGAAACCATCATTATCGATCACGATTTTGATGGGATCAAAGAATTAGACAACAACTTACCTCCCTGGTGGATTTATCTATTCTACGCTACGATTGTATTTGCGATTATCTATCATATTCGTTTTGATTTTATCAAAGAATACACTCAAGCTGAAGAATATGAAATGGAAGTTGCAGCTGCACAAATCGCAATCGCAGAATACAAAAAAACTGCTAAGGATCTTGTAGATGTATCAACAGTGGAGCTCTTAACTGATGCTGCAGATCTTTCGGCTGGTAAACAAATCTTTGAATCCAACTGTGTTGCATGTCATATGGCTGATGGTGGTGGAGGTATTGGACCAAACCTTACAGATCAACACTGGATTTTAGGTGGCGGTATCAAAAATGTTTTCAGTACGATTTCTGAAGGAGGACGTGATGGTAAAGGTATGGTCGCTTGGAAGCAAATACTAAAACCTGTTGAAATGGCTCAGGTAGCTAGCTACGTCATAACTCTTGGAGGAACAACTCCTGCAAATCCAAAAGAAGCTGAAGGAGAACTTTGGGAAGAATAAGTAGTGATTAAATACCAATTGATCAAAACAAATTACATTTAACCATTAACTCGATTAATTCGGTATGCAAGAACAAGAAAACTTTAGGGATTCTATTGGGACTATCCGCGAAGACGGTAAACGCAAGTGGGTATTCCCAAAGAAACCTAATGGAAGATATTATTCAAGAAGAAAACTTGTAAGTTATTTCTTACTCATTTTTCTTCTAGCCGCTCCTTTTGTAAAAATCAATGGAAATCAATTTATAATGATCAATGTATTGGAGCGTCGCTTCAATATCTTTGGTTTTCCATTTTGGCCGCAAGATTTTCATCTTTTTGTGATCTCTATGATCATTGGCGTGGTCTTTATCGCTTTATTTACAGTTTCCTTTGGTCGTATTTTTTGTGGATGGATTTGTCCGCAAACCATATTTATGGAAATGGTCTTTAGACGAATTGAATTCCTTATCGAAGGAAATCGATTTAAACAAAAAAGACTTAAAGAGCAGCCATGGGATACTGAAAAGATTTTTAAACGTCTTTTAAAGTGGTTGATCTTCGCTGTCATTTCATTTGTAATATCCAATGTCTTCTTAGCCTATTTGATTTCAGGAGATCTCTTATTAGAACACATCAGAGAGGGAATAAGTGAAAACTCAGGAACCTTTATTGCTTTGTCAATTTTCACTGCAGTATTTTACTGGGTATTTAGTTGGTTTAGAGAACAAGTCTGTATCATTGCCTGTCCCTACGGTCGTTTACAAGGAGTTCTTTTAGACAATAAATCAATTATTGTCGCCTATGACCATGTACGTGGTGAAGGAACTAAGGGTCGAAAAAAATTCAAAAAAGGTGAGGATCGAGAAGCGAATGGTTATGGCGATTGTATTGATTGTGATCAATGTGTACAGGTCTGTCCTACTGGAATCGATATTCGAAACGGCACTCAATTAGAGTGTATTAACTGTACCGCCTGTATCGATGAATGTGATACAGTGATGGATAAAATCGATAAGCCAAGAGGACTTATTCGCTATGCAAGTGAAGACAATATTGCTAAAAACAAAGCTTTCGAGTTCAATTTGAGAATGAAAGGCTATACTGGAGTTCTACTTGCATTAATTGCGGTACTTATATCCATGTTGTTTTTGAGAAATTCTGTCGAAGCGAGCATCTTAAGACTCCCTGGTCAACTCTTTGAACACAAAGATACTAGACTCAGTAATGTGTACACCTATAAAATTATCAATAAGACTGATCAGCCAGTTGAAAATGTTCATTTCAAAATACTTTCAATTGAAGGAACTGTTAAAGTTGTCAGCGGAGATTCATTCACAATTGAGCCAACAAATTACGCAGAAGGAACCCTGTTTATTGAAATTGAATCAGCCCTTATTAATAAAGCGAAGACTGAATTAAAAATTGGCGTATATTCGAATGAGGAACTCATCGATACAACTGAGGCTAACTTTTTAGGACCTCGATCCTTTCATTAATCACTAAATAATACCTATGAAATTTAACTGGGGAACTGGAATTGTTTTAGCATTTATCGGCTTTATTAGCTTTATTCTTTTTTTCGTATTTCGTATGATCACAGATGATAAAGCCAATCACAGTTTGGTAAGTGATTCCTATTATGTTGAAGAACTAGCTTATCAAGAGGTGATCGATGCCCAGCAAGCAGCCAAAGACTTGGAGTTTCCTCTCTCTATTGAAGTCATACAAGAAGGAGTCTTGATTGTTTTTCCAAATAATCAACAACCCGATGCCATTAGTGGTGTTATTCAATTATACCGACCATCAAACATAAACTTAGACACTTCTATTCCTATTGACATCAAACAATCTGAAATTATAATCAGCAGAGAACAGTTGGAATCAGGAAGATGGAATATTACAATCGATTGGACGTATAACAATCAGCGATACTTATATAAAACCGCTATCATTATTTAAATTTTGCTTTTATCTGCCTTTATCATCGGTTTATTGGGTTCACTCCACTGCGTTGGCATGTGTGGTCCAATTGCGATGATGCTTCCATTAGGGGACAGCAAAGGCTTAAAAAAATTATTTCTAATTAGCAGTTATCATTTAGGAAAAATGATCAGTTATGGACTCATTGGGCTTGTTTTAGGCTCTTTGGGAATGGGAGTTTCTCTTTTTGGTTACCAACAGCAACTCAGTATTGGTACTGGTGTGATCATCATCCTATTTGCATTGTTTCCAGCACTTAGTCACAATTCCTTTTTTAAAGCAAATTGGATTTACAAGCCCATTAGCAAAATAAAATCCTCCCTTGGAAAAGCACTTAAAAAGAATAAGGCAGATACCTTATTAACGATTGGATTTTTAAATGGATTTCTTCCCTGTGGCTTAGTCTATATGGCCATGATGGGTGCTTTGGCCAACGGAAGTATCACTACAGGGGTTCTCTATATGGTCTTTTTTGGATTGGGAACCGCTCCCCTATTAACAGTTTTGGTTTATTCTGCCTCACTGATTCAAAAGAAGTATGTCCAAAACATCAAAAAGTTGATTCCTTTCTTTGTGATTCTTTTGGGAATACTATTTATACTTAGAGGGTTGGGGTTGGGAATTCCTTATATTTCACCAAAACAAAATCACCAAATGGCTGGTGAAAATTCCATTGAGTGTCACGATACCTCCAACTCAAATAGTCATGGAGAAGAGCTCTCGATCGGGAGCAGTTCGAAGGAGCTTTAAATCAAATGCCATACAGATATTTCTGATAAAAGGCTTTCCTTTTTCAAAAACCTCGATCGAATGATCGTGAACTTTTAAGAGCTCATCCTCTTCAAAAGTCTTGAGTGACTTCAAACAGTCTTCTAATTCTGGAAACATCCCCTGATTTGAATCCCAATTGGTTTCAAATTGAGTCATTAAGTTCAGAATATGTTTTCGAATTATTAAATCTTCCTGGTTTAGATGATGGCCCTTCACTACAGGAATGACACCCTTTTGAACAAGCTCTGTATAGGTCTCTAAATCCTTCTCATTTTGAGCAAAAGAAGTCCAGCTATCACTGATACTTGACATCCCTAATCCAATCATCAATCGAGTCTTCGATTGAGTGTATCCCATAAAGTTTCTGTGTAGTGTTCCTTCAAGCGTTGCCCTGTAAAGCGAATCGGATTCTACAGCAAAGTGATCCATTCCAATCTCGATATATCCAGCTGAGAGAAGGGCGTTCTTAGCCAGTTCATAAAGCATTCGTTTCTCATCCGCAGATGGTAAATCCTCTTCTGAAAACCCTCGTTGACCATTTCCTTTAATCCAAGGGACATGGGCATAAGAATAGAGTGCGATTCGATCAGGTCTAAGTTTTAATGTCTTTTCAACGGTGTTGAGAATCGCATTCTTGGTTTGTAAGGGCAGTCCGTAAATCAAATCATGACCAACGGAATAATAACCTACAGCTCTAGCGAGTTCAGTTACTTTTTTTACGGCTTCATAAGGCTGAATTCGGTGAATAGCCAACTGAACTTTGGGATCGTAATCCTGAACTCCAAAACTCACACGACTAAATCCTAAATCATATAAGCATTTTAGATGTTCTTCTGTGGTATTATTTGGGTGACCTTCAAAACTGTATTCGTATCCATGTGCTCGATCAGCTCTTTTAAAAAGACCGCTGATGAGTCGCTGGAGTTCTTTTGTTGAAAAGAAGGTTGGCGTTCCTCCGCCTAAGTGTAATTCTTTTATCAAAGGGCGATCTTCTAATAGATCACAGTACAGATCCCATTCTGCAAGTAAGGTATCTACATAAGGCGCTTCTTGCTCGTGTCTCTTGGTAATGCGTTTGTGACACCCACAAAAGGTACATAGGTTTTCACAAAAAGGCAGGTGAATATAAATACTGATCCCTTCGGACTGATTGCTGATTTGAAAGCTCTCTTTGACGCTTTCCAGCCATTGATCTCTCGAAAAAGACTCTAGATCCCAATAGGGCACTGTTGGGTAACTCGTATAACGAGGACCGGGTACATTGTATTTTTCAATTAAATGGGACATACTCCAAGCAAAAATAGCTCAAGCACATCCCATTCTATATGATAATTATCAGTTGATTTTACCAAGTATCTTTCATCCAGTTGTAGGGCGTTCTCTTTTCCCATAAACCTCTAGTGAAATCTGGGAACATTTGAGGAGCACCATTATTTTCAATAGATACCTCTGAAAGCGGTGTCACAGCACTCCAAGCAGCAGCATCATAGGCGTCGATTGGTGGAGCAATGTTGCGCTTTGCAGATTCAATAAAGGCATTCATCACAAAGAAATCCATTCCTCCATGTCCTGCTCCTGTTGCGTATTCACCGTATTTTTGCCACAGTGGGTGATCGTATTTTTCCAACCATTCATTTGCTTGATCCCAACGGTGTGGTTCAGATTTTCCTTCGATATAGATTCGATTACCATCGACTTCCCAAAGACCATTGGCCCCTTGAACTCTAAATCCGAGTGAATAAGGTCTTGGTAGATTACAATCATGAGTAATGATGATGCTTTCTCCCATCGCTGTTTCTACAGTGGTGGTGATCACATCACCTTGTTTGAATTTAACCTTAGCATTGGGATGATCGGCTCCTCCTTTTTCAACAATATAGTTGTGCAATCCTATCGCTTTAGTAGCCGTTGAGGTCAACGATGTGAATCGATTTCCTCTATTGATATCAGCCATAGCTGCTATTGGACCTAATCCATGAGTTGGATAAACATCGGCATTTCTCTTTACTGAGTGAAGGGTTCTCCATTTGGCTTCTGAAATGGCATTTTCTCCGAATTCCACGCCATTTCCATAAGGAGTTTTACCATCGTTAAACTTTACGTGACGCAAATCGTGTTGATACCCACATCTGAAGTGCACTAGTTCTCCAAATACATTTTGCTTCACCATATTGAGCACTGCCATAATATCTCTGCGATAATTGACATTCTCCAAAAGCATCATATGAGTTCCTGTTTCTTCATGGGTATTAACCAAATCCCAGCACTCTTCAATTGTATTAGCAGCGGAAACTTCTACTCCTGCAAAAACTCCAGCTTTCATCGCATCGACGGTCATTCTGGTATGCCATAGCCAAGGCGTTGAAATCACTACAGCATCCACTTCTTTTAGTTCCAACAAATCTCTATACGCATACTCACCATTAGAATACACCTTAGGTTTTTTAAAAGAAGCCTTCTGAATATGATCCAAGGCAATTTCAATACGTTTAGGGTCCACATCACAGATGGCAACGATATTGACATCAGAGCGCTTTAATAAATTGTTGAGATGATTGGTTCCTCTTAGTCCAACTCCTATAAGTGCTACATTGACTTTTTCATTAGCCGATAATACACTACCAAAACTCATTTGAGGCACGACCATTGATGCTGCACCAAAGGCAGCTGTTGTCTTGATAAAATTTCTTCTTTTATTCATATTTGAGGGTATAATAATTATGTGAATATATTAAAAGTATAGTTTATAAGAAACTAACTTTATATTTTATTTAGATAATCTTACCTTTGGGCCAACTTAAAATTATCGATATGACATTGTTGATTATGGCTGCTGGTAATGGCAGTAGATATGGAGGTTTAAAACAGTTTGATTCTCTAGGTCCAGATGGATCTTTTTTAATGGAATACAGTATTTTCGACGCGATTCAGGCTGGATTTTCTCAAGTCGTAGTTATTACCAAAAAAGAGAATGTCGATACTTTAACCGATTACCTAGCTCCAAAACTCAATGGAAAAATTAGATTGGATGTCGTTGCACAAGAACTTTCTGATTTACCTGATGGAATTGAATTTCCAAAAGAAAGAGTTAAGCCATGGGGAACTGCACATGCTGTATGGACTGCAAGACACGTCATCGACGATCCATTTGTAATTATCAATGCGGATGATTTTTACGGAAGTTTAGCCTATCAAGAAGCAGCAAACTTTATCAATTCGAGTGAGGAACTGAATGAATTTGCTCTAGTAGCTTATGAATTAGGAAACACTTTATCTGACTTTGGTACGGTTTCAAGGGGAGTTTGTCAAAGTGATGATGAATATCTAACTGAGATTACTGAAACACTTAAACTACAAGCTGATCAAGATCGTGTGATCGATCACGCTACCGAACAATACTTTGATTTAGACACTCCTGTGAGCATGAACTTTTGGATCAATACTCCAATTGTTTTTGAAGAAATTGAAAAAGAAATCAACTCTTTCTTTGAACAGGGTAATGCACTAAGCTCAGAGGTTTTTATACCAAAAGTAATGTCCAATATGATGCATGAAGAGAAGATAAAAATCAGACTGATCAAATCCAAATCGAATTGGTTTGGAGTAACTTATGCAGAGGATAAACAAATTGCGATCGATACCCTAGCTAAATTTCACAAGCAAGGAGCGTATCCAGAACAATTATGGGGATAAACCCCAGTACATATCAATCCCTTTTAGAGGCTTATGGTTTAGATTCGAAGAAGTTCACCATCGAAGAACTGTCTCAAGGATTGATTAACGATACTTATGTGCTTTTAGAAGACAACACTCCTGTTTATTTACTTCAACGAATTAACACGGCTGTTTTTAAGAATGCAGATGCCATTATTGAAAACCAACAACTAGCCTTAAGTGTTTTAAGAAAAAGCAATTCCAATTATCCTGAGCTTAAAAGCACAGTCAACAATCAGTCTTTTGTAAAAGATCAAAATCAGCATTATTGGAGATTGACAGACTTTGTCAAAAATTCCAAGGCTTTTGATTCCAGTAGAGACAGGTCAATGGCCTATGAAGCTGGTAAACTTTTAGCTGATTTTCACAATTCACTAAAAAATGAAAATCTAGAGGATTATCAAACTCACCTTCCCAAGTTTAACGATTTGGAATTTCGCTTTGAAGAATTTGATAAGGCATTTCATTTAGGGAACAAAGAACGAGTTCAAAAGGCTGAAGAAGAGCTCGCCTTAGTCGATCTCCTAAAACCACTACTACTCCATCACAAGTTCAACATTCCATTAAGAGTCTGTCACAACGACACCAAGCTCAACAATATGTTGTTTTCAAATGAAAAGGCAATTTGTTTAATTGATTTGGATACCCTAATGCCGGGATACCTCTTTTACGATTTTGGAGATCTCTTTAGAACTGCTGCATTTTCAGCCAGAGAGGGAGAACTCGATCTCGATCAAATCAAACTCAACAAAGACTATACTAAAAGTTTGATTCAAGGGTTTTGTTCCACTACTGAAAATACTTCCAAAGAAGAACTTAAATCCTTATCTCTAGGAGCGGTATATATGCCTTTTATACATGGCCTAAGAGCACTCACTGACTATTTTTTAAACGATCAATACTACAAGGTCAACTATCCAACTGAAAATTTAGACCGTGCCAAAAGTTTGTTTAGATTTGCTAAAGAGGCTCATAAAAACAATGCCTTTATCGATAAATGCATCAAAGAATTTTCAAGTATTCCCTTAGTTTAACATTCATCTTTTTTCTAAGTTTTTGCTCTTTTGGGCAATCGTACTGGCATTTTCAAAACGACAACGACCTCTACTTCAGCAAGGATTATTACTATTCAAATGGGTTGTTTTTAAATTTTGGATCAGTCTCTAAAAACGACAAAAACCTGAGCTATCACTTTGAGCTAGGACAGGAAATTTACAATCCATCTTTTCGATATCTCACCGATACAAAAAGTTATGATTATCCTTATTCAGGGTATTTGTATTTGAAATCAAAGCGTATAAAAACTCAATCAGATCGTTCGAGTGAATTGTCCCTAAGTATTGGAATAAGTGGAGATGCTTCTCAGGCTAAACAACTTCAAAATTGGTATCACAACAGCTTTTTAGGACTAGATAATCTCGCTTGGGTAGATGCGATGCCTCAGAAGTTTTTAATCGATTTGTCCTACTCTTTCGCAAGAGAATGGACCTTAGAAAAGGATTTAAAATTCGCTATGGAGACTGGAGCTCAATTAGGATTGGTAAAGACCTACCTTCAACATCGTGCATTTTTGCTATTTAATGGGTTGAGTATTTTATCAGTTAACAATCCTACATACCAAAACAGACAATCTGGATTTTTAATTGGAGTTCAACAACAATACTTTTTTCACGACTTTATGATTCAAGGTCCTTTGGATCACTCAAACACCTTTGAGCGTGAACTGGAACCCTACCGAATTACTTTTATGGCAGGGCCCGTGTTTTATATAAACAATTGGGCTGTAAAAGCGATTTGGAACTACCGATCTAAAGACAATAGTTCTCAAAGACATCCTTGGCATCCCTATATGAGTATAGGGATTACCAAATTGATGCTGTAATACTTATTTAATCTGAATCGTTAACTCTAAGGGTTAGGAGTCCACTAATGATCATAGCAACCCCACCAATTATTAATGCATAAATCGGTTTAGAATCAAAGAAATATACCACGATAAACCCTAAGATACTCGAAGCAACTAATTGAGGAATTACAATAAAGAAGTTAAAGACTCCCATATAATAACCCATTTTCTTAGCAGGTAATGAACCGGATAGAATCGCATAGGGAATACTTAAAATACTCGCCCAAGCAACCCCTACTCCTACCATAGATAGCATGAGGTAATCTGGATCTGTTATAAAGTAAATTGAAATCAGTCCCAATCCTCCCAACACGAGAGCAATGAGGTGTGTCATTCTCCTTGAGGTATACTTTGCTAAAACTGGTAATAAAAACGCAACTAAAGCCGCTACTCCACTGTATTCTGCAAAGAGGACTGTAACCCAGTCTGCTCCGTCATTGTACAATTGAGAGGTACTATCGGTGGTTCCATAGACGTGTTCAGTAACCGCAGAAGTCGTGTAAATCCACATAGAAAAGAGTGCAAACCAAGAAAAGAATTGAACATAGGCCAATTGCACCATGGTCTTAGGCATATTGAGTAAATCACTCATAATGACTACAAAACCACCGTTGTTTTCATCTTTTTGAGCAATTGATGAAAGTACGAATAAGATCCCCACCAAGGTCAGACCTATCGTCAGTATGTACAGTGTTTTGTCTAGGTCAAAATTTAAAACCAATAAACTCAATACAGCTCCAAATCCAAACAAGAACAATCCAGTCCCTCTAAGTTTCTTTTTATTGCCATTGTCAAAAACGACTTCCGTATGCCCTTCAACCTCTTCCTCTTCAAATTCTTCCATTTCCTGGGGTGAATATTCGAAAGATCTAAATACAGTCCAAAGGACAGCAGCTAAGAACACAAAAGCACCGATATAGAACGACCATTTTACCGAGTCGGGAATGACACCTTCAGGTGCTGTATTGCTAAGTCCAATCCAATTGGTAAACATATAGGGCAAAGCAGACCCCACAACAGCTCCAATTCCAATGAAGAAACTCTGCATTGAAAAACCAAGAGTTCGTTGATCCATAGGTAGTAAATCAGCTACAAAGGCTCTAAAAGGCTCCATGGAAACATTGATAGAAGCATCCATCATCCACAGCATACCAGCTGCTACCCATAAGGCAGGTGAATTAGGCATCATACAAAGTGCAATGGAAGCTAGTATGGCACCTACTAAGAAATAAGGACGTCTTCTTCCTAGTTTAGTCCAAGTTCGATCACTGTAATATCCAATAATGGGTTGAACGATTAATCCCGTAGCTGGAGCTGCAATCCAAAGAATTGGAATTTCATCTACATTAGCTCCTAAAGTTTCAAATATCCTAGAAGTGTTGGCGTTTTGAAGTGCAAATCCGAATTGAATTCCTAGAAATCCAAAACTCATATTCCAAATTTCCCAGAAACCAAGTCTTCTCTTTTGTTTTGTACCCATTTGTTTAAGTTTAGTTTAGTTGTATAGTTAGTGAAATTAACCATTTTGAATATGTTTTCCTATTAGAATTTTATTCAAAAACTGATTTAAAAAAAAAATGCAATTTTTCTCAATTTTTTATTTGCACAATTAAATAAGGAATGTATATTTGCATCCGCAATAGCGAGGTCTGGTAGTTCAGTTGGTTAGAATACCTGCCTGTCACGCAGGGGGTCGCGAGTTCGAGTCTCGTCCAGACCGCTAGCAAGCCCGGAAGCAGTAATGTTTCCGGGCTTTTTCATTTATACCGGGGACGAAACCGGGGACGGTTTTAGGGGTTGTATTCAAAAATAAACTTTATTTTTAAAAATAATTTTTCTGTTTATTTTAGAAAATAAATATTTTGATTTTCAGACAAAACCTTATGGTCAAAATATCAGAGAGTACTACAATAGGTTTAAACACAAATCTATACTCCACATCTTCCATCATTAAAAAATGAGTATTTTTATTTTATACCATAATGGATATTAATTATTTAATAGTAATCCGTAACAGGAGAACAACAACAATCTTTTGAGCGGGAACAGAAAAAATGTCGAACCTGTTGGAAGAGGAATTAGATAAATTCATATAGATGTTTTTCTCATTGAAATTGATTTTGACTTAGCTATATCTAATTAAAATTAATAGTCTAAATTTTTAGACCTTTTTCTGCGATCTCGATGATATTCATAAATTAAATTTAGTGAAATTAAAATCTTAATAATTCTACCTCAAAATATTTTTTAACTAAAATTTAAGCAATGAAATCAATCAATTTATGTCTATTATTCCTGACTTTATTCACGATTATGTCTTGTACTACACCTAATACTGATATAGAAATTCAAACTAGTCCCATTCAATTAGATGTTGAAAATTATGGAAATTATCATAATGAGGCTGTTTTATCCGTTATTCAATCAGAATCAAGTAAAAATTCAATAGTCACAATAGGCGATTTAATTAAATTAATGGAAGATAATATGAAGCGTTTACATCCTGAAGAATTTTCAAGTATTGACTATACAGCTATAAATCAAATATTTGATCTCAATCAAAACATAGATGATTTTAATTATAATGATAAGTTTTTTAATAAATTAGTAGAATTAGGCACTAAAAATGGTGTTGTCCCTGAAATGGTTAAATTTATTACTGACGCATATTACAACAACAGAATTCTTTCAAAAGGGTTTTCAGAATTAAATCTCTCTTCAAAAGACACTAAATTTTCAGACCAAATGAAAATTTTTGAATCATTCTACAATGCTTCAAAAGAGCTGTGGACTAATGATGCTACATATAAATATTTACTAAAAAATAACTTTCAAACTGCTTTGTGCGACCCTAATTCTCAAGTGATTTTAGCAGATGCAGTTGTTGGATTTTTTGGTGCTTTATTAACTGGACCTGGAGGAGTGTTGGTAGGTGGAGCTGCTTCTCTTATTGTGAGAACTGCTCAAGTCGAAGAAGAAAATGGAGGATGTATTTAATAAAACCCTATTAAAATGATTAAAATTATTAGAAAAAAGGATTTGACAGATTTTTTTGCAGTGTATAAATATTATATAAATAATGATGAATACATTTTAGAATCAGGTGACACAATTATTACCGAATTAAAAGAAAATTCAGCGTATTTTCAAATTAAATTTTTGTATTTCACTAGTCAAAAGTTTCTTTTAAGTAAAGATATTAATACGACAATTAAAATAGGTTCATGCATGAATAACAAAATGTTACTTTTCATGATGCCTATTATTTTTTTTAGTTTTATTTTTTCATTTTTCACAAAGATAGAGTTTTCTATCTTTTTTGAAATTTCAAAATATTTATCATTATTTTACTTCTTTGTGTTAATTTATTTCTCAACTTTTGGGTATAAAAAATATTTTCAAATTGAATTAGAGTATAATAATTTATGAACTCAATCTATGAGTATTGAATAGAATGTATTTTGATCAATTGTAGATCAATGTTGAATTCTTCCTCTTTAGATTAACTGGAATTTTTGCTTAAACACAACTTTTGTGCATGATCCCTAGTAACAATAATTAAATAGAGTTGTAGTTGTTTATGATTTTAAATTCAAAAACCCCCAACCAAAAAAGGTTGAGGGTTCGACTGTGTAACGGGAACAGAAAAAATGTCGAACCTGCTAGTTGAGGAGTTAGAGAACTATTTTTTAAAATCAAAAAAGACTATATGCTAGGGAGTGTTACAATGATGCTAATTTAATAGACTATAATAACAGGCTCAACTTCTACTAATTTATCGTCTTCAATTAAAAAATATTTAACATCTTTTAGTTGAAAAAATTTACGATTGTCAAAATGATTATTTGTTTGAAACTCTTTACTTCTTAGATACTTTTTCAAATCAATGGTAGAATATTTATTAAAAATAGGTTTCGCATTTTTGAGTTTTAAATAAAAACCCACACCTGGGTTCTCGCTGTCAAATACAGGTTTAAATAACGTATTCTTTCCTGAAATTTTCTTGCTAAAATTTTTCTTATCAAATTGAAAAATAATTGTGTCTAATTTCTTCTCTTGAGAATATAACTTAATGGAACAAAATAGAATTAAAATGAAGTAAAGTTTAGTTTTCATGATAAAGTATTAATTATTATCAAAAATTTTCAGATCATAAAAATCTTCCCACCAAACTCGAATTTTCCAGAATTCATTTGGAGTTTCTTCTTTGTAGATGTAGATATAATTAAAAATTTGATTATTGGTTTCAATTAGCTTAACAAATCCCTTTTTAATAAGTTCCTCATCTGATTTGATACTATCAATGAATTTTTGAGATTCTTTTATTAATTTTTCTATAGTTGAAAAATTCACCTTGTTTAAATCAATTTTAGAAATTTTAGTAGAATCATTAAACCTCGAAATATTGAAATATGCATCTTGTACTTTTATATATGTTTTGTCTTTAAATACTATTATTTTGTCTAAATCATTGTCAAATTTTAAGTGTTTTACAGATTGAGACAATGAAGTAAAAGGAATCATAAAAGACACTATTACCGCAATTTCAAAAACAATCTTTATTACCGTATTTTTTTTCATTACTTATTATTTGTAAAATTTTGCTTTGTTCAGATAAAGATAATTCTTTCCAAGCTTCTGTGTAAATTAGTTCATTATCACCATTTTTGTCTTTAATTTGAGCCAAACCTTCCCAAGCGATTGCATTGTAGTATTCTTCTGTATGATTGTTATTATCAAAATATTTTAATCCTTCAACTATAGTTTGACGATAATGTGCTGCCATCTGTTGATGGTCCCAGTTCATTGCATATCTTCTGTAATAATCAAAAATTCCAGGAAAATTATTTGTGTCAATTTTTCCATATTTTCTGTAGACAAATTCTCTTAATCTAACATGAATTGATTCATGAATTAAAGTCCTAGCATTAGTTAAATTAGTGTTGATGTTCTCTGATCTATATCTATTGATTTTTATAATGAAGGTGTTATCAATACCACTAATATTTGGCGGTAGAGTGGCTCCATTTGTGTCTAATGATAATTCATCACTCATTTCAAAAATTAAATTAAACGTTGATGAATTATCAGTTTCGTCAACAAAATTTTCAGTAATCCAATTATAATTATCATCATCTTTCAGTAATTTTTCATATGCGCACAAAATTTTACCTTCCAATTTATTAATGATTGTGTCTTCCTCTGCATTTACAGCAACTACAACATCTTCAGTTGGACAGTCAGGGTCAGTTGTTGTATCCTCTGTCACTGTTATTTCGCCCTTTTCAGTAGGAAAATAACACGAACAATAATCGCCATCTTCTGGAACATAAACACCTTTCAAGGTTTCTTGTACTTCCTCTTCACTTGGAACAGGAAGTGGTGCAAAAGTGTAGGTTCCACCAGTAGTTCCATCGCTTGTTGAAGTACTTGTACTAGAATCACCTCCCGAGGTCGAATCACTACTTTCTTGAGTGCTAATATTTTCGTAACAAGGTTGAACTGAATCGTCCCTTGATGTCAGTAAACCGTGAATAGAAATAAAACTATTCAGGCTGTAAATATTAATTTTACCATTAAATTTTCTATTTGTTGATATCTGATAGCTGTATTTGTCACTATTTTCAAAAATATACTCCATTACAAATGGTGCTATCTTTCTTCCATCAGTTCTTTCAATTACAATTAAGTTAAATAATTGATTTGGCATTTTAGATTGACTTTTAATTAGAAACGAATAAGTTTTGTTTCCGATTGAATCAACTACTACAGGAACATGTCTGTCATCCACCCAAAAATCATTAGTTGCTTTTTGGTACTTTGACCATTTCAAATTTGAATGATTCTTTTTCAATCTATTTTTTAAGAGATCAATGTTAGAAGGATTGGCTCTTTTTAAATTATATCCATTATTTATAGTTTCAGCTTTATTTTCTATAGTTGCTAATGAGTCAATTTCCTCATAAGTTGTATCCTTTTGACAAGCATTGACTAAAAATAATACTGTTAAAAAATATGTTATTCTCGGCCTTATTTTCATAATAAATTTTTTAAAATTTCAATTAATGTATCTAATTGCAATGGATAAGCATGGAAAAAAAAGTCTAATAAAAAAGACTATTTTGTCGCTTCAATCTAATTTTAGATAAATCCAATATGATTGAATGTTTTTTAGATAAGCGGTAAGGATTTCAAAAATAAAGTCGTTGAAAAACAAAACCCCCAACCAAAAAGGTTGAGGGTTCTACTGTGTAGCGGGAGCAGAAAAGATGTCGAACCTACTGGAGGATGAGTTGAGGAAATTCATTTAGATGTTTTCACTTTAAGATTTCTTTTGACTCAGCTATTGCCAACTAAGATTAGCGATACTATTAATACAATAATATTATTTCGAATACTTGGATAATCATTTCGTTGATAATTTATTTTGAAAATAATAGTCTTTATTTTTAGACCTTTTTCGGAAATTTCCATGATATAGATGAATTAATTTTAGTAAAATTTGAAAATTATGAGAAGAATCCTATTATTATTATTCATTAGTGTCGTATCGTGTAATAAAAACGATTTAGATCAAAAACTTAATGTAAATGATCAAAATAGTTTATCAATTGATATTACTATAGCTTCATTAGCTGCCAAAAATTTTAGTAAAACAGAAATGTTCAATTCTAGGTCTGACATCAAAGATAATCAGATTAGAAAATCTGAACTTTTACAAGAAAAAGAAATTCAATCAATCTTACCGCATGTTGATGAAAATGGAAATACATCATTTTATGTTGTGAATTTTGAAGGAGGAGGGTTTGTTATTATTTCATCAACTAAAGCATCAATCCCAATTTTGGCCTATGATAATGTAAATTCATTTAGGCTTGATAATCAAAATGATAATATTGAGTCATGGATTACTTTTGCTGAAACTCAAATGAATGATATTATATCCAATCAACTTAATTCAACGGATGAATTACTTTATGAATGGAATATGTTGCTTGGGGCTCCTCCAGGCACTGACCCTGGAGAAGGAGGAGGAGTTTTGCCCCAGCCTACAAATGATTGTGAATCAACAACTGAATCTGTATTACCTTTATTAACTACAAGATGGAGTCAATTCTATCCTTTTAATAAATATATGCCGGAGTTAATTTGTGAAGACAATTTAAGTATAACCCTTTACAAAGGTCATGCGCATGCTGGATGTGTTCCAGTAGCTGTAGCAATGATTTTCAATTACTTTCAACACCCATCAAACTACTTGTGGGAGTATATGGCTGATGAATATGGGAATGATTTTAACGCCAAACTAATAAGTGATATTTGGGATAAAATTCCTAATCCTTACAATGAAATAGACTATAAATCCATTGACTGTGAGAATGGAACAATTGTTCAGGTCAACCCTCTTGTATTTAAAGAATTATTTTCATCATTCAATTATAAAGCTGTAACATATTCTGCTTATAATGAAAATTATATAATTCAAAATCTTAAAAATGCGAAGCCTGTTCTTATGGGAGGTGAGGATTTAATTAATAAATCTGGACATGCATGGATAGTTGATGGTTTCAAAAGAATCAAACAATGTATGTATGATACATATGGAAATTACACAAGTACATATTATGGAAATGTTTATTTCCATATGAATTGGGGGTATGGTCAATACAAATATGATGGATACTATATATATGGTAATTTTACTTCTGATGGTGGGAAAACGGTATATAATGAGAATTTGAAAATTCTTTATAATATCATTAAATAGATTATTATGAGATTAATTGTTAAAACATCACTCTTATTATTTTTTGTTAATTGCAGCAACTACGATAATACTTTAGATCCCTTAGTAGCATATCCTAGTTCTTCAATATACAATGAACTGCATTTAGATGTTCATGATACTATTGGTATATCTCTATTTGATTCTAGTGATAAACTCAATCAATCTAATATTCAAATTTTCAATCTGGAGAATACAGAGAAAAAATTGTATGATTTCAGAAATTTAGATTATCCAAAAGGATATACTATTTCAAAGGTAGATTCATTAAATAAAAAAGTAATAACAATTATTCCTCATCCGAGTTCTTTTGAAAATGGCACAAAATTTATGATAGATTGGGGAAGTTCCATGATAAAAAATGACACAATTGAAGTGAGTTATATAGTATCGAAAAGAACTATTGGCATAAATGAAGTTTACCTTAATGATAGTTTAGTTTTTGATTTAGAAATAGAATTAAATTACCCGATTTTCTTTGAATTAACAAAGAATTTTTGACACTTTTTTATTAACGTATTTCTGTCTAACAGCACCATATATTTAGGATACATGATAAAACATTTCGGTTTTATTGATGCTAAAATAAAAATCAAATGCTATTTACAAATTAAAAACCCCCAACCAAAAAAGGTTGAGGGTTCTACTGTGTAGCAAGAACAGGATTCGAACCTGCTAGTTGAGGAGTTGGGTAATTATAACTTGATGTTTTTCTCTATATTTCTTATATTTTTTCCCAAAGTCCTTATCCATTTCAAAATAGTTACTCAATATTGAAGATATTCGTGTTTGAGCATAGAGCTTTTTCTCATAAGTATTCGGGAAATTTTCAATTAACCCATAGAACTCATCAACAGGAACACTATTTCTTAATTTGCCGCCAATTATAATATCGCCAACAACAAGTTCTGCGATTTGTTTAAATATAGAAATATTTTTTTCTGCAATAAACAGACTCATATTTGGTTCTACATCTTTGTGAATAAGAATTCTACGTTCTTTTACTAATACATTTTCATATATTTCAAAATACTTATCCTTTATCTTCCCTTCTTGTATTATTTTATGTTCAGCAATATTAAAAACAACATCAGGATGATTTCGAATAAACTCTTGAACACTTAAATAATATCTTGATTTTTCAGCTAAGTGTTCAGAATTAAGATTAAAAATCATATGTGCAATCCCTACATAATTATCCTCTATTAGTTTATTAATTACCTAATCTTCATAACTGAAATCCGAATCACTATAAGAATAAATTAATTGAAGGTATTTAGATTGTATTCTAACTTTTAACAATATTGTTTAAATCATTTAATGTAATTCATAAAATTATTAACTAGTTCAAATATTTTTTTTAAGACCTAATCGAGATAAAATGTGGATTAATATTTCTCGACTATCATAATATAAATCAATTTGTTTTTAGGCCATATGTCGACTTTATTACTCATTTCAGAATATTTTCAATTTAATTGCATTACAGTTTTAATGCTTTGAAAATATGCACCTATTTTTTTACAGGAATTAGAAATTGAATTAAGTAAAAATATCTTAATAATGTTATAAAAAGGTTTATTAACAAAATTGATTCTCAATAAAATGATATTATAAAAAATAGAATAATTAAAAACTGAAAGTTACAGGAATATTAAATCCATAGAAAATAAAACTATCTTTTCCTCCAGCGTAAATTCCATTTACTGAAGGATTAATTCCAAACTTTCCTAAATTTAAATAAAACCCAAATGAACTCATTCCCCCAAACACAGAAGATTTACTATCGTTTATGTCAATAATTGCACTTGAAATGTTATTATAAACACTAATAATTTCTTTAAAAGAAAAGATACCGATTATAAATTCAGAAGTTAATCCAAAAATTCTTCCTTTCAATTCAGGGCTTATTCCTGCATAAATAGATCCCCCATTTAAAGCATAATCAGAAGAATTTGTATGTCCAGATGTCCATGAAGTTGAACCAAGATCATCATTTCCCAATAAAAACAGAGTGCCAAAAATGATATCCAAATTTGGATTATTAGTTGGGTAAGTATATTTTAAATTAATTCCACTCATACTTGTATTATTAAGTGGTGTATTATCTGCCTTAAAATTGTAATAATTTGTTTTGTTTAATCTATTATTCATATAAATGTACCCAAAACTAATCTGCCCATTATAACCAC
The DNA here is from genome assembly GCA_937136455.1 of uncultured Flavobacteriaceae bacterium. Lineage (GTDB taxonomy): Bacteria > Bacteroidota > Bacteroidia > Flavobacteriales > Flavobacteriaceae > MAG-120531. The sequence goes on along the minus strand of CAKZOO010000039.1, from coordinate 15,797 downwards.
TCCTTTCTTGACTTAAACATAAGTTTGAAATTACTAATAAAAATAGAACTGCTATGAAATTTTTCATAATTGAATTGTATTAATTATCGTTTTCACTAACCAAAATTTTAACGCCATAATTAGGAAATTCTAACTCTATTTCTGGATTATCATAATAGTATAGATAAGAATTTCCACATTTCTCTCCCTTATCACTAAATTCAATTTCATAATCCACACTACCATTCGCTGTAAATCCATCTTTATTATCATTTTTCTTTTGATACCCTACAGAAGCATTGACTTTTAAAGTACCCCAAGATCTATCATATTCTAATGCATAAAAAGAAAGCATATCATACCAAAATCCTGGTCTCCAATCTAATACTTTTTTTCCGGTAAAAGTTTGAGACTCTTTAGATCTAGTATCAAATTTTAAATTTATTTGGTCTTGAATAGTGTATGGTTCCTTACTCAAAGATCCAACATTTGAGACAGTCACATAAAACTCTGGTTTACCAGCAGGCCAACCTTCAATCCCGCTTAAATCCCCGATAGTGATTTTTTTAATATAAACAGGTGAGGGCTTGGAAATATCTCTATATGGAGCTTGAACAAAATCATATTTCGCATTAGATTCACCTAACGAAGTTCGATGTGTTACTTTGTATAATACTTTTTTCCCTAAAAGGACATTATTATCAAAATAATCATGTTGATTTGGTGTAAACGTCCCTATTTGTTGATATCCACCTGTGCCACCTACTACATATTTATACAGCTTTGTTTCTAATATATATTGACTATGATCATTCTCCCAACGTAATTCAATTTGATTTTTAGATTGCTGAATAGCTTCAAATGACAACACAGGCTTAGGGTAATTTGGAGCAGTAACAGTAATATAATTCGAGGCTCCAGATGTTAAGCCTTGATTATAAGACATAACAAAATAAGAATATGAACGATTTGCTTCTACATTATTATCATCAAAACTCCTATTATACACACCATATATTGTGGCTATTTTTAAATAACTTGTATCATCTACGCCTTTTCTATATAGATAATATCCACTTGTATTCATATTGTCAGCAGTACTTGGCATATCCCATTTTAAACGAATGCCAGATTCAGTCTGTGTACCCAATAAATTAAAAGGAGTTGAAGGAACTAACCCCTCCTGAATTATACTATAATCAAGTAATTCAACTCTTTCATTTTGAGCTATTACAATTACAGGTTCTTCTGGTTCATTAATTGCATCTACCTCAACATTATTACCATATTCATCATAACCTGGTATATATTTTGTGCTTGATTCATCATAATTATCTGGCAAAAACGCAACAATTGGAATATAATTTTCTTGATCCCATTCATTTGCATGTATAGGTATTGAAATTTGTAAATGTGGATATTTAATTGACAATTCCTCTATTATAGAAAGACCTTTACTCGTTTTTGATTTAATAAAATCCTCATTTTGATTATATGATTTATTTAAAAGATCTTCAACAGTATATTTTTTTGAATTATAATTTTTATCTGATAAAGTGTTAGTTTTGATTTCTCTATCTATAATTTTACTCAATAATATATCATAATCACCATCAAACATTAATAAACTTTCTTCCTTAATTATATTTCTAAATTCATTATTTGATTGTAAAGCTTGACTAACTGCTATAGAAAAATATTTCAAATCTAAATTATAATCATTTGGAGAATAAAGTTCATTCGATATTAAGTTATTATCATTAATATTATCGAATTTCTCACAACCAATAAAAACTATTGATAAGGTAAAAATTAGTAATTTTAAAGTTTTCATCATTTTATTATTTATGTTAAGTTTAATATATAAATTCACTTTTTGCGGCAAACTTATTCACATAAACAATAAACCGATAATGAAAAAAGTCTAATTAATCAGACCAAAGTGTTTTCCAATTAATATCGCAACTTTTTATATATTTATTAAGTAAATAATAGTCAAAAACAATTAGGCTTATATTAAAATTATTGAAATCTCCAGACAAGAAATTAATTACTTATTATATGAACCATTTAATGATTATTTTGATATTTGTAGGTACCCCAACATATAGGGCAGCTTTTCTTCAAAGTTAAGATAATTTTCAAGCAACATTTCTGTATTTATCAATTGGTTTTTCATAGTCTATTGCTTCATGTCTTCTCTGATGATTATAGTAGTTAAAATACTCTTGTACTTTCAGATAAAGATCAATACCATCTTCAGGTGGATTCAGATGTGGTTTTTCGTACTTCACATTTCTCCATAGACCTTCATTAAAAGCATTGTCAGTTGCTCTTCCTTTACCATCCATAGAAAGTTTGATTCCTTCTGATTTAACATAGTTGGTAAAGATTTCAGAAGTGTACTGACTTCCTTGATCGGTATTAATGATAGTTGGTTTACCATGAAGTCGGATAGCTTCCGCAAGTGTTTCCTTACACCATTGAAGTCCATTGAATTAGATACACTCCAATTTAAAACGTACCGACTGTGAAGATCTATGATTGCAGTAAGATACATATATCCTTTTCTCATAGGGATATAATTGATATCAGTAGCCCATACTTGATTGGGTCTATCTACTGTTAGGTTTCTAAAAGGTAAGGATGTACAGGATGCTTTTTGTTTCTTCTTGAAGTGTGCTTACCTGGCATGATGGCTCTAAGTCCCATTACATCGTAATAGAGCCTCTCTATGCGATTTTTACTCACATTATACCCTTTGTCTTTCGTTAGCCAAATATACATTCTTGATGCTCCTTTAAATGGATGATGCATATAATGTTCGTCCATGAGTTTCATAAGATTTAAATTCAATTCTGATTCTCCTCTGGGTTTGTAATACAAGCCAGAGCGATGAATAGCTAGTGCTTTACATTGCTTTTGAACACTCATTTTAGAATGACCCTTGCGTATCATTTTTCTGCGATCTGCTAATGGTATTAGCGCAAGGCGTCCTTTAAAAAATCATTCTCAATTTTAAGCTCTCCGATAGTTTTAAGTAACCGATCTTTCTCCTTTTCAGCTTCACTACGCTTATCGGTTTGTGGAGATTCAAAGATCTCAGAAGCATTTTCTAGAAACTCACGCTTCCATTTACTAATCTGGGTTGGTGATAGCTCGTATTTCTGAGCTAATTCTGATAGTGATACTCGCTCCTTGAGCGCCTCCAACACTACCTTGGTTTTGAACTTAGAGGTGAATTTTCTTCGTGTCATATTCAGTAAATTTATTAATTAAACTTACTGCCTCAAATTTTGGGGAACCTACAGTATTGTTAGCGCTAAAGAATTAAAATCTAATTTTATAACCAACTAATATATACCTTGGCATAAAAGTGAAGGAAGAACTAATTGTTTTAACATCACTTATCTGGGTATTTGTAAATTTTGAAGTATTTGTCAAATTAACTCCTTCGATACTTACATCAGAATTATTTTTAAAACTCTTTCTAAGGTCAAAGTTGACAAAGTTGTATGAATTGGTTTTAATTAAATTATCAAACTGAAAGTTTTCAATGGTTAGTTTACCTTGAATGCTTTTCAAATTATAAAGTAAATCTATATAATTTATTGAGTTATTTAGGTTATTTGAATTTAGTGATTGACTGGACCATTCTATACCTATTTGATAGTTAAATATCCCTTTAAACCCAGATTTTAACTCTATGATAGAATTTAAATTTTTCAATTCAAAGTTCCTCCGTATATCATTAATAGAAGCTTCATATTGTATGCTATTATACCTAAAATCCAATTTTAAATTACTCGATATAAAATTTAAAAACTGTTCTAGATGAAATCCTGATAACAATGATTTTTTATCATTCAGTAGCACACTTTGAGATAAAGTGTAATACTGATTAATCATTTGATTACTGGAATAATAATTTTCATAATTATTTGCTATGTAATAAAAATTCAAAAATGAACTTCCTTCATAATTGGACAAATGATAATTTACTGAAATGGATTGATCTATAAGTTGTTTATTTTCTTCTACACCTTTTGTTAGGAGATTTCTATTTGCTAGGATATAGTCCCCAAAAATTAATTGTGTAGAAGTAGGATGTTCGTTTTTATTATAATTGATTGATACAGACGAATTGTTGTTAAATATAAACTCAACACTACCTCCATAATTAAAATAAAAGGTATTGTAATCATAGGTTGAATTGGTTATTGAATAGTTAAGGTAATTCAGTTCACTATATGGTCTAGCGATTATATTTTTAGATTTTAAAGAATAATAATATTTTACATAAAATTCATTTTGATCAATTGTGTATTGATTATTAGCAATTGCTTCATTAGTGCTATTCGATGATAAATCACTTTTAAATTCATCACTTTTATTTTCATTTCCTATTATAAATTCACTCACATTCTGATTTTTATTAGAGATGAGTTGTCCTTCAATACCACTAAAATCAAATTTACTCTTAAAGGTTTGATTTAAATTATCAATGTTTGAGATATTAAATAATCCTGAATAGTTAAAATTATCCACTGATAGTTCCTCAGGTATATTGTCTTTAACTAATCTACTATTGATAAGGAGTACTTTATGAGAACTAATTTTATTGGAGTATGACAAATAGGTGTCAAATGATTTTTTAGTTGATGACTTATCTTCAGTAGATGATTGTTGATTAAAAATAAACCTATTATTGTTTAAAGAATTAAAGTTTTGATATTTTGAGCTTATTAAAAGAGATGAATTATCGGATATTGATTGATCGTAATCAAATCGAATAAATGTTAAATCTTTTGATTTGTTTTGACGTTCTTGGGAGAAATTTTCAATTATAGATGCTTCAGAAAAAATACGCTCATCATAATTGTAGATGAATTCTGAAAGATCTTTCGCATAAACCACATTTGATTTTAATTTAATTTGTTCATTAGGTCTTGTAATTCCATTTACAGAAATAAACTTCAAATGATTAAAATTAGTTTTCTCATCATCAAATCCAGTGTATGTATTTGAGGTTGATACACGGTTCTGTAGCACGCCTTTTTTTCCAAGTGTAGAATTTCCTTCTAATGCTATTGAATTTATTAAGGTTTGCACGTCTTTAATAGCATCATATCCTATAGTATTGAAATTGCTAAGCACATAAACTTTATTTTTTTTACCGAAATTCATCAGATTATTCTTTAATGAATATCTATCGAAGTTGAACAGAGATCCATTTAAGTCAAAGTTTCCAAACCAAATTCTTTTTGAATCCTCCTTAAGCACTAGGTTTAAAGCAATTTTTTCAGAATCTTCAATATCTTTTAATAGCTTATTGTTGGAATATTTTTTATAAACTTCAATTTTATCGACTGGACTAATAGGCATATTCTTAGACAAAGTAGAATATCCTTTCTCAAACAAATCATCACCATCAACCATTATTTTTTCAATAGGAATATTGTTGACTTTTATTGTGCCTTTAGAATCTACGCTTACTCCTGGTAGATTTTTTAGTAAGTCTTCTACCACTTGTTCAGTTCCATAGGAGTAAAAACTTGCATCGTATACTATGGTATCTTTTTTAACTTTTAGGGGAATGTTTTCATAAACAATAACTTCATTCAATTCAGTTGTAGATTCAACCATTTTAAATGTTAACTCAACAGTATTTAACCCCTCAACTGTTACATCTTTTTTTGTGTTTTTATACCCTAAAGTTTTACATTCAATTAATAGAGCTTCAAAGTCATCTATATTAAAACTTACTTGACCATTTCCGTCTGTATATCCAAAAGTGATTAAGGATTCAGTATTTTCTTTGTCAAATACTAACACATTAGCAAAGGGTAATGTTTCTTTTTTAGAATTGATTACTGTCACTTCGATTGTTGTTTGAGAAAATGAAGTGTAGACAGAAACTATCAATACTAAAAAAATTAATTGTCGCATGTAAATTCAAATATTTCAAGGTTTTCATCACTTCCCAATCCAATTGAAGAACTTACAAGAGTATTTCCTCTTGGCATTTTTGAAATAAGTATTTTTTCGAATTTTTTTAAATCTTCACAAAAAGACTGTTTGAATGAATCATATGAAATTACACTCATGTCTGAATATGAAGTGAATATAGACTCTTGATGGGCTTTTTTATATTGTAAAATTTCAACTAGTCTAGATGAAAATTTATTAGAATTATCAGATATAGATATAATCAATCCAGGAAGTCCACCAAATTTTCGTGGTCCAAAAGGGACGGGTATTTCTAATGTGTACCATGCCGTATATTCTCTTCCTCTAAATTCAGTTGTAGCTTTATAGCATGTGAATTTTCCTATTATTTTAGTTTCATTAATCAAATTCCATTTCATTAACTCTCCCTCTTCAAAAATGGTGTATTCCTTCCTTAAAGTTGTTTGATTGAATATTATCTTATTTTTTAATCTATTTCTATAATAGAATTGAGGGTGAGTATCTCCTATTAATTTAGGACTGTAAGCTGAATTAACATCGTTTGATTTTTCATATATTTTTTCTTTATCACTGGTTCTATCAACATAAAGGGATTCCCTATTGGTAAAAATCATTTCATAAGTTGAACTTATTAAACCGATTCCTGAGTTGAAATGATCTTTATATATGGCCTTTGTGTTTATTTCTTGAGAATAAATATTCACAGAAAACAACAACATAGTTATAAGCATAAAATTTTTCATAATAATAAATTTAATAAAAAATGAGGGTCATATGACCCTCATTTAAGAAAGATTATTTTTCCCTTAGGACTACATTAACACTTTCAGAGTCAGTTGTACATGATGAGTTCCAAGTAGTATAACTATATAAATACACACCGTTTGAATTGTAATAATTTGTAGTAACAAAACAACCATCTTCGTCTGTATTTGAATTAGTTAATGCAAAACTTGTAACACCAGACGTCATAGCTAGTATTAACATAAATAATTTTAAATTTTTCATAATTTAATGTTTTGATTTATCCTACTCTTTATAGGTTTTTCGGAATACACCTAGTTGCAACTTGAATGAAGTTATTTAATTGAACTATTAATGTATTGTTAAAACAGTCTATTTATTTAGACAAATGTCATATTGACGTATTTTTTAAATCATTGATATTGCATGTATTATTCTCATAATAAAAGTTGAATGTAATACAGCTAGACATTACGACTTTACGTACTAAAATATCAAAGGGCCTATTTATAATTTTAATCTACTAGAAAACAATTGAAATCAGAATGAACTCAGAAATTAAACTTGACACAAACCCCTCACCAGATAATCTTAATTTGATTGAAAACTGGCTTCTTGAAGAGGAACAAGAATCTAATGAAGGTTTTTATTGTAACTGGAACATAATTGAGAATGCCTTTCATGAGAAAAGGTTTTTAACATTGACTTATAATGATGAACCAATCGGATTTTGCGCATGGAGTCAAGGAGGAATTCATGTTGAAATAGATATTTTAGAAATAAAACCAAACTTTCGAAATAAAGGATTGGGAAGAAAGTTTTTTGAAAAAATTTCAAATTATTTTAAACAAAAAGGAGATTTAGCAATTACTTTATTCTGTTCTCCTAGAGAATCAGAAAATTTTTGGGTGAAAATGGGATTAATAAAATTTCCACAAATGAGACAATCTGATTCTAGATTATACTATTATAAGACTTTAATTGAAACCTTAACTTGCAACAAAAACATAAAAACCAAAAACAAAATAGAGCTTTGGAACGTCGAGCCTCATAAAAAAGATTTAAATAAACCTATATGGACTTGGAATATTGAACTTGTAGATGAAAATCTAGAATTGCCAATTATTCAACCATGTAATTACGAGTGGAATATAAGATGGACAAAAAATGGAGAAATTATAAAAGAACATAAAGTGAAATATTTTCTAAATAGTGAAGATAGAGTTGAAAAATGTCCTTTCTTATATATTAAAGACTTAAAAAACACAAGATTAGTTATATCATTCTTTTGAATTTTTACGTGTATAATTACCTTGATAAGTTATATATCTAAAAGATATAACTATAAATTACATTGTTTAAATAAACCCTTGCCTCCTAGCCTCTTCAAGTAATTCACGATCAGTTTCTACATCTAGAATTTCTTTCATTCGCTTCTTTCTAAGTTCAATTGTAGCTCTAGATATATTCAATATTTTGACCATATCTACTAGACGGCTTGCCATTGATAATTCATATAGAATTTTTCGATCTATTTCCTCGAACTTATCATTACTGTTACTTATAAGATTATCTATAATCTTACTTATTCTAGGACTATAAACCTTTTTACCTTCAATTACTCCTCTAACCGAAGCTATAATATCATCTCCACTTATTTCACTTTTTATTAAAACTCCATCAGGTAATATAACCGATAACAAACTAGAAAGCCTAAAGTTGTTTTCTAGACTAGTACAAATAATAATTTTAGTTTCTGGATATTTTTCTTTGATGAATACTCCTATATCTTCTCCTGATATAAACCCACTTTTAGAGTCAGGAGGGATGGATATATCTAATATTACCAAATCAAGCTTAAATTGCTTATCAACGTATTCTACAAGCACATCATTTGCTTCTTTACAATTCGCAACACTATTACAATTAAAAAACAGCTCACCTTCATTCAACTTTTCTACATATTTGATTGAGGTGATATAATTTTTAACCATTATGGGGTGATCTTCAACAATCAGTACATTCATATTTTTCATAAAGTGGTGCTATTATTATTTTGATATGTGTTCCTTGTGAATTTGATTCAATAGAGAGTTTACCTTTTAGAATATTGACTACTCTTCTTTTGATGTTTGACAACCCTATTCCTTTAGATTTAATTTCAGAATCAATCCCTTTACCATTATCTTTAATTTCGAGTGTTAATTGATTCTCTAAATAAGAAAATATCACTTCAAAACGAGTTGCTTGAGCGTGCTTTAAAGTGTTTTTAAAACTTTCTTGAATGATTCGATATAAATGTGATTTAATAGTTTCACTTACTTCGTCCCATTGAATTTCATCGTTGTTTTTAATGTACACTTTTACATTGTCTATTGATACGATAGAATTCTTTAATAAGTTGATGAAATTCAAATTAGAATCATGAGTATTACTTAGACTATGTGAAAGACTCCTAATCTCTTTTTGAATATGATCTATTGCAGAGTCATATTCATTAAAATCATCTATTACAACTCCTTTTCCAAAAAGCTCTTTAGCAATTAATCCAAATGAAATTCTAATGCTAGCAATTGAACTTAAGACACCATCATGTAATTCCATTGAAATGCGTCTTCTCTCTTCTTCTTTAGCTTCTTCTAATTTTGTTTTACTCTCAACACTTAATTTATAGAGTTCAGCTTTTTCGTTTTCAATTTCTCTTTCTAAGCTTATTTGTTTGTTCTTAGATCGTTGTTTGAAAAAAAGAAATACAAGAACAAATAATAGAGTCGTTAAACTCATTATAATCTTTAAATAATTATTAGAAGCCTCTAATCGTTCGCTTTGCTCTTTGTATTGGTCAGTTTCGTATTGAATACGAGTAAATTTGTTTCGAATAGCGCGGTCTACATTTTCAAGACTATCTCGAAGATTATTATTTGCAATAAAGTATTTATTTGAATTGGATTCATCCAACTTACTTAGAAGTGAATACGATTTAAGCATATCCTCGAAAAATTTTATCTCTTTAGAAATTTCAAGTGCTTTTTGGGCATAATTCAATGCCAAATCATAATTTTTGATTTTGATATAATATTCAGATAATCTTATATAGCTATCTGAAATGCCAGATCTATTATTAAATTTAATTCTTGAATTTAAAGCACTTAGTAATCCATTTTCTACTTCATTTGATAAGTTGCCTTTCAAAAATTCAGTGTAATATATATTATTCTTAATTCGAGCGTAATTCTCTTCATCCTCTAATCTTATATTCTGAAGTGCATCATTAAAGTATTTTAATGATTTTTCATAATCCTTTTGATCTTGATATAATAAACCTAAATTATTATTAATTGTTAATAACCATTGATCTTTATTATCAATTTTACTAATAAGATCTAAAGCTTCTTGAAATTGAATTATTGATTCATTTGTGTCATTTAACTTTCGATAAATATTTCCCAATAAATTCTTAACATATAATTTTTGCTTATAATTTTTTGAGTCCGTATAAGATAATGATTCATAAAGAGATTTTTCTGCTCCAGTATAATCTCTTACTCTAGATTTCAATATTGCAATGTCATATAATTGTTTTGCTACATTCTTATAATTATTTACTTTAATATAGTAGGGTAACGATTTTGAATAATAAATATATGCACTATCATTGATTTTATTCTTATTATAATAAATCGCGAAATTCCAATAAGCATCAGCTATTAAAGAACTATCATTAAGTTTTATAGATTGACTTAAGTATTTCTTATTAGAATTTAAAAAATTGATTGAATCATCTAATGATAAAAAACCATAGGCCTCATTTTTTAAGGATTGAATTTCTGAAGTGTTTTTTTTGAAATCTGTTTTAATTGTACAACTAATTAAAGTTGAAATTAAAAGAATCCATATATTAAATCTTATATAATTCATAAAAAATAGCCTTATCTAATGTAAGGCTATTTTCAATATATTAATATTTATAATTTAGTCTTTTCCTTGTACAGGAATAATTGCATCATCAGTAGCCATTTCCTTCTGAATCAACGCTAATTCATCTTGAGCTGATTGTGTTGTTTGTTTTGAACATGAAATTAATGTACTCGCTAGTATTCCTAAAAGGAATAATACTTTTAAATTTTTCATTTTTTTGAATTTTTAAGTTACTTATTGGTTAAGCGAGTCAGATGCTAGCTGAAACTCAAAAATTCGCGCGAACCACTATTATTTATAGTGTTTTAGAAATTTCTATGATGCTAAAATATATAGCCTTACAATATTTAAAGAACGATTTAGAGTACTTATGGTGAAACCATATACTCTACTAGTGAAACAGTTTATTTTATTAGTTTAACTCAAAAGAAGCTTTTTGCTCCAATGTATTTTTTATATGTTGAACATTCCCCCAATATGTTTTAGTAAAGGGTATTTGTGATTCAAGGTGTTCTAGTGAAAAAATGTTTTTGCCAAAATTTACTCTATTAATAAATCTTTCATTTACTATATAACTTCTATGAACTCTTAAGAAATTGTTTGGAAGTTTTACCTCAAACTTTTTTAATGTTTTAAATGCCGTTATAACAGTTCCATTTGTCAAATAAAAATCTGTTGTGTTGTTATCCGCTTTTAATAATATAATATCATCAAGCGATATGTATCTATAATCATTGTATGATTTTAAGCAAATTTGATTAGAAATAATACTATTATATCTTTTCTGAAATTTCAACATTGATTTTCTTATGTCTAATGAGGAAAGTGGTGATAATATATAATCAAAGGCATTGTTTTTAATAGCATTATATGCCTGTTGTTTGTTTTTAGAAATAATAATTGTAGTTAAAGGACTATTTAAATATTTATTACATTCAGTGATATATTCAAAAGGTTTTTTTATTATATCTACATTAATAAATAAAATAGATGGATTTTCTTTTAATATAAGATCCATTGCTTCAGATTCATCATTATATGACCCTAAACATTTCCATGAATTATCTTGAATATAAATACTTTGAATATTATCTGAATCTTTATTTGAAACCCCCAATAAAATGTACTTTATCACATTATTATATTTGGGTACAAATTATTAAATACTAAAATTGGTGGATTAGATGAATCGTCTGAAAAATCAGACAATTATTCAGTTTGTGATATATTAATAATGAAAGATCATCAATTCTAATATTAGAATATATGAATTCCTAAATTCCATATTAATTTAAAAGCTAAAGTTTAATATTAAAAAGCAGAAAACAATACATCCAAGCTTAGTTATTAAATCAAAATTCAAATAATTAAATTCATTAAACATCAATTTGTTTGTCACAATTTCTTAAACTTAAACTTACAAGCATAATCACACAATTTATTTACTGTTAATATTAAATTCTTTTTTTCGAATTCCATTTTAAATGATTTAATTTCCTCGTAACAAGGGGGAAAACTATAATTTAAAACATCCCCAATTATCTCATATTCTCCAACACATTCAATATAATTTCTATTAACTGTTTTATCTGTATTAAATATTATTATAGAGTTTTTAAATCTATTATCGACCCAACCTCCTTCATAAGCATCATGTACTTCTATTAATTTCCATTTCCCTATTATTAGGTCTTCATTTAAAGTTTCTTTAGAACAAGCTCCAAAAAAACACACAATTATTATTACGATTATTTTTCTCATTAAGTTAAAGTTAATAATGTATCTCTCCACCTTTTGTAGGGCAGTCTATACAATCATCAGGAGCTGGTTCAACCTTAAACCACTTTCCTTTCCAATTTGTGCACCCACATTCATTTGATGCCTTTACTTGAATATATAAAGAAGAAGGTGTTCCGATTGGACTAACATGAATATAAGAATAATTAGGTGAATGGTATATTACTTGACTACTTGGCACACTCCATTCCCATGTATAGCCTAATTGACCTACATCTATTATGGAATTATATCTCGCCGTAATATTTGTAAACCTCCCTAAATAAATTGGTGTACTTTTAAAACTTTCTAAAGTCAAGTTACTTTCTAATGGATGTTCTAATTGATTTAATCTTAAGTAAAATGTGTAAAATCTAGAATCAATTAATAATATAGCCTTTAAGTAAGATTCAAAATTTAAGTTATTTAAATTAATTTCCACAGAACTATTATTACTAGTCTTAATTGTAATATTGTCAGATACTTTCCAAGTAACAAAACAATCGGTAGGTATATTCTCTAATATGAAAGTTTTTGATTGGTTTAAACAAACTGAAGAACTTTTATCAAATTTCCAATTAATAAAATTTAATTCATGAGTAGTATTTAACGTTTTTCTAATTACTTCATTATTTTTAATAGTTTGTCTAATTCTCCATACTTGTCCATTAGTAAGTTTAGTTCTGCACGGAGAATACGACATCAAATTATCAACCAATGGATTGTATCTTGAATCACCTACATACTTACAATTGACAACATTTTCTTCATTTAACCCTGGATCAGGAGGGGTGTCACATATTAAATCTCCAGATATTGAACAATCACTTCCATCTAGCTTCACTTTATTAGAATCTTCATGAGTATGATACAATCCTAAAGCATGTCCAATTTCATGTGGAGTTGTAGAATTAAAAATATAATCTCTCAGTACCGCTACATTATTTGTAGAAATACTATTTGTATATCCTACATGTGAATCCCATAATTTTTCTATTATATATAAATTAATAGAATCAACACTATTATTAATAGTAAACAATTGATTTATTTCATCATGGGAACCTGATACTAAAAAATTTGAATTATCAATATAATCAATACCATTAGAAACAAAATATATTTTATATTGATTATAATAATTATTACTGATTCTCCGCAAACACACCTAATATTTTTAGTATATTAGCGCTCAAAAAGCAGGGATTATGAACATATTCAGTTTTACGGCTCATTTCGGTTCGAAGGAAGATTGTCGTTTGCATTTCAAGGAGCAGCGTGATAAGGAAGGGGTTGTCTGCAAGCGATGCGGGGGCACTTCCCATTATTGGTTACAGGGTAAATGGAGTTATGAATGCAAAGGTTGCCGTTTCCGCACCTCGTTGCGCAGCGGTACGATCATGGAGAGCTCCAAGCTGCCGTTTCTGGTGTGGTACAAAACGATGTTCCTGATGAGTTGCACAAAAAAGGGATTCTCCACCAACGAACTCCAGAAGCAATTAGGATTGAAGCGTTACGAACCGGTATGGGCGATGGTACACAAACTCCGCAGGGCGATGGGCAACCGGGATGCAAGGTATACACTGGAAGGGATGATAGAACTGGATGAGGGTTACTTTTCGGTGGCCAGTAAGGAAATCGAGCGAGGCAAGGGTACACGTGGCCGGGGAGCCGAGGGAAAGCAGAACGTTGCGGTGATGGCCGAAAGCACCCCGTTGGAAGATATCGAAACGGGCAAAAAGGAGAAGCATGTGCGTTATTTCAAGGCCAGGGTACTGGATAGCCATCAAAGTGAAGGAATCAACGGCGTGGTCAGGGACTGCATGGAGGATGATGCCATCGTATTTTCGGACAAAAGCACTTCTTACGTTGACATCTCCGATCTGGTGGAATTGCACGTCACCGAGAAATCAGACGCCAAAACCACCAAGGAAACACTCAAATGGGTGCATATCGCAATCAGTAATGCAAAACGGACATTGCTGGGCAACTACCATAAAATCAAAAGGAAATACTTACAGTTGTATCTCAACGAGTTTATTTACAAATTAAACAGACGGTATTTTGGAGACAAACTCTTTGACAGACTAGTAATTGCGAATATAACAGGTGCATAAACGGATAATCAGAATCTTTAAACATCCTAATTAACTACCTGCGGATTTTAGGTATTATTATAGAAGCCCCCATGAATAAATCGCTCATCATTTTCGGCATCGTCAACATAACCTCGGACAGTTTCTCCGATGGAGGCCGGTATCTGGCGCCAGACGCAGCCATTGCGCAGGCGCGTAAGCTGATGGCCGAGGGGGCAGATGTGATCGACCTCGGTCCGGCATCCAGCAATCCCGACGCCGCGCCTGTTTCGTCCGACACAGAAATCGCGCGTATCGCGCCGGTGCTGGACGCGCTCAAGGCAGATGGCATTCCCGTCTCGCTCGACAGTTATCAACCCGCGACGCAAGCCTATGCCTTGTCGCGTGGTGTGGCCTATCTCAATGATATTCGCGGTTTTCCAGACGCTGCGTTCTATCCGCAATTGGCGAAATCATCTGCCAAACTCGTCGTTATGCATTCGGTGCAAGACGGGCAGGCAGATCGGCGCGAGGCACCCGCTGGCGACATCATGGATCACATTGCGGCGTTCTTTGACGCGCGCATCGCGGCGCTGACGGGTGCCGGTATCAAACGCAACCGCCTTGTCCTTGATCCCGGCATGGGGTTTTTTCTGGGGGCTGCTCCCGAAACCTCGCTCTCGGTGCTGGCGCGGTTCGATGAATTGCGGCTGCGCTTCGATTTGCCGGTGCTTCTGTCTGTTTCGCGCAAATCCTTTCTGCGCGCGCTCACAGGCCGTGGTCCGGGGGATGTCGGGGCCGCGACACTCGCTGCAGAGCTTGCCGCCGCCGCAGGTGGAGCTGACTTCATCCGCACACACGAGCCGCGCCCCTTGCGCGACGGGCTGGCGGTATTGGCGGCGCTGAAAGAAACCGCAAGAATTCGTTAACTGCACATTCGGGATATTTCTCTATATTCGCGGTTCAGCAGGCATGTCCCCTTTGAGGGCGACCCGACGACAGGATAATCGACCTTATGGTGCGCAAATATTTCGGCACAGACGGTATTCGTGGCAAAGCCAACGAAGGCGCGATGACGGCGGAAACCGCCTTGCGCGTCGGCATGGCGGCTGGCCGTGTCTTTCGTCGCGGTGACCACCGCCATCGTGTCGTGATCGGCAAGGATACGCGCCTGTCGGGCTATATGCTTGAACCCGCGCTCACAGCCGGTTTCACCTCGATGGGCATGGACGTATTCCTTTTTGGCCCGCTGCCGACAACGTATAGGAAGAATAAACGCCCTTTTCACCCAAGTCCAACAGCTTTGGACCGCAGTTGACTCTTTCGACACCCCTG
>CAKZOO010000038.1 GCA_937136455.1 uncultured Flavobacteriaceae bacterium | reverse complement strand
AAACCATGAACTTTACAATGCGGCGAACCGAATCCTATTTTTACCCAATCTCTTTTCCCTTTTAAGGTTTTCTTATCGCCATAATAAATTCCAGATCTAGTTGCGAAAAAGACGCCACCTGAGCCATCTTCCACCAAATTAAATCTACCGGTAAATGAATAAGGTAAATTCTCTGAGATGTCAATCTCTTTTTTCAAGGATGTAGTTGACTTTTTATATTTGAGCGAATAAATTAAACCATAATCTTCACCTGAATCATCTGCCCCATACACTCCCGAAACATAAGCTATCTGAATTCTGTCATGCGATTTTTTGTCAGGAATGATATCGGCAATCCAATCATCTCTAGGAATCTCTAATTCATACCAAGAATGTATTACAACAGAATCTTTCGCTCTTGCTTTCTCTGTTTTCCAAAGGCGGTGAACGTTAATTTGTTTATCATTTTCATCTTTCACGAATTGTATCATATGCGCATACATCACATCTGGAAATTCAGGAGAATTATAAACTCCATAAATTGAGTACTTTTCTATTCCATGTGAAACTTTAAAGTTGGTTACCCTGTCAACCGACTTTCTTTCTAAAGGTGTATTTGTTCTACCAATTTCAATATTTCCTTTTCCCGATCCACTCGGAATCTCAAAATTAAAAAACAATAAATCTTGCTCTTCTGGATGCAGAACACCTGCCATTTGCCAACCAGAAGTGGTGATTGAATTTAAGGTATGTAAATTAGTTTTAGTTCTTCCTGTATCAGCCGAATAAAACATACCACCACCATTATACTGATTAGAAGTATAAACAATTGAAGGATTATCTGCAGGCATTAACGGCACCAATCCATCTCCGCCATTCACATTTTTCCAGGTATACAAGCCGTCATTGTTAAAATCAGCTGGTACTGTACTTCCGTCATGAAAACATCCTATCGCCATTTGATTATGATCTTTTCTAGAGACGGCTAATCCCTCCACTTCAGCAATTCCAATTCCTTTTGATTTACTGGTCCAGCTTTCACCTTGATCTTCTGAAATATAGATCCCACCATGAGTTGCGATAATAATTTTATTTGAATCAGCATGGTCATAAATGACGTACTCAATATCAACATGATAGCCACCTTTCATTCTTTTTTGAGATTTGGTTGGGATGTCCCAACGCTTAATTGTTGTTCCATATCCAACAATAACCACTTCTTCAAGTTGATTATTGTCCACATCTAGTACAACGTTTATCTGATCTTGATTTGCCACTGTTACTTCTTGAACTAAGAAGCCTACATATGAAAATCTTAATATCTCTCCAGGATTTACACTTAATTGATAACTTCCATCAAAATCAGTTAGAGTACCCCTGTCGGTGTCAACTACAATAACATTCACACCAGGAATTGGCACATTGTCAGGTCCAGTTACCTTTCCAGTAACCGTCTTTTCTTGTGCAAAAAGTTGAACTCCTACAAATAAGAGTACAACTAGAGCTAAATTTTTGCTTAATTTCATTTGTTTGTTTGTTTGTTTAAAATTTTGCTTTACTCAATTTAAGTCCAGAGTCAAAAATCAAGTTTAATCGAGGCACAAGAATACCACTGTCAATACTTTTTCTTATTTTTGTGATATTATGTGCTTAAGTACATACTTACCAATTACTTCCCTCTGAAACGAAGTAATTACTTTTAAAAGGATAGGGGTGCACCTATCCTTTTTTTTTTAATTTGGTTTTATCATATAAAAAATCAAATTTAATTTTTTTGGTTTACCAATTTGGTTTACCAATTTGGTTCACCAAATATAACATTTAATATTTAATGAGCAAATTTTTAGATGTTAATTTTTCAATCACTCCATAAAATCTTCACGAATTGGACTGAAAACATCTATGAGTATACCAGTTTCAAGGCATTCAGCTCCATGTAATTCATTGGGTGGAATGTAAACTGAGTCTCCTTCTTTTACAATTTTTATCTGATTACCAATTTTAAATTCAAAAGATCCACTGGCAACATAGGTTGTTTGTGAGTGATAATGTTTGTGCTCGTACCCTATTCCTCCCTTATCAAAATGTACTTTTACGAGCATAATTTTATCGTCGTAACCCATTATTTTTCTCTTAACTCCTTCACCAACCACTTCCCATTCTTGGTCTTGATCGATTAAAAACTCTTTACTTGCTCCGAATGATTTCATATGCTATGTTTAAAATTAATTATTAGGTTTTAATGCAAAAGGGCCTTCCCAACTATATGTTTTTTCTCCTACTTTAAGTTGATGTTGGGCATCCTTTCTATTATTTAAATTTGATATTGCAAAAACTTTTTGTCTTGCTTTTTTGTCCTCTATTTGAATGAGTGTATACTCATTACTATTGTGAATCACTTTAATGTTTTCTATGAAACTATTGGCATTAACAGCTAGTTCAGATACAGGACTATATGTTCCATGAGACTCAATAATCGAGACAAATAAAGCGTCCTTTACATTCTTCTTCCTCAACATCAATCCCGGTTCATTTCTCAAATTATATTCAGGATCATTTGCTCCAATTCGATTGAATAAAAGCTCATCACTTTCAGAATTTATTGCGGTATAGGTATAAAATTTACCATTTGACAACCAACTAAATTGAAAGTTGGACCCCTCTAAGTGAGCTTTTGCTTCTTGATATAAATGTTGATACCCATTAGAAGATCCTAATATCTTTGGTGTCTTAAATTTATCGTAGGTAAAGGAAGTCTTCATCGGTTGCCCTAAATAATACAAGGGCATGTCGAACTGATGCTCTTTAGTTGATTGTACTTGTGTGATATCCAAAACAAAGGGGTTCTTTTGAGCTTCGTCTTTAATGATTGCAAAAGTCCTTTGAAGTCGCGTTCCTGGATAAGCATTTTCTTCTACCGCACTAACCACTTGAACTTCTTTATTTTCAAAATCAGTGATGTATTTTTCAGAGTGGTTTTTAGATCCGAGTTCATAGGTTCCGCTAAAATGTGATTGCTGATCTTGTACTACAGTGTTATGTGCAACTGTTTGTTTTGCCCAAGTCTTGTTCTCTTTTAAATAATTCCCACCACCCTTTTGTTCAATGTTAACAAATCGTGCTAAACCGTAATCCTGAATCACCTCATCTCCTTGATCGAACAGAGAAAAAGACAATTTATCGTAATGACCGTGAGACAAACCATGAGCTGTATATTTATATACCAACTCTAAATCTCCACTTCTAATGACACTAACAGCTCCCTGTTCACCCTTAGGACCATCACTTAATTCAATTGATTTCTTTACAAATGGCTGAGCTTTTCCAGCTTTAATATTTAATGCTACCGCAACACCTGCATCGTCCAAGGTTACAAGATTTTGTTTTTCAGCGATGCTGAGTAATGAAGGATTATTTCCTCCAAAGTGATACCCTATATCTACCGCCGCTACCAAGGAAGGAGCGTGATAGGACATTCCTTTCTGAGCATCGTTTAACAGAAAAAACTCTCCGTCTTGATCGGATAGATTAATCAATGCATCAACCGCTTTTATCAATACGGAATCTTTATGTTGAAATATTTTTAGCTCAGGTTTTTTGTTTTGAAGTGCTTGAGCAAAAATCATAAAAGGATACATGGCGTATCGTTGATAATAAGGACCTTCTGTGTAATAACCATCAGGAGAAAAAGGTTCGTCTAAATTCGCCAAAAAGCCTACTTTTTGCCCCTTTGTTCTAATATAACCTCCGTCGTTATCTTTCATATCAGAAGACAGATGATCTGCTTTTATGCCATTGAGTGCTCTTTGCAACAAGATATCATCATCTAATACTAAAGCGATCATACCCACTGCGACATTTCCCCAAGTAGAGTGATTGTGAACTCGATTGAAAAATTGAGGATTTTCTAGGGATATATAATCAGCAAATGGTCTAAATAAGTTCGTTTCTAGCACTTCTCGTTCTTCTTTACTCAAATAATTATACACACAATCATAAGCCTGTGAGGTATAAACCAACCAATTAGAATCATTCAAACATTGCCAAAAGAGTTTTCCTCTTGCATAAGATCTAGTTTGTGGATGTTTAGGCAAGCTTGGATATAATTCCGCATAAGCAAAAAGCATCTTTTTTACATAGTCAGCGTATTTTTCATCTCCCAATATTTGATACAAAAGTCCAGCATTTTGCATCATTCGATAATTTTTTTTGTGTCTTTCGTGTGTATAACCTCCTGAATAATCCTTTGGAATTGGAACCTCTATTCCATTTTCAATCTCCTGATCTAATTGTTGTTTTGCTATAGCTAAACTCCTGTCAAAAACAGGGATATTACCAAGGTTGGATTTAATCTTTTTTAAACCACTACTAGTAAGCACTAATCCTGGATGTTGATCCTCCATTGAATTCGGTTCTATAGTTGAATCCATTTCATTACAAGACGAACCTAAAAGAAGAATTGTTATTGTAGCAATTAAAAAGTGATAGTTGATTTTCATCAGTTTTATTTTAGTTATTAATAAGCCCTAAAGCTTCACCATTCATTCCCATCGTCCTGAGTGGTGAGTTTTTTGGTAATCGAAAACTCTCATCAAAAGCAGGGTCTATGTCATATAGATTTTCAAGACGGTACTTTTGATCACCTGTAATCCATATCTTACCAGATTTATAATAATTATTATTGAGAATTGTTACAATAGGCTCTCCTACAACCAAATGCATTTGAATACCTGCAGTTTCGTTAAATATATTATTTGATATATCATTCACTTGAACTCCGTATAGTGATAGTGCCGATTTGTATTTGTTTTTCTTACCAAAACCAACTCGATCAAAAACATTATGTTGCATTTCTAAAAAAGGACCAAAAGTACTCTCATCCGTACCTCCTCGATACAGTCTTAGTGCAGCCCCTTGTACATTGCTAAATATATTGTTGTTCATAATTAAATACTCAACATTGTAAACTCCAATATCATCTGTTTCCTTATCCAGAGCAACGATATGACCAGTTATATCTTTAAAAATTGAATTCTTAATACTAATGGTATCTGCAAAAGTATTTTTAGATACTCTAATTACATCGAATGAGTGATTGACCTTTAAGTTAATGAATTCACACTTATCAATAAACAATTTATAATTTTCAATCATCGGCGAACTACTCGTGCTCACTACCGAATTTCCAGCGTAATCAGGAGAAATAGCTCCGTCAAATTTTATGTTTTCCAAGGATAAACTTCCTCCATTTAGAATTTCAAAAGCCTTCATTCTCTCGAATAATACAATCGCTTTTTGAGCTCCTGAAGAACGAATTGTTATCGGATGATTTATTTCAACAGCTTTAGTTAATTTATACTCTTTATTGGATTCCAATTCAAGAATCGCACCAGCTGAAGAGTTTTGAACTGCATCACTAAGAGAGTTTATTCCTGGAGCGACCTTTATTAGTTCACCTGAATTTAATCCCTTCTTCTCAATTGCTTTAGAATACCAACTTACACCAGTGTTGTCTTTTGTTGCAATTTGATCACTGATTGAAAACTGAGAGGAAAACTGATCTGATTTAGGTATCAAAAATCCATTAGTATCTTTTTCCAACTCCATAGAAACTCGTTCAAAACCACTATCAATAGAAGTTGACATTTGAGAATTAATTAAATTATCACTGAATTTAATCCCACTGACATCATCATAGATGGTAAATAAATTTTCTTTACTTGAGTGATAAAAAACATTATTTGTAAGTTCTGATCTCAATGGAACAGCACTTCTCTCATCATCGCTACCTGCACAAAGCTGAATGTGATCACTGTCTACAAATACATTATTTGAAACCTTTGAATCAGTTACTTGTACATATCGATTAGCAGGTGAATTTGGCACTCCATTCATCATTACAAAAGCCCCTCTAAAACGATAGCCTGTTAATCCGTAATGGTAATTATTAATAACGGTTTGCTTTTCATTGATCACTCGAACTCCACCAGTACTTGGCTTATTGTTGCCAATAAATACATTTCCATCCACCAGGGTTTCATTTCCATGTCTCATAGTTAATGTTCCTGTACACTCATAAAAGGTGTTGTATTTAAATGTATTCTGACAGGATTTATTTGAAATAATTTCGTGTTCACCATTACATCTATCAAAGTAATTAGATTCCACCAATGTGTTCGAATTCTCCATCGCGTGATGACTAGTTCCGATTCTTAATGTTTCACCTCCATTAGAGCCAAAAGTAGGTCGAGGACCAAAATAATTATGATCTATTTGATGGTTGTTAGCCACACTTTCCTCTGTATCTAATCCTACTATCATAGTTACTCCTAAGTTTTTCTTACCAGCGATATGATTGTGATCAATTCGATTGTTTTTACCGTAAATTGAAATCCAATAATCTTGAACATTACGTCCTGGATTGTTGTAGTTATCAATTACACACTGAGTCAAACGAGAATTATTAGCAAGCTCAGTCCTGTTTTTTCTAAATGAAATCACTGAGTTGGTAGGGGTATGTCCATTTTTAAAGACCAAGCCTTCGACCACTAAATAATTACCTGCCAACTTTAAATTCGACAAACCCTCTAAACTAACCTTACCTTTGGTCTGAACTGTTAATGTAATTGGCTTATTTTGAGTCCCCTCCCCTTCAAAAACAAGATCAACATCCTTCCAAACACCATCGGCAAGCGTAATTACATCTCCTGGAATTGCAGAAGCGACAGCCTCGTTAAATTGATCTAGATTATGCACTAGTTTTATTCCTTGTTCAGTACATGAAATAAACGATAATACACTAAGTAAAATGATTGCTTTATAAAAACGATGATTGGACATAATAATTGGTTTACCAGTTTGGTTTACCAAATATAAAAATATTATTTATATATCCAATTAATTTAGGTTATTTATTAGATTAATTTTCTCATACATAGTCTAATAAGCCAATAATTCCGTTGTAAGAAATAACAAATGAAAAGAATAAAGCACCAGCCAAAGCCAAATTAATCCACTTACTAGTATGATAACCTTTCATAACCTGCTTGTTATTGACGAGCAACATAATCCCCAATACCACCACCGGCAATACAAAAACATTAAATACCTGAGATAGAATTTGCATCTCAATTGGGTTTGCTCCAAATATTGGAACAATTAAAGCTACTAATGCTGCTATGAGGGTTACTACTCTAAATTTTGTGGATTTTGTATCTAAGGTTCCAGACTGATAGTCCGAAAGTAGAATTGGTGTGATTAGCAAACAAGGGAAAATTGAAGACAATCCTGCGCTAAGGGTTCCAAAGAAAAAAATAAAAACTGCAAATCGCCCTGCTACTGGTTCCAGTGTATTTGACATATCCAAAACAGAACTTACAATTTTCCCCTCGTGAAATAAAGCTCCACTCGAGACTGCCATTACCGAAGCACTGATTACAAACACAAGTAAAGCAGCGGTAATTGCATCTCTTTTTTGACGTTTCAAATCTTTAATAGACCACCCCTTTCCTTGAATAAATAAGGGTCTCGAAAGAAAAGTTGCAGCCGCCATAGTGGTTCCAACAAATGCAGCAATCATCATTTTAGCTCCAGGTTGGTTGGGAATGCTTGGAATGACTCCTTTTAAAACCTCTACTGGAAGTGGATGTACATAAAACAAAGAGACAAAAAAAGAAAGCCCCATAATGGTCACAAAAATTACGAGAACCTTTTCAAAAAAAGTATACTTACCTACGAGCATGATTAAATAAAATATCGTAATAATTGTGATGGCAATTGCCAAAACCACTTCGTATTTATAATCCACCAGCCCTTTAAAATTAAGAGCGAGTAATTCATAGATGATATTTGCAGAAATCCCAAGTATTCCCATCAGAGAATTCCACTGTCCAAAAGTTATTCCCAGAATAATGAGAATCGCTATTAGCTTTCCTCCTTTTATATGTTTTTTAAAGGCGTAAAGAGCTGTCTCCCCTGTAATCAGTGCAAAATTACCATAGGTGTAAATCAAAACCCCAGAGAATACACAACTCAATAGTAGCACCCATAACAATTGCATTCCATAAGTACTTCCCGCAACGATCATCGAGGTTACACTTCCCGTTCCTATGGTATATCCAATAGCAAAAATACCAGGTCCAAACCCCAATACAATAGCGATTAATTTTTGAAGTAGTCCTGTTTTGTTTTTTAATGCTTTCATTGTTTGTTTGTTTAATGTTTATTCAACCCAATGGGTATGATAAAAAGCAGCTGATGGATCATCTTTTCTCTGGTAGGTATGAGCCCCAAAATAATCGCGCTGTGCCTGTAAAATATTTGCAGTAGAATTTGCTGTTTTATAACTGTGAAAAAAATTAACTGCTTCACTCATACAGGGAAGTGGAATCTCATTTTTAATAGCAGTTGATACTAAATGAGCAGCTAAAGGCTTTAATGAATTGATGGTTGAAATCATTAATTTATCAGTGAGAATATTTTCTGAACCATTAAAAACTGTGACTAGATGTTCCATTAAATCGGATTTAATGATACAACCATTGGTCCATATTCTAGCAATGACACTTAAGTTCAAATTCCATCCATAGGTATTTGCAGCTTCTAAGATCAATTTAAATCCCTGATGATGATTCACAATTCGAGCAAATTGATAGGCACTCAATACCTCATGAATTTCCAGCCTAGTAGGTTTCTCTGTAGACTGATAGAGCGTATTTGCTTTTATGCGTTCTTCCTTAAAAAAGGATATGTACCTTGCATTGAGTGCAGAAGTCATCATGCTGCTTGGAACTCCTAATTCAATCGATGTAATACTAGCCCAATTTCCAGTACCCTTATTCCCTGCTTTGTCTAAAATTTTATTAATTAACCAATCATCCCCTTCTTTTTTCCTGAGTATATCAATGGTGATTTCGAGCAAATAACCGTCTACTTTTTCTTTCCATTCTTCAAGGATATTAGCTATTTGATCATAATTGAATCCCATAGAAGAGAACAGCGAAATCACCTCTGCTAATAATTGCATTTCAACATATTCGATTCCATTGTGAACCATTTTTACAAAATGTCCAGAACCTTCTTCTCCTACATAAGCACAACAAGGTAAGTTGCGAGCGTCTTTAGCTGCAATAACTTCCAAAAATGGACGGATTAATTCATAGGTTGATTGAGTTCCTCCAGGCATCAGTGAGGGCCCCTTAAGAGCTCCTTCTTCCCCTCCTGACACACCAACACCAATAAAATTAATGTTCTTGCTCTTTAGGTATTCGCTACGCCTAATGGTATCCTTATAGTTTGAATTCCCCCCATCGATTAAAACATCACCTTTAGATAAATATGGCACTAAATCTTCGATGACCAAATCAACGGTTTTACCAGCATTAACCATTAACATGATTTTTCTTGGAGTCTCCAAAGAAGAAACATATAACTCTATATCAGAAAATGCTTGAGCATCCTTTAATTCTTTAAATTTATTCTTGAAATCATTGGCTACATTTTCTTCTACAGAGGCAACTTCTCGGTTAAACATAGAAAGACGAACTCCTTTTGAAGCTAAATTTCTACACAAACTCTTACCCATTACTCCTAAGCCAAATAAACCAAATTCCGATTTCATATTAATTCTTTTCCTATTTTTTTAACTATGATTTCAACGGGTTCGCTAATGTTATAAACCAAAGCATTATCAGGTTCTTCAAGAGTGTCGAGCTGGGATTGCAACAAATTAGATGACATAAAATGATCTTCTCTATTGTTCAATCGCTCTAAGAGCAACTCTTTACTCCCTTTTAGATAAACCCAACTCACCTTATCTTCGATCCCCTTTGACAACAATGCTCTATAGCTTTCTTTTAAAGCTGAACACACAATGATACAACCATGTTGAATTAGATGTTCTTTTGCCAATTCATTTAGGGTGACTAACCAGCCGAATCGATCCTGATCATTTAAAGGAATTCCATTACTCATTTTATCAATGTTTGACTTTGGATGATAGTCATCCCCATCAAAAAAAGAACTGTCCAATTCCTTTGAGAGAGCACTTCCTACGGTACTTTTACCACTTCCAGAAACTCCCATGACAAAAACTACTCTACTCATTATTTTTTAATGATCAAATCTTTAGAATGATTTAACACATACACCTTAGCAACTCCATTGTGTTTGAACTTTAACGAAGCTTTTTCAGCACTCAGTAATTTAATTTTTAGGGTAGAATCCAACTCTTCTATGAGTACATCAAGCTGCTTGTCAAATTCAAATGTAAGTTCATTAAAGTGAATTTTTTCAACTGAAAAATAAAGTGTTCGATTAGCTTTTGATAGAGAAATTCCATTAGTACGGTCCAGCTCCCATCCTTTAAACTCAGTAAAGGATTGTGTTTCATCAATACGCTTGTCAAAACTGTTATAGGGATAAACTAAAGTGATAAAACTAAAGTCTTCCTCACTCATTTTAGAGATGATATTCCACTGTTTTCCTCTAGATCCTCCTACGTTATTCTCATCAACTGCTCTTAATTGATACAGATCCATTCCCGAACCATTGTCGAATGTAGCTCTGAGCAAATTAGGTGCATGCTCTTCACTGTAATGACCCTGCCAAACCTGTTTGTAAACATGTTTGTCTTTAGATTTAAAATTGTCCTTTACAATCCAAAAATCATTTTTAAGATAAATAAGCTGACGGTTATAGCTGACTCCTGTGGACTCGAAACCATCGTGACTACCCACAAACACATCGATAGCATCACCGGTCTCCCATTTTAATACTATTGGTTTAGGAAGTTTTTTAAATTTTCCAAATCCACTTCCTCCTTTATTAGAGGTATATTCTTGTCCTTGAAGGAGCTCATCTACTAAAGCAACATTTTTGGTCAATGAATTTTTGAATAATTCCAAATCATCTAAGTAATACCTTACTTGATAGTTAGGAAGTAGCACCTTTTTATTAGACATGGCTTGAATTCCAAGGATATCTCCATGTTGGTGATCGGGCTTCAAATCATCAACTCCAGCAGAAATCACAAGCATTTGATCCGTTTCATTAAAACCATTTCTCATGATGTAATATCCCGTATTTTGAAATGCCAGGGACTCCTGTTTGGGATTTTGTTTTTTGATATTTTTAAGCATTTCAAGTTGTAAATCACTTATATACCAAAACATTCTTGAACTGACATGTTTGTTTGCAAAGTATCCCATTTGAGCATCATTGAAAATTAAATACCCCAAAGTCAAAGCCTCTGAAATATCATTCTTCTCAGCCCAGGGCTGGTTGGTGTCATCGGATAAAACTGGCGCTGATTTATCTGGATAGGCTATTTTAACAAGTGTTGTAAAGAGTGATTCTAATTTTGCTTCCCAAAAAGGGCTAATCTTTGTGTTATTTATTTTTGCCAATTGATACACAAAAAAATAGTTTTCAATATCACTTATGTGATAATGTATGGTTCTTTCAAATTGAAACCCATCTTGGTTGATCTCTTTTTTTAAATGCTCTTCCAAAAGACTCATGGCTTTTTCATACCACTTATCGGTTCCTTTAAAATCTCTCAATAAGATTGAAATCATCGCTAGAGCAGATACTCCTCTAGTCTGATGGTTTCCAGAAGTGAACTGCTGATTGTTCTCATACAAATGGGCACCGTGTTGAAGTAAGGTTGAAATGGTCTGTAACTGTTCCTGATCACTATAGGATTCTTGCGATAAATACATTTGATGGATTTGCAACCAATTAAGTACGCGATATCCAGACCTAAAAGCTTCATATATACCATTACCATCTTTTATGAATTCGTATTTTCCAGAGTGTAAGGCATTATTTAAAGATGATTGTTGATCTGTAAAATAGTCCACATATTTTGAATCTTTTTTGTAAAAAGATACAAATGCAATATCTACCATTTTGTGTTGTCTCGCCAAATGCCTAAGTGCATATGCGTTCACTGGAGTTCCATTTAAATATTCAAATGGAAGTTTCCATTTGGTGTATGCAGCGTATTTTGACATATGATCACTAGCTGCATCAAAATGTTTGTTTTTTTGTGATTTATATTGACTCTTATATGTCTCAAACCTATTGTTAAATGTTTTCCAATCATAGAAATACCTCTTCGAATATTGCTCCCTAAAATACTGAGCTAATTCAGAAATTTCAGCATCCCTCTTCGTCCCAATTCTTTTTTTTACATCTGGCTTTAAGTAATTGTAAAGCTGTTCAGCAGCCAGCACCCTATCACTAGGAATTTCTTGAGCTACAATGTCTTGCAATAGAAAATAACCACATAAAAAAACAACAAAAGCACGGTTAAGCATAATTCTCATTTAATAAATCACATCTAATTTTATATTCTTTTGCACTTCAATAGATGCTGAATTAACAAAAGTATTATTAGCATGAGTATTGTTTTTCGCACCCCAAAGCAAGGCTACTAGATTCACAGAATTGTTTTTAAATACATTGTCTTTAATACTTACATTCACAATTCCTTTATTGTTGATTAAAATTCCTCTTGAATCCTCTGAACCACACTGTGTAAAATTTGAATTTGTTACAATAAGATTACCGCCAATGGTAGACTCATCATAACCACCTCTATAATAATCAATAACATTAGACTTTACGTTTTCAAAACTACACTCATCAACTGTTAAATATTCAGTATTGTAATCCCCTAGAGCATCAATCTCAGATGCCAACTCCAATCCATCTTCACTGTTACTTATTTTGCTTTTCTTAAAAGTAATTCGCTCCGAAAATGATTGTTTATAGGATTTTAAAACACTTTTAAAATCAGTTATTTCACACCCAATCACTTCTAATCCATAGTGGGTATACATATTTTTTTCTAAGGGAGCAAAAGCGTACTGCTCCATATTTCCTTTGATATTTATGTTTTTTAATTGTAGAAATCCTTTTGGATGTAATTCAAAAAGAGGCGTGTTTTCAGTTGACTCATATTTTAATAACACTGTTGTGTCATTTTTAGAAGTGATACTGATTTTTTTAGAAATAACAAGCGATTGGTTTATGGTATATACGCCTTCATCCAAGATTAATGTATCCCCATTTTCAGCATGATCAATAGCCGATTGAATATCGTCATTACTACTCAGATGATGGCTTTTGGGTTCTTTCTTTTGTTCAATAGAAAACCATTCTGGCCCATAGTTCGATTGATTGAGAATATCAGGATCCTTTAGAGAAGCAACAAAAGCACCTACCTTATTATGATTGTTTCTAGTATTTCCAAAAATATCACTTTCAATCTTTTCAAATTCAAACCCATTAAATGGCTTAACTTCTTTTATGTTTTCAGTAGAATAAATGAAATCTGAAACCTTTTTTATATCAAATTCTTTTGAAATCAATCTGCCTAAATAATCAACTGATGCATTTTGATTATGAATAATATTATTTTCAAACGCTACATCTTCAATCTTATCTAGAACTACGATAGGTGAGTTATCTGTATGTTCATTATAGATTACATTGTTAGCAAAAATGGTTCTCTTTGGTCGAGCAGAACGTATTTCCGATTTAGGAAGCACCTTTTTCTGATCTAGATTTACCCCAACATTAAATTGCCATGGAGACTCACAGTTTACAAATGAGTTGTAGGCAACAACAACATCTGTTACCTGATGATATCTGTTTTGAGATGCCTTAGGAATTCCATTCATTACCGCAATAGGACTTCTAAATTGTTTACCCTTAAGGTTAAAAAAGTAATTATTGTAAATCCAGTGTCCTGTATTGATGACACGTATTCCACCAATATTTTCATTCACACCATCACCAATAAAAAAATTCCCAACAATCGTATTGTAATTCCCGTGTCGAGCCACTAAAGAGCCTTCACTCATATAAAATACATTGCTTTTAAATACGTTATTGTGACTCTTTACAGAAATAATTTCTATTTCTCCATTACATCGATCAAATAGGTTATTAGCTACATAAGTGTGACTCGGTGTATTGGATGTAGAACTATCTCCTATTTGAATAGTTTCACCTCTAGCACCCCCTTTTGGAGGTTTAGGTCCAAAATGGTTATTGACAATCTGATGATAATTAAAGATGTGCTCGTTACCCCCTAAATCAACACGTACTGTAGGCCCTCTGTTAACTTTTCCGGCGATATAACAATTACTAAGAGTATTGTGCCTTCCCCAAAATTGAACCCATCGATCCATTTCATCTCTACTCAATTTATTAAAGTCTTCAATAACAGAATTCGTTAAGGTACAGTGATTTGCAATTAGCTGATCATTAACCCTATACTCAACCACAGCATTAGAAGGCGAATATCCATTTCTAAAATGCACTCCATCCACAATTAAATAGTCCCCTCCAAATTTTAAATTTGAGATTCCTTCAATAAACACTTCACCTGAGGTTTCTGCTTTTATAGTAATCGGTTTATCTTTAGTTCCTTGAGCAATAAATTTTATTTCAATATCCTTCCAAATACCATTAGACATAATAATATTATCTCCTGGAATAGCATTTTCAATTGCTGAATTTAATTCTAATTCATTTTGAACAAAGATTGAATGGCTTGAACTTTGACATCCAATTAATTGAATTGATAGTAATACGATTAAAATAAGTTTGTGATATTTAAAAAACATATAATATATTAATTGGTTTACCAATCTGGTTTACCAAATATATAATTTTTTATTAAATGTCTATGTAAATTTTTCTAAAATTCGTTAATAACTTTGTAAAGTTTATATTATTATAGATTTACGCTAGTAATTGCAAAAAAAAGCAGCTCACAAAAGTAAACTGCTTTTCGAAATATATAGAGGGGGGATGTTCTATATATATTTATTTTAATATTCGATTTTAAATAAAACTAAATTAGAAT
>CAKZOO010000037.1 GCA_937136455.1 uncultured Flavobacteriaceae bacterium | reverse complement strand
GCCGCCATGATAGACAAAATAAAATACATTGCTGCCTATCAAACCGCCCCTATTTCCGCCATTACCCACGTCGCCGAGGTTGGCTCCATCGAGAAATGGAAAGACACCAATAAGTACGTCCTTAATTTCAAAAAGCCCGCTGAAAAAATAGGGCCCATAAAACTATCAAAAGATAAAGATGACCGTACACTCGCTCCTCAAGCACCACGATATACATCTTATGAACTGCTAAGATCCGCTAAAACGCTGTCGGATGTTTTTTGATCACATCTCCTAGCGGGATTCAAACCCTCTTATTTGTTTACTTTTCACTGGTTGATGTAACCGTTACCATGAATGTATTCATGTTAGGGCTAAAAATGCCTTTGCTGGGTTATATTTTACATCACATTGCCAAAATATGTCATTATGAGGATATATCTTAGATTGCAAAAATCTTAGGTAAACTATAAATGATATTAACATTAGCGAACCATTGTTAACATAGCAGTCAAAAAAGTATTGAAATGAAAGCACCTCATTACATAGTTTTGAAATAAAATAACCTCGATGATTCAAGAAATTTACTGCGATACTTATCAAAATTTTTTAAACCTGCACAATCAACTGCTCACAAAAGACAAGAATTATAGCCATCATCGGGTTTACTATCGTGGGCAGCGTAATAGTTGTTGGGATTTAGAACCTACTTTATTTCGAGACTCGAAAAGGATCTTTAATCCCGTTACATATACAAATTACTTGTTAAACGAAGAAAAGTTCTCAGAGGATGAATACGTCAAAATAAATGAAATTATTAGTACTATTAATTTTGATAATGCCTATGATGCCATAATTAACACAGAATCGATTTCTTGGGAACTTGATAATAGAATTCGAGATTTGTGGATTTATGCCCGTCATCAAGGGAAGCCTTCACCATTACTGGATTTCAGTTATTCTTTAGATGTGGCAACTTATTTTGCGGCTATGATTAAAAAAAAATCACAACATTTAGCCATCTTTATGATTGTAGAACAGAATTATGAACCATCAGATCCAGATGGAATAAAAAATGCTGAAGAAATATTTGTCAGATCTATCGAACCATCAGAGTCAACTGTTACTTCAAAGAGACATAAAAGACAGCAAAGTTTATATGTAGTTTCAACGCTCTTAGGGAAATATGAGAATCGACACACTTTTCAAAAGATGGGTGCTAAGCAAATCATTAAAGGGGCAATGAGAAAAATTCAAATTTATAAGTTCATAATTCCATTTACAGAAAAAATCTTGATTCAAAAGATTATGAGATGTAAAAATATCACGAAAGAGTATCTTCTTCCTTGTAACTAAAAGATATATTTATAAGGTTGATACGAAGGTTTAAAACACTGAGTAAATAGATAAAATTTTAAGTAAAAAATCTCTATAGTATGGTATTTAAATCTTGGATTAATTTTTTACAATCTGAAAGCTGCATCTTTCAAAAAGATATACCTTTTATAAAACTTGGGTAATAAACAAATTCATAGATATGGTATGAAGATCAACCTTTATCAGTTAAAAACTTTTAAGATTCTTAATGAATAAAGATAAACTTGATATGCAATCACCCGACTTGGTGAACGAAAATTTTGAAAAGTTAGCAGCTCTCTTTCCTAACTGTGTTACGGAAGGAGCAGAAGGCAAAGCCATAGACTTTGACTTGCTCAAACAAGAGCTAAGCCATGCCGTGGTAGAAGGCAATAAAGAGCGTTACCGTTTAGAGTGGCCAGGTAAAAGAGAAGCCATAGTAACCGCCAACCTACCCACTACCAAAACCTTACGCCCTGTACGGGAAGACTCTGTAGATTTTGACAACACCGAAAACCTCTACATAGAAGGCGACAACTTAGAAGTGCTCAAGCTACTGCAAGAAAGCTACTTGGGTAAGATTAAAATGATCTACATAGACCCGCCTTACAACACGGGGAATGACTTTGTGTACAGTGATAACTTCGACAAAGACACTAAAGCAGAACTGTTTGAGAGTGGACAAATTGATGAATACAATCAAAGATTAGTTGCGAATCCTGATTCATTAGGTAGATACCATTCAAATTGGCTCAACCTTATGTATCCAAGACTAAAATTGGCAAGAAACCTTATGAAAGATGATGGACTGATTTTCATTTCAATTGATGATAATGAGATTCAGAATATCAGAAAAATGTGTGATGACATATTTGGTGAGATCAACTTCATTGATTGTATAATATGGAAGAAGAGATATGGTGGCGGAGCAAAGGAAAAGTTCTTAATCTCTTTACATGAATACGTTTTGGTGTTCGCTAAGGATGTGGAAAAGCTTCAAAATTTTGAGATTCCACTTACTGAAGAATCAATTAAGCGATACTACAAGCAAAAAGACGACAACTTCAAGATTCGTGGACCTTACAGAACACACCCCTTAGAAGCAACCAAAAGTATGGGTGAACGAAAGAACTTAGTATTTGGAATTAAAGCACCTGATGGAACAATCGTTAATCCCAAAAGGCAATGGCTTTGGAGCAAAGAAAGAGTTGAAAATGCGTTAGCAGGCGGAATGCTTGAATTTATTAAAACTAAAGAAGGCTCATGGAGTGTTCACACAAAGCAGTATTTAAGGGGTGAAAACGGTGACATGAGAAAAGGAAAGCCTTTCTCTATTATTGACAATGTATACACACAACATGGAACCAATGAAATTATTGACTTATTTGGCAATGCTCAAATTTTCAGCTTTCCAAAACCAACTGAATTTGTCAAGTTCCTCACCAATGTTGGCTTACCAAATAAGGATGATATTCTACTTGACTTCTTTTCAGGTTCTTCGTCCTCAGCGCATGCCGTAATGAAGCAAAATCTTGAAGAATCAGGAAATAGAAAGTTCATTCAAGTCCAACTACCTGAGCTTACAGATGAAAAAAGTGAAGCGCACAAGGCAGGCTTCAAGAACATTTGTGAAATAGGCAAAGAACGAATTCGCAGGGCAGCCAAGAAAATCAAAGAAGAAACCAATGCAGATATAGATTATGGCTTCCGTGTCTATCGCTTAGACAGCAGCAACATGCAAGATGTCTATTACAAGCCGCAAGATTATGACCAGGGGCAGTTAGATATATTGGCTGATAATGTGAAGTCAGACCGTACTGCAGATGATTTGTTAGCACAGGTCATGTTGGATTGGGGCTTACCCCTATCGCTCAAAATTGAGCAG
>CAKZOO010000036.1 GCA_937136455.1 uncultured Flavobacteriaceae bacterium | reverse complement strand
TTCTTAAAATTATATTTTAAAATACTATAAATGGGAAACCAAAAATTATATAAAGGCTCTTTACAAACAATTATTTTGAAGCTCTTAGAAGATCAAGATAAAATGTACGGTTATGAAATCACCCAGAAAGTAAAAGAATTGACCAAAGGTGAATTAACCATAACAGAAGGGGCTTTATATCCAGCATTACACAAATTAGAGGAAGAAGGCTTTCTTGAAGCTGAAGTTATCAATGTTGGAAATAGAATTAGAAAATATTACAAACTCACTAAACAAGGTGAAAAGGAGACATCTTTTAAAATTGAAGAAATGCAAGAGTTTTTAAAAACCATGCAACAACTTGTAAACCCTAAGTTAAGCCTAGAATAAATGAAACTCTCAAACTCAAATATTAATCAACTTTTTGATTTTACGCGACAACACTATGTATATCATTACGATGTACAATCGGAATTAGTGGATCATCTAGCAAACGATATTGAACATATTTGGACAGAATGTCCTGATTTAACTTTTGAACAAGCAAGAGATAGGTCTTTCAAGAAATTTGGAGTTTTTGGCTTTATGGAGGTAGTTGAAGCTAAGCAAAAACAAATGAATAAACGTTATTGGAAATTTATTTGGAGGTATTTTACCGAGTGGTTTACAATCCCTAAAATAGTAATTACACTCTCCATATTTCTATCAATTCTCTTTCTTTTAAAATTGAATTTTTTTGGATATGAAGTCATAGGTATTATGTTGATTATGGCAATTATTGATATAGTTAAACAATTCAAAACCAGAAGGGAGCATCAGAAAAAAATTAAAAACAACGATAAAGTATTTTTATTAGAAGATATATTAGGGCAGGCAAGAAATGCATATACAGCAATGTTTTTTGCAAACCTATTTAACGCAGTAAATTTATTGAGAATTGAAACTAGCACTCTAGACTATAAATGGTTGTTGTTTATCTCATTTCTAGTTACATCGATCATTTTGTTGTTTTATATAATCTACTACTTAATTCCTCAAAAAGCAGAAGAGTTACTATTAGAAACATATCCTGAATATGCGATAGCAAAAAAGATATAAACTCATTTCAACTTAAATCACTTGATTAAAATAAAAAAGCCCATTTTTCGAATGAGCTTTAGTTTTGTTGTGACCTCGACTGACGAAAGTTCAAACTTTTTTAGAGGAGCTAAAAAGGATAATTTCTTTTTAGTTAGGATATTGAACTCAAATAAGGCTGTTTATAATATCTCTTACCTGTAGCTCTGTATAAAGCGTTTGCTACAGCTGCAAAGGTAGGTGGGAAAGTAGGTTCTCCTAATCCTGATGGGTCAATGTTGTTTTTTACAAAATGAACTTCGATTTCTTTTGGAGCTTCGCTCATTCGAATCATTCGATAATTGTGGAAATTGTTTTTACTAGGAACTCCGTTATTGAATGTTAATTCACCGTAAAAAGCATTTCCAACTCCATCTACAATTCCTCCTTCGGCCATGTTTTTTGCTGCATCTGGATTTATTACAATCCCACAATCGACCGTACAAGTAACTTTCTTAACAATAGGTTTTCCCTGCTCCATCTCTAAATCAAGAACCTCTGCCACATAGGAATTATGACAAAAATATGCAGATACTCCTCTGTTTTTGGGTTGGTTTTCTTTGCCCCAGTCAGACTTTTCTTTTACGAGTTCTAAAACCCCAGCATAACGCTTTGGATCGTATTCATTACGTTCTCCAACAGGATTATCCATAGCCTTTTTCAATAGTTCTAATCTGAATTCAATGGGATCTTTTTTAGCTAATTCAGCCACTTCGTCTAAAAAGGACTGTTCTGCACTGGCCATAAAATTAGAACGTGGTGCCCGATAAGAACCAACGGTGATATTAGAATCGATTGACCATGACTCCGCAATATAATTATCCACAGCACCAGCTGGAAAACGATTTTCTGCAATGGGGCTTTCAACCATCCCTCCAGCATTCAAATGAAAAGCTATTAGATTATTATTGGCATCCAATCCTGCTTTATAATGAATCTGATACGAAGGACGATATATTCCGTCTGTCATATCATCTTCACGGGTATAGACCAATTTAACAGGAGCTTTAACTTCCTTTGATATTAACGCAGCTTCCACAAGCCAATGTGCATAAGATCTACGCCCATATCCACCTCCAATTCTAGACATTTGAATATCGATGTTCTCAATGGGCATACCTAAGCGCTCTGATAAGGTCTGTTCAGTGTATTCTGGTTTTTGAAGTGGACCTATTAGTGTCACTTTACCATCTCGAACATCTGCAAAAAAGTTCATGGGTTCCATGCAATTATGAGCCAAGAAAGGAGCGCTATAAGTGCGTTCAATTACTTTAGTTGCTATTGCGAAAGCTTTTTCAGGATCTCCATCTCTTCTGAGTACGCTAGTCTTTTTTGAAAGCATTGCTTCCATTTGCTTATAATGATCTTGAGTGCTTTCTAATCCTGAAGGTGTGTGTTGTTGCCACTTCATTCCAAAGCGATCTCTAGTCTCAGTTGAACTTTCAATGGGTTCACATTCCAAGCTTATTAATTTCTTAGCTTGCATCACCTCCCAAGTAGAGTTACCAACCACAGCCACCACTTCATTAAAAGTCATGGTGTCAAAAAATTTCTTTTCGAAACCCTCCTTAAAGACTTTAATTTTAAAGACATCAATAATGCCGGGCATCGATAGTGCTTTTGATGCATCAAAGGATTTTATTTTTAATCCAAATGCTGGAGGATGAATAATCATCGCCGTAAACATCCCCTCCTTGTAGGTGTCAATTCCAAATAATGGTTTGCCAGTAACAATATTTTGAGCTTCAACATTTTTCTTTGAATGCCCAATAATGCTAAAATCTTTTACCTCTTTTAATTCTACCTTTTCGGGAACAGCTCTTTGTGCGGCAAGTACTGCCACTTCTCCATAACCTATTTTTTGACTGGTTAAATCGTGATATAAATAACCCGCTTTGGTTGTAATTTCACCTACAGAAACATTCCAAAGTTCTGCAGCCGCTTCTTTTAACATGAGTCGTGCTGTTGCACCTGCTAAACGAAGTCCAGGCCAACCTCTTCGAATGGCATTACTTCCCCCTATAAATTGAAAACTATAAGCATCGGTATCCAGTGAAGCCTGCTCAACGATTACCCTGTTCCAATCTACATCGAGTTCATCTGCAATGATCATAGGCATGGAGGTTTTTACATTCTGTCCTGCCTCAGGATTTGGAGACATAATGGTCACTAAACCATTTTCTCCAATTTTTAAATAACTATTGATTTTAAACCATTCATCAGGTAGTTCTTGAGCTCCTAATTCTATACCTTCTTTAGATTTACAGGCATTTAATATGCTAAATCCCAAGATAAGACCACCACTAGCAAGGCTAGTATTCTTTATAAATGCTCTTCTTCCAATTTTTGTATTTGTCAATGCCATGAATGTA
The DNA here is from genome assembly GCA_937136455.1 of uncultured Flavobacteriaceae bacterium. Lineage (GTDB taxonomy): Bacteria > Bacteroidota > Bacteroidia > Flavobacteriales > Flavobacteriaceae > MAG-120531. Next base: position 39,181 of record CAKZOO010000036.1, on the reverse strand, counting down.
TTCGTTTTAATTCAAATCTTTCCATACAGAAGGAGTCATTCCTGTTTTTTCTTTAAAAAATCTTGAAAAGTGATTCGGATACTCAAAACCTAAGGCGTACGACACTTCCTTGATGGAGTCTTGTTCCGTATGAAATAGTGTTTTAGCCTTATCTAAAAGAAAATCTTGAATATATCCTTGAGCAGAAATACCTAGCTGTTGTTTTACCAAATCTCCAAAGTAATTAGCAGATAGATTAAAAGCTTCGGCGCAATAGGATACATTTGGAGGGCCAAACCTCAAGTGTTTTTGATCGACATAATATTCAATCAATAAATTATTTAACTTTTCAGAAAGATTGGTTAAGGTGTGTTCTCTAGTATTAAATTGTCTATCGTAAAAACGCTTTGAATAATTGAGCAACATTTCAAGATAATTTAATAACAATTCTCTAGAAGTTTTATCGATTGGATGGTTTAATTCTTCGTTGAATTTTTCAAAAAGATCAATTACCAAAGAGCGCTCTTTATTTGAAATATGAAGCGATTCCGATATTGCATAGGAGAAAAAGTGAAAATCTTTTATTTTCTGCTTTAAATGAGATCCCTCCAACAATTCCTTGTCAAAAATGAGTCCCCAACCACTTGCAGTAACAGGTCCGACACCTCTGTATTCCAATCCGAACTCTTGTCCAGGTTCGAAATACACTAGAGTTCCTTCTTGATAGTCATACGTATTTCTACCATAGATGATCTCTGCGCAATTGGTCTCTTTTAAAAAGATTAAATAGACATCTGTTTTGTAATTTTTTGCATCAATGACTTTAGGTTCAAGACTTTTGAAATTGATTATTGATATTAATGGATGAACGGTTTCCACCCCCTTTAAATCGTTATAATCTTGAACCGTTTTGTAATGAATTGTTTCCATAATAATCTCTAAGTATAAGGCTGAAAATTAAATTCCATTTACTTTTAATTCTTTTAAAGTTACGGCCTTTTGGATTAAATCCAATCGATCTTTTTTGGGATTTGGTTTTCCAACAGCAGTTCCATCTGCTTGAAATTCAATCATACCTTCGTTTTGATCATCGTATAAAGGCCAATTGGGTAATCCTTCACTATTTGGACTTCCTGTTTTAGCAAAGTTTGCCCAATAGGTATTCACAAGCTTACTCATTTGAACATCTTCATCTGTTGTTTGTTGCACTCCCCAACGAGCATTTAAATTTCCAAATGCATAAGGAATTTCAGAGGCGTGAGGTGCTCCATATACTGCTCTTTCTTTCATAGACTCCGTCACATAAGAGAACATATAAACATAGGCGTTTTTACCTCCTTTAGTAACTGCTGAGGCGGTAAAGCGAGCAGGTTCTGCCCATACGTTATCGGTGTTTACTTTCGTTAAGATTTCAGCTAAGGGAGCTTCTCCTGTTGGATCAAACACTTTTTTTGCTTCCTCTGCTAAACTTCCAAATTTTCTAAAGAGTTCCTCCTTATTTTCAGCATTTAAATTTAATGCTTGAACTTCGGCACTATTCGATCCAATCATCACATCAGCATCGTTTTGGTTTCCGTTGTTATAGGCACTTTCTGCAGTTTCTACAACGAGCTTGCCATCAAAAATAACACCAGAATAGGTGAGTGATCCCTTACTGTCTTGTTGGGCTCCTCCATCGACTATTTGTTCTACTGGAAGGGCTCTTAACTGTGCTAATGCTGCTGCATCGGTACCATTAATTCCGTGTTTACGTGCAAAATTGATACCTGCAGTTTCTGCTGAAACCGGATAAAATCGATCTGAGTTATCTTCTTTTAAAGGTCTTGCTGTTAAAACACCGTCACGTCCTCCTCCTGATTCAACTATAGCCTTTTGAAATAATCCATTGGCAGAAGGAATCGTCAGTAGGGATTGTACTGAAACACCCCCTGCGGATTCTCCAAAAATGGTTACATTATTGGGATCCCCTCCGAATGCTACAATATTGTTTTTAATCCATTTTAAAGCAGCGATCTGATCCATATACGCATAATTACCTTTAGGTTCTTCTGGATGTTCTCTAGATAAGGCTGGGAAGGCAAAAAATCCGAATCGAGCCAAACGGTAATTAACTGTCACTAATATGACTCCTTGTTTTGCAAAGGCTCCACCATCAGTATCTTGAGAAGATCCTGATCCAAAAACAAACCCCCCTCCATGAATCCATACCATCACTGCAGCTTTGTCTCCTTGAGCCAAACCTTCAGGTCTCCATACGTTTAAATACAAACAGTCTTCGGAAGAACCTGCAGCAATACCACCGTTATTCCCCCATCCATTTTGTGCACAATTGGGCCCAAATTCTAAAGCATCGCGAACTCCTTCCCAATCTTGAGCTGGCTGAGGAGCTCTCCATCGAAGTTCGCCAACAGGAGGCAAAGCAAAAGGAATTCCTTTAAACGTGTCGACACCATTTTCACTTGCCCCTTTTAATAGTCCGTTTTCTGTTTTAATTAGAAGTGAGTTTTCTGTAGTTTGAGCTTGTAAGTTTAAGCCAATAACAGCTGCGAATAATACCAATATGTTTTTCATTTTTATAGAAATATAAAATTATTACTCAAATATAATCAAGCAGTTACCTTCTTAATAACACATCCGTAATAGTGGTAGTTAAATCCGTAACATTGATACTTTTTCACCTATATAGGTGCTATAATTTTGTCAAATACTTAGCGTAAAGCTAATTAAGACTTATCAATAAAAAATTTACACCATGGAATATGTAACGCTTAACAATGGAGTAAAAATGCCCATTTTAGGATTTGGAGTTTTTCAAATTAGAGATCCAAAGGAATGTGAAAATGCCGTTTTAGAAGCCCTTAAAACTGGATATCGATTAATCGATACTGCAGCATCTTATTTTAATGAAAAGGAAGTAGGTAATGCTATTAAAAAAAGTGGTGTTCCAAGAGAAGAATTGTTCATCACCACCAAATTGTGGATTGATGGAACCGGATATGAAAATACCAAGCTAGACTTTCAAAGATCTTTAGATAACTTGCAACTCGATTATTTGGATTTATTTCTAATTCATCAGCCTTATGGTGATATTCACGGCAGCTGGAGAGCCTTGGAAGAACTCTATGAAGAAGGGAAAGTTAGAGCTATTGGTGTGAGTAATTTTCATCCTGATCGTCTCGTAGATTTAATCGCTTTTCATCATATTATTCCTGCAGTCAATCAAATTGAAACGCATCCCTTTCTCCAACAACTTGAAACTCAAAAATTTCTAGAAGAACAGGGAATTCAAATAGAATCATGGGCTCCTTTTGCTGAGGGTGAAAATGAGCTATTTTCCAATAAATTATTACAATCCATTGGAGATAAATACAACAAAAGTATTGCTCAAGTAGTGTTGAGGTGGCTTACTCAAAGAGGCGTAGTGGCGATTCCTAAATCAGTTCATAAAGATCGAATTCAACAGAACTTTGAGATTTTTGATTTTAAACTAAGTAAGGAAGAAATTTTAATAATTGAAAGCTTAGACCTTAAAAAGAGTAGTTTCTTTGATCACAGAGATCCAGCAATGGTTAAATGGCTCTGCGAAAGAAAATTAGAACATTAACATTGGTAGCTATAAACGTAATATTGGTACCCCTTATTTTGGTTTTAATAAGCATCTTTACAATAATCTATTAAATATGTTCTCATGAAATTAATTTACACCTTTATTTTTACCTTGTTTTCAATGAGCCTATTTGCTCAAAATGCCGATTATAAAGTATCCTCCTATAAAAATCTAGATTTAGATCCTGAAAGAAAAGCACCAAACACTCATTATATTGGAAGTGCATGGCTAAAAGGATTGGTAGGTCGCAATGAAACCGATTTAAATTTCGGAGTTACACTTGCCACTTTTAAAGCAAATTCTACTCTTAACTGGCATACTCATTCAAGTGGTCAGGTTCTAATCATCGTTGATGGGAATGCTTATTATCAAGAACGCGGTAAAGAAGTGATTGTTTTAAAAGAAGGAGATGTTGTGAAGTGTGATAAAGAAACAGAGCACTGGCACAGTTCTACTTCAGATAGCGATGTTTCTTATATTGCAATCTACGGGGGATCAACTCCTACTACATGGACAGAAAAAGTAACCAAAGAATACTACGATAGTATCGATTTGGAAGCTGCTAAACAAAGAAATCAATAAAGTATACCATTGAAACTTAGAATTCTCATTACACTTTTGATAACGACTTTTTGCTTTGCTCAAGGGTCAACTACTGTATGGAATTCTAATAGAATTTTAATTGTTTATCTTTCGAGAACTAATAACACTAAAGTGTTAGCTGAGCTCATTCACGATCAAGTTGGCGGGACCATAGTTGCACTGGAACTGGAAAAACCATACCCAAAAGACTATCGATCAATTGTAAGTCAAGTCGCAAAGGAAAATGAAACAGGTTATTTACCTCCTTTAAAAATAGCTATTGACATGAATAGATATGATACTGTTTTTGTGGGATTTCCAACATGGGGAATGCAACTTCCTCCACCGATGAAAAGTTTTCTTAACAAGTACGATTTGTCAGGTAAAACAGTCATTCCTTTTAATACCAATGGTGGTTATGGTATCGGGAGTTGTATTAGAACAATAAATGAATTATGTCCCAATAGTGTCATCCTTGATGCCTTCACAATTAAAGGAGGTAGTGAACGAGATGGAATATTTTTGACCATTATAGGAACGAGAGAACTAGAAGTGAAAAAACAAGTTCAACAATGGATTATAAACATAAATACTTAAAAATCAATAATCCAAGTTAAACTTTATGATGATTTTTGAGTCATATTTTTTATATTATAAACAACAAACTATCTAAATAAAATACTATGGCAAGCTATTCAATAAGTGTTAATGGAAAAACACAAACGGTAGAAGTTGATTCTTCTACTCCTTTACTTTGGGTTTTAAGAGATCATCTACAATTGGTAGGAACTAAATACGGATGCGGTATAGCCCAGTGTGGTTCTTGTACCATTCATGTTGGTGACATAGCAGTTCGCTCTTGTCAATTTCCTGTTTCATCAGTTGGAAATCAAAAAATCACTACGATAGAGGGTCTTTCAGAACATGGAGATCACCCTGTGCAAGAAGCTTGGAAAAAAGAAGATGTTGCTCAATGTGGCTATTGTCAATCTGGGCAAATTATGCAAGCTGCTGCCTTATTAAAATCGAACCCTAATCCATCTGATGAGGATATTGAATCGGTTATGAACGGAAATATTTGTCGTTGTGGAACCTATACAAGAATAAAAAAGGCTATTAAAACAGCCGCTCAAAACTCTTAAAATATTCCTATGAAAAAGTCAGATAACAATATGGATAGACGTTCGTTCCTTCAAGTATCTTCATTAGCTACAGGAGGAATGATGTTGAGCTTTAGCTGGTTAGCAGGATGTAAATTCACTGCAGAAGAAGCCTTACAAATGCCTAAAGAATGGTTTGAATTAAATAGCTATGTTAAAATTGGTGAGAACGGAGTTACCACTTTATTTGCACCCAACCCTGAATTTGGTCAAAACGTAAAGACCTCCTTTCCTATGTTAATTGCAGAAGAATTAGACATCGATTGGAAACAAGTAATTGTGGAGCAAGGAAACTTTAATCCTATCAAATTTAATCGTCAATTTACAGGAGGTAGTCAGGGTATTAGAAATGCTTGGACGCCACTTAGAACAGCAGGAGCAACGGCTCGAATGATGTTAGTGAATGCCGCTGCTCAATCGTGGAATGTAGATGCTGGTGAGATAACTACTGCAGACGGAATTATTTTTCATGAAGCTTCAGGTAAAAAAGCGGGTTATGGAGAAATGGCTTCTTTAGCTTCCACTTTAGAAGTACCCAAAGAAGTGAAACTCAAAGAATCTAAAGACTTTAAAATTATTGGGCAATCAAAATCCAATGTAGATAACGACTCCATTACTAGTGGAAAACCACTATTTGCGATGGATCACTATGTAGAAGGAATGTTAACCTCAATGATTATACACCCCCCTGCTTTTGGGATGCAATTAAAATCATTCGACAAATCTTCAGTGATTCAAATGCCTGGAATTGTCGATGTTTTTGAAATAAATGTTTTCAAAGAGGATTATGCACGAAATTTCTTTGACACAACCTCATTTACAAAGAAAGTAGCCATTGTTGGTAACTCTACTTGGGAGGTGATGCAAGCAAAGAAAGCATTACAAGTTCAGTGGGAAGAAATGCCTGCATCTAGCTATAAAATGGCAGGATGGGGTGGTAGAACCATGGATATTACTATTCCATCAGGTTTGGAAAGCACCAAAGATCACAGAGCTAAAATGGAAGAACTAAGCAAAAATCCTGTCCAACAAATGCGCAGAGATGGAAATCCTGAAAAAGCATTTAAGGAGGCGGCTACTATATTGGAAAGAACTTACAATGCACCCTATTTATCGCATAACACCATGGAGCCTATCAACTGCTTTGCTGATGTAAAAAGTGATTCAGCAGTAATTTATGGCCCAGCTCAGGCTCCTGAGTTAATCATGGGAACCCTAGAAAACAGCTTAGGAATTTCAAGAGATAAAATTCAAATTAATTTAGCCCGTATGGGTGGTGGATTTGGAAAAAGAGCCTATAGCCATTATTTGGTGGAAGCAGGATTGATTTCACAAAAAGTACAAGCTCCTGTAAAATTAGTTTACTCTCGTGAAGACGATATCACAAGCGGTATCTACAGACCTACCTATACTGCAACGTATAGGGCTGCATTAGACAAGGATAAAAACCTAATTGGTTTACACATAATCGGAGGAGGAGTTCCTGAAAATCCAATTCACGCGAATCGATTCCCTGCAGGGGCAATCGATAATTACTTAGCAGAAGGATTTCAAATTCCATCCAATATTTCAATAGGAGCATTTAGAGCACCTCGATCCAATTTCAACGCTGCTGCAGAACAATCCTTCTTGGATGAATTAGCTGAATTGATGGGTAAAGATCCTATTGATTTTAGATTAGAGCTTTTAAAAAGAGCACAAGAAAATCCAGTAGGCGAACGCAATGATTACGATGCGAAGCGCTATGCAGGAGTCATAGAACTTGTGAAAGAAAAATCCAAGTGGGGAGATCCTTCCATTAAAACGGCTCGTGGAGTTTCAGCTTATTTTTGCCATAACTCTTATGTAGCCGAAGTAGTAGATATCGATACTACAAACGGCACCAATAGAATTGCAAATGTAACTGCGGCTGCCGATTGTGGAATTGTTGTGAATCCTGACGCTGCTAAAAATATGGGTGAAGGTGGAATTATAGATGGTATTGGCAATGCTTTATTTGGTGAGCTTACCTTTGATAATGGTAAGCCTTCAAAAAACAATTTTAACAACTATCGAATGATTCGTCAACAAGAGGCCCCAAAAAATATCGATGTACATTTTGTAGAAAACAACATTGATCCAACAGGTCTCGGAGAACCGTTCTTCCCCCCTGCTTTTGCCGCTGTAGCCAATGCGATGTACAAAGCCACTGGAAAGAGAAGTTACGATCATCCAATTATTAAAGAATAAATCTATATTAAAATGAAAAAATTCATTCTAGGGCTAATAGTTATTTTTACAGGTATTCATACTGCATTATCACAAGATGTCAAACAAGAAATTGTCGATTTATCAAAAACCAAGTGGGAATGGATGGCAAATAAGGATGTTACAAATCTTGGTAATCTATTCGATGATGAATCAAAATTTGTACACATGAGTGGTTCCTGGAAAAAAGATCGGGAGTTAGAAATAATAGAATCAGGAAGTATTTGGTATAAAAACGCCATTATTCATGATACTGATGTGGAAATTCATGGAGATACTGCTATTATTTGGAGTCGTATTACCCTTGTAGCTCATGTTCGTGGAAATGATGTAACTACGGAATTTACCGTAACTGAAATCTTTCAAAAGAAATCAGATCAATGGAAATTATTGAATTTAACTTTTAGTAGTGTTCGAGATACTCATGTGATTGAACATTAACCAAGAAAATTAGTTTGTTATTAAAGCAGTTTGAATATGGATTCAGGCTGCTTTTTTATTGCAAAATAATCATCTTGAATAATGGTAGTTTATGCCGTAATTATGGTACATTAAAACAGCTATAGGTAGTTGAACTTTGTAATAAATTAAACTACTTAAAAATGATTAAAAGAATATTACTGATTAGTGTATTTGTGCTGATTTCAAAGATAAGTTTTGCACAATACGCATCGATTGAAGCGAGTACAGGAGGATTTTCATTTATTCCAGCCTTTGCTTCTAAAGACCCTCATTTTATTGTAACCGCTGGAACCAGTAGTAAACACAAATTATCCGCTCACCTTTTAACCAATTTGAGAATGGAAAATGGAGTGCCAAGAAATTTAGTCATCATCTCTAGATATCGACTGATAGATCAGAAACTTAAAATGAATATAGGTGTTTACATTCCTGCTTTTCAGATTACTGATGATTATACCGTTAATAGCTTTTTTTCACAAGATGTAACAATTTCCTACCCTGTATCAGAATCGGTCACTGTGGGCGCTTTTTACTTACACGGTAAAGGAAGAAATTTTGATCACAACTCTAATTTTTTATCATTAAATACAACAGTTGTTAAGGGTAAAATGAGATTTCTTACTCAGGCTTATGTTTTAGACATGGATAACACCTATGGAATGGCAGAAACTTTAGCTTATAAATTAAGCGATCAGTTTAGTTTAAAAGCTTTTGCCACAAAAATTATTTCTAGTGGAGAATTTAAATGGACCGTTGGAGTTAAGTACAATCTTTAATTTGTTAAACATTCTATAAACCTTTATCGTTTTTTGACATCAAACTGAAATAATTCTTATCTTTTATGTCCTTTTCTTTACCGACAAATTAAACAAACTAATCCAAATACTCTATGGCTCAATTTACACTTAACGTTAACGGATCATCGCATCAAGTCGATGTAGAACCAGATACCCCAATTTTGTGGGTGCTTAGAGATCATTTAAATCTCGTTGGAACCAAATACGGTTGTGGTATCGCTCAATGTGGTGCCTGTACTATTCATTTAGATGGGATGGCCACTAGAGCATGTCAACTTCAAGTATCTATGGTGGGAAACAGTGAAATTACTACTATAGAAGGACTCTCAGAAAATGGTGAACATCCTGTACAACAAGCTTGGTTGGAAGAAGATGTCCCACAATGTGGTTATTGCCAAACAGGACAGATCATGACTGCTGTTTCACTTCTCAAAAACAACCCTCATCCAACTGATGAAGAAATCGAAATGGGTATGAGCGGAAATTTATGTCGTTGTGGTACTTACACTCGAATAAAGAAAGCCATTAAAAGAGCGTCTAACAGTTAATTATTAAGATCATGTCTACATTTAAAACAAAAACCTCAAGAAGAGAATTTATAAGAAATGTTTCCCTCGGTTCTGGTGGAATCATTTTGAGTTTCAATTGGCTTGCATCATGTAATTCAACTGAAAAAGAACTGATGGCGTTACCAAATAATTGGTATGAATTAAATGGCTATTTAAAGATTGGTGAAAATGGTCTAGCGACTATTATGTCTCCCAACCCTGAAATCGGTCAAAACGTAAAGACTTCGATGCCGATGCTCGTGGCCGAAGAATTGGATATCGATTGGAAAAATGTTCTAGTAGAACAGGCTCCACTTAATGTGGGTCTATTTGGTAACTGGCAAATTGCTGGTGGTTCTAGATCAATTGGCAATAGTTGGGTTCCTCTACGACAAGCAGGAGCCACTGCTCGTAAAATGTTATTGATGGCAGCCGCTTCATCTTGGAGTGTTCCTATTGAGGAGCTCACAACTTCTAATGGAATCATTACTCATAAAGCTTCTGGAAAATCAGATCACTACGGTGTATTTGCTGAGCAAGCATCTACCTTAGAGGTACCTGAAGAAGTAGAACTTAAAGAACTAGCTGATTACAAAATCATCGGACACTCTAAAAAGAATGTCGACGGTAAAAATATCGTTACTGGTAAACCGCTTTTTGGATTGGACACCTATAAAGAGGGAATGCTTACTGCAATGATCGTGCATCCACCTGCATTTGGGAAAGTCTTAAAGTCTTTCGACGCCTCTTCAGTTATCAATATGCCTGGCATCAAAGATGTATTTACCATCAATACCTTTAATGATGAAGATGCGAGAGGCTGGTCCGACATCACTGCCTTTAATGAACAGGTGGTGATTGTAGGAGAATCTACTTGGCAGGTGATGAAAGCCAAAAAAGCCCTCAAAGTTGAGTGGAAAAACATGCCTAAAACAATCGTTAAGCAAGCAGGTTGGGGTGGTAATGCAACTGAAGTATCGATTCCTACTGGATTAGAGAATTCAGTTGATCACAATAAAAAATTAAATGATTATTCTGGACTACCACTACAAACAGCTCGTAAAGATGGTAATCCAGAAAAGGCATTTAAAGAAGCTGCAAAAGTATTAGAACGAACCTATACAGCCCCTTTTAGAGCACATAATACGATGGAGCCTATGAACTTCTTTGCGGATGTCACTGAGGATCGTGCGATTCTATCAGGTCCAGTTCAAACTCCTGAAGCTGCTGAAGGTTCTGTTGCAACTCGATTAAAAATGCCTAGAGAGAAAATAGAAGTTCACTTGAGTCGAATGGGTGGTGGATTTGGAAGACGTCTCTACGGCACCTTTGTTGTCGAAGCGGCTTTGATATCTCAACAGGTGAAAACTCCTATAAAACTAGTCTATACTCGAGAAGATGATATGACCTATGGAACTTATCGTCCTGCTTATACGTTAAAGTACAGAGCGGCAATCGACAAAGACAACAATCTTACAGCAATACATGTTATTGGAGGTGGAATTCCTGAAAGTCCTTTACATGAAAATCGATTCCCAGCTGGGGCCCTCGATCATTATTTAGCTGAAAAATGGGTAATTCCATCAAATATTACCACCGGTGCCTATAGAGCTCCGCGCTCTAATTTTAACGCATCGGCAGAACAATCATTCCTTGATGAATTAGCTGAAACACTCGGAAAAGATCCTTTAGAATTTAGATTGGAACTTTTAAAAAGAGCCCAAGACAACCCTGTTGGAGAGCGTAATGATTACGATGCAAAACGCTATGCAGGAGTCTTGGAACTCGTTAAGAAAAACGCCAATTGGGGTGCCGAAGACAAAAAAGATCTCAAAAGAGGAGTTGCCGCTTACTACTGTCACCAATCCTATGTAGCTAACGTAGTTGATGTTCGTATGGATGGTTCTAAACCTGTAATCGACGAGGTATTCGCAGCTGTAGATTGCGGAATCGTAGTCAACCCAGATGCAGCAACCAACCTTGCTGAAGGCGGAACAGTTGATGGAATCGGAACTGCTATGTATGGTGAATTGAGTTTTGTAGACGGAATGCCTCAACAAGACAATTTTGATAAATACAGACAAATTAGACATCATGAAGCACCTAAGAAGGTTTCTGTTGATTTTGTAAAGAGTGATATTGCTCCAACTGGAATGGGAGAACCACCTTATCCACCAGTACAAGCTGCACTTGCCAATGCTATTTACAGTGCAAGTGGAAAACGTCTTTACCATCAACCATTTATCAATGAATTAAATTCATAATAAAGCTAAATGATTGAAGTAGAAAAAGCTTTAGAACTCATACATCAAACAGCTGTAAAAAACTCATTCGTTTTTGCAGCTGTTTCTTCTCGTATCTGTGGAAGTGTTTTAGCAGATGACATAATTGCACTGATGTCTCTACCCCACTTCGCTCAATCTTCCATGGATGGCTATGCATTAAAATCTCATGATTCGCTTACCTATAAAGTTGTCGGTGAAATGGCTGCGGGATCTTCCAAAACATTTCATTTAAATCCTGGAGAAGCGGTTCGCATTTTTACGGGAGCCATGGTTCCTACCTCAGCCGATTCTGTTGTAATTCAAGAAAAAGTAAATCGTTTAGACCAAACCATTCTATTGGAAGAGGCTCCTAAACTAGGACAAAATATCCGTCCTATTGGCAATATAATGAAAGCTGGAGATCATGTATTTTCCAAAGGGGATGTTCTAAATCCTTCTTCAATAGGACTTTTGCAAAGTATGGGAATTCGATCGGTACTTATCCATAACAAGCCTTCAGTAGCTATAGTGGTAACTGGAAATGAACTCTTAAAACCTGGAGAATCCTTTCAAGAAGGAAAAGTATTCGAGAGTAACAGTGTTGTTTTAGAATCGGCCTTAAAACAACAGGGGATTGAAAATTGTACAGTTTATTATGCTCAAGACACCTTAGAGGAAACTCAAAACAGCCTTAAGGAAGCCTTAAAATCCGATTTAGTATTAATATCTGGAGGTATTTCGGTAGGCGACTACGATTTTGTTCGTGAATCGCTAGAAAACTTAGGGATAAAAGAAGGATTTTACAAAGTGAATCAAAAACCAGGAAAACCCTTGTTTTTTGGAAAAAAAGACTCAAAAATGGTCTTTGCTCTTCCAGGGAATCCCGCTTCGACTCTCAATTGTTTTTATGTGTATGTTGTTCCAATCCTCCATAAATTATTAGGAAAAAAAAGCGATGGATTAGCTTGTATACACACCACCATCGATTCGAGTATCACTAATAAATTTGGTAGAGCACTATTCTTAAAAGCGCTAGTTCATGAATCCCAAGCCCATATTATTGATGAACACAATTCGGCTACATTACTAAGTTTTTCTAAAGCAAATGCCTTAGTATTTGTACCGTCTTATACAACCTTAATGGAGAAAGGAACTCATGCAAAAACATGGCTAATTCCGAATTAATCATGGAGCCGATTTTTTACTTCTTAGCTATTTTACCTCTTGTTTCCTTCCTCTATTCCAGTGTTGGACATGGTGGTGCCAGTGGTTATTTAGCTTTGATGGCTCTATTTTCATTTCCAAACGAGACCATGAAACAAACAGCCCTTATCTTAAACTTGTTTGTTGCGGGTATTTCATTTTACCAATATTACAAAGCAGGATATTTTAAATTTAGGCTATTTATATGGTTTGCTGTTGGGTCAATTCCAGCAGCTTATCTTGGAGGCATTTTTAATATTGACCCTAATTTGTATAAAAAGATACTCGGTATTCTTTTATTATTCGCTGTAGCAAGAATGCTTTACAAGCCATCTAATAGTAGAGATGTAAATAAAGTATCCCCTTATCAAGCCATCCTTATAGGAGCACTTATTGGTTTCTTTTCAGGATTAATTGGAATTGGTGGTGGAATTATCTTAACCCCTGTACTTTTACTATTACACTGGTCCTCAATGAAAGAAGCGGCTGCAATTTCTGCTTTATTTATTTGGGTTAATTCTTCAGCCGCACTCATTGGACAATTCAGCTCTGGAGTTGCATTTTCTACTTCCATACTACCTATGATTATCCTAGCTTTAGCAGGAGGACTTATTGGAAGTTATTACGGTTCTAAAAAGTGGAACAATCAAAAACTAGAGTATCTTTTAGTAGTGGTACTAGCTGCTGCTTCTTTTAAATTATTACTATTATAATGGATGTAACCCTTACCTATTACGGAAAATTAGTCGAAGTGGTTGGAAAATCAAAAGAGGTGCTTGATGTTGAAGCAATCACCATTCAAGAGCTTGTTTTATGGCTTGAAAATGAATACCCTGACCTAAAGAAACTCAGTTTGAAAATTGCACAAAACAACACCATTGGTGAACTAGAAGATGAAATAATCTCTAAAAATATTGATATATTCCCTCCTTTTTCTGGAGGATAAGCCCATGAAACGCTATAGCAGACATATCACATTATCAGAAGTAGGACTTATAGGTCAACTAAAAATCGCTGAATCAAAAGTTTTAGTCATCGGTGCAGGTGGGCTTGGAGCTCCTCTATTGCTCTATTTAACTGCAGCTGGAGTGGGAACCATTGGAATTGTCGATTTTGATACCGTAAGCCTTTCCAATTTACAACGACAAGTGCTTTTTAGAGAACAGGATCTTCATTTAAATAAAGCGGATATTGCGAAAGAACTTTTAAGTGCTCGGAACTCGGAACTAAACATAACATCCTATCCTGTTGCACTAACTACTTCGAATGCCCTAAAAATTATAAAACCCTATGATATTGTCGTGGATTGCACAGACAATTTTAGAACGCGTTATTTAATTAATGATGCCTGTATTAAACTAAACAAACCCTTTGTTTTTGCTGCAATATATAAATTCGAAGGTCAATTATCCGTCTTTAATTATGCAGGAGGACCAACGTATCGCTGTTTGTTTCCCTCACCACCAAAAGCAGGAGAAGTGCCCAATTGCGAAGAAGCTGGTGTGATAGGAGTATTACCAGGTATTTTAGGTACCTATCAGGCAAATGAAGTATTGAAAATGATATTAAACCTGGGTGAAATTCTAAGTGGTAAACTTGTAAGCATTAATCTTTTGACCAATCAACAAAACAGCTTTCAATTTAAAAGAAATGAATCCCTTGTTCAACAAGTAATTGAGGAAGATTTGTCTTATATCGAATTAAATGACTGTAACATAAACGCATGAAAAAAAGCATTAAAAATATCTTTGTCGAAGGAGCCATCACTCCTGAAAAAATAGCACAATCTATTGCAGCTCATCAATCCAAAAAAGGAATTGGAGCTCATGATATTTTTTTAGGTCAAGTGAGGGCCGATGAAATCGATGGAAAAATCGTTCAAGCAATTGAATTTACGGCTCAAAGAGAAATGGCCAATCAAATTTGTCATGATATTAAGGAGCACACATTTGAGAAGCACCCTATTCACTGTATGCACATATACCACAGTATTGGAAAGGTAAAGGCAGGTGAAATCTGTATTTTTGTGTTTGTTTCTGCAGCACATCGAACTACTGTTTTTAATGCATTACAAGAAGTAGTGAATGAAATAAAAGCAAATGTTCCCATTTTTGGGAAGGAACTCTTCGAAGACGAAACTCATCAATGGAAAGTAAATAAGTAACTATGGTCGATATTACACATAAGAAAAATAGTTTGCGAATCGCAACTGCTCAAGCCATTGTAAAGGTGGGGAGCCAAGCTACTATCGAAGCTATTAACAACAAACAAGTCCCCAAGGGAGATGTTTTTGAAATGAGCAAAGCTGCCGGTTTATTAGGAGTTAAGAAAACCCCTGAGTTACTACCCGATTGTCATCCATTACCTATAGAATACACGGGTTTTGAATATGAAATTAACGGTTTAGAAATTCAGATTAAATGTACTGTTAAAACCATTTATAAAACAGGAGTTGAAGTGGAAGCCATGCACGGTGCCTCTGTAGTAGCACTTAATATGTACGACATGCTTAAACCTATCGACAAACAGGTGAGTATTGAACAGATAAAATTGTTGTCAAAAACAGGTGGCAAATCGGATGTTCCAAAAATACAAGTAAGTATCCAAGGGGCTGTGATCGTTTGTTCTGATTCTATTTCGAGAGGAGAAGGAGAAGATAAAGCAGGAAAAGCACTTTGTACATTGCTAGAACAACAAGGAGTTTCCATATCAAACTACGATGTGATTTCAGATGATAGGAACGGAATTCAAGAACGAGCAAAAACACTTTCTAAGGCAGGTGTACAACTCATCCTCTTTTGTGGAGGTACGGGTATTTCCCCGAGAGATAACACTCCAGATGCTTTAATTCCCCTTTTAGATAAACAACTTCCAGGCGTAGAAGAAGCCATGAGAGCCTATGGGCAAGAACGCACTTCATTTGCTATGTTTTCGAGATCGGTTGCTGGACTTATTGGGGAAAGCTTAGTTCTTGCATTACCAGGATCTACTAAAGGAGCAACTGAGTCTTTGGAGGCCGTATTTCCAACCGTATTACATTTATTCGATGTAGTTAAAGGCAAAAGACATTAATGGCATTGACCACCGACATATTAAAAGATTCCTTCGGTAGAAATCACAACTACTTAAGAATTTCTCTTACCGAAAAGTGTAATCTAAGGTGTACCTACTGCATGCCTGCAGAAGGAGTTCCCCTATCCCCTTCTCCCGCATTAATGACTGCCGATGAAATCTATGAAATTGCAAAAGTATTTGTCGCAAATGGAGTGGATAAGATTCGATTAACGGGTGGTGAACCTCTAGTTAGAAAAGATTTTACAACGATCATTGAAAAGCTTTCTACACTTGATGTTTCCATTGCAATGACCACCAATGCAGTTACTATCGATCGATACGTTTCTGAGTTAAAGAAGTCCAAAGTATCCATTATCAATGTGAGTTTAGACACCTTAAAAGCCGATCGATTTCAAGAAATGACTCTTAAACCAAACTTCGAGAAGGTCATAAAAAATTTATATTTACTTATTGATGAAGGATTCCAAATTAAGTTAAATGTCGTAGTGCTCAAAGGAACTAACGATTCTGAAATATTAGATTTTATTGAACTCACTAAAGAGCTCCCCATTTCCATTCGCTTTATTGAATTCATGCCTTTTGATGGCAATAGATGGGACCGTTCAAAAGCAGTTAGCTTAGAGGAAATAAACCAATTAGTAAATGAGTCCTACCCTAAAGATTCCGTATTAAAAATAGAAGACGCCCCAAACGATACGGCAAAGAACTATAAAATTAAGGGCTTTAAAGGGTCATTCGCAATAATTAGTACGGTAACGAATCCCTTTTGCGATTCTTGCAATCGCCTGCGTTTAACTGCTAATGGAAAATTGAGAAATTGCTTGTTTTCAGAAAAAGAATCCGATTTACTAACAGCGCATCGAAACGGAGAATCTATTGAACCCATTATTCAAAAAGCAGTACTAGCGAAAGCTGCTGTAAGAGCAGGACTAGATACCAATGAAAAGTTTGCCGATCCAAATCACCATTCAAAAAATAGATCGATGATCACAATTGGTGGGTAGCTTTTAAAAGTTGCTGATAGCGCTCTGGAGTATCCATATCGACTAATTTTTCACCTCCCTTTACTGTACAAACTTTTTCAGGATGTGCCTGTACAATTGTTTTAGCTCCTGTATCACCTTTTAAACGACTCAATGCTTCAAGGTAAAGAGCATCGAAAAGTGCAGGAACTCCACGCCATCCATTACTAGATTCTGAAACTATAATTTGTTGTTGCCCTTCTTTAAAGCTAGCCAAAATTGCTTTAAGATGTTGATTGTCAACTAATGGCTGATCAATAGTGGCTATGAGAATTCCATCCACCCATTCTTCTTGAGATTGGATGCTTGTTACTCCAAAAGCAATGGATGTACTCATCCCCTCTTCCCAATGTGCATTCGTACAAATAGTCACTTCCAATTTTTTAATAATGGGGATAATAGTATCTGCATAGGCTCCTAATACTACATAAACCTTCTGCCCTGTAGCTAATAAACTTTGTATTCTAGAAACTATTAAAGGTTCTTTATTCCAATCAAGTAATGCCTTTGAAGAACCCATTCGTGACGAGGCTCCCGCAGCTAATAAAAGAATGGGGATCTTAGGCATGAATGGTTCCTGATTTATCTTTTAAAACGATCGGCTCTTGATTTCTAAGAACAGAAAGAATTTCTGCAATAATTGAAATTGCAATTTCTTGTGCTGATTCCGCCCCTATATTGATTCCTGCTGGACCTCTAAGGATCTCTATAAAATCGGAATCGACCTCTGGATTAAACTCCAAAAATTGATTGATTAAACGCTCTCTTCGATGTTTAGGACCTAACAGTCCAAAATATGCTGGAGTACAATTTTGTAAAGCAGACAAATACTGAACGTCCTTATTAAAACTATGAGTCATTAAAACTACAGCTGTTTGCTCGTCTATTTTTGATGTATCAATTTGATCGAACAGAGGAGTCACCAATTGATGAGCACCTGTAAAGTAATCGATGGTTTTTTGTTCATCAGCAGAGGCCATAACCGTTACTTGCCAACCTACATTAGATGCCGCTTTACACAACTGAACTGCATCGTGTTCTGCTCCAATGATAAGCAATTGAAAAATAGGCGGCAGCTCCTGTTCGAAGGTAATTAAATCCGAATCTGACTTTTTAAAATTGTTAAAGGTAAATGGAGTATTATCAATAATTATTTCAGTACCAATCCCCTCAAAAACTCCAAACTCTTTTTTGTAATAAGAAACTATTTTCATAGGACTTCTCGATTCCAAAGTAGCGTTAAATGTACGAACAAAATCATCTGAAACTTCGAAGGGCTCAATGAGTACATAGATGATACCTTCACAACCTAAGCGAAGTGTTCCGTCATAGGTCATCATTTTTGAAGTTCCCTCTTTAAAAACAGAAAGCGATTGAAAATGTACTTCCTTTTCGACACAACCTCCACTAACTGCTCCAACAGCTTCTCCTTGTTCATTTATAAGCATGCGAACTCCAGGTCTTCTGTACGAAGAACCCTCTAAGGCTACTACTGATGCCAAAACAGATTTTTTACCTTCCTTTTGCCACTTATGGGCTTGTTCTACAAGGGTTTTAAATTCGTGTATCATTGGTATGAAATATCCTTAAAATTAAGAATTATACTCGAATTTGTTCTTTATAAAAGTTGAATTAATCTAATTCCTTTTAAACTTCAAACGCTGTTACAAGAATAATTTCTTAAGGTGTATATATAAAAATTTAAATCCTTTATTAATTCATAAGAAACAAAAAAAGCCCATTCTTTCGAATGAGCTTTAGTTTTGTTATGACCTCGGAAGGATTCAAACTAAATTAATAATATATTTTATTTGATTGATTATCAATATTTTATAAAATTTATAATTTTTTTATTATCACCTAAAAAGTACATTTTATCACTTATTAGGTGAAACTTTTCATCTCTTTTTTACACTTCTATATATTTATATAAGATACTGATGTCCATCATAGGGTAAAACATCAATCACCCACGAGGGTTCTAAGGAATAGTTAGTGGGTTAGAAGTTGGATAGTAGACTGTGAGTTTGAAATAACATCTACACATAACGGTCGAGGTTTCTCCGATAGTATCAAAAATGATTCTAATATAAATCAGATATGGGTGACAACGAACTGGTCTGAGGAAATTTAGAATTAAACTTCTGAAGAAATAAAACTCCTAAGGGGATTGTTGTATCTATTACTGAAATACTATTTCAAACACTTATAAAATTTGAAAAAAGATTAAAAACCTCGAACTAAAAGTTAAGAAAGTATGAGGTTGATACTATTTATTAAAAACTGATAAAATATGGATTCAAATAAACTTAGTAAATACCTCTTTGATTCTAATGTTGAACTACATAAAATCATATTGAGAAGAATTGAAAAAGACAGTGATAACCTCGAACTCAAAGAACTAGAACCACTCATTCAAATACATCTACAATTATCTGAAAAACTAAGTGGATATGTCAGAGGTATGAAACAAAACGAACTCTTTAACTCTAAATCAAAAAAATAATATGGAAGAACGAATCTCTAAACAAGAACTCATGAAAATGTATAAAGTTGACCGATTAACTATTGAAGATTGGATCAAGAACTTAGGTCTACCCATTATTAGAATTTCCTCTCACTCAAAGTATGTCAGAAAACAAGACCTAATTGATTGGGAAGATAATTTGATAGGTCGTAGTTGTCCCATAGGTTCAGTGAGGTAGTATATGTCAAAATGAACTATAAAGAAGAATTGATAGATTTACCTTCAGTTTCGTCACCTTATTAATCTATCAATTCCTCAAACTTCATTCGTTGTTTGAATATACATTTGAAGTTTTATCTGAAATGACTAATTTTAGTCATGTCAAAGAAGAAATACAACAAACCTCGTTATACTGGACAATCTTCAAATCGTAAATTCTATGGATTTAGATATTATTTACATAGTAATGACAAACTAACCAAGAGAGAACGAGAAGATCTCTTAAATCGTTCTAAAATTAGTTTATCAGAGGTTTTAGAATCACTTCCCTTTTCAAATGAAGAATTCATCAAAAATGGATTAATTTCTGAATTAGACTCTAACCTTTCCGATATTGAATTACTTGATCAATGGAATTTCATGTATGAAACCTATGGTTATTTGATGTCAGAATTCAAAGACCATTGGGAAAAGGAAAAACTAAAAGATTTGAAACAATCTCCATTCAAACAATCACAAGAGTTTGAAGAATTAAAAACCAGAGTTGGTCAATTAGAATCTGAGGTAATGAAATTGAAACTTCAACTCAACAAAAAGAGAAGTTTAGATTTCTGAATTGGGTTTAGGTTTCTTGTAACTGAGAAAAATACTTTTCGGTATTTTCACATCGGAGTGGTTTTTATATCGAGGTCAGGATTTTTCTGGTATGAAAAACTTTTAAAACCCAAGGTATTTATATAAACACTTTCCTAATACATAGAGATTTTGTTCGTTTCTAGATTTCAATTGTTGTTCGATTATAGATAATTTGAATTCCAAGTTTGGAGTAGTATTATAAACTCTTTGGATATTATTTGAAAATGAATGAATTTTTGATTTTTTGAAAAAAATTTTATCGTAATCAAACAGTTCAAGTTTTTTGATAAAATGATTTAAATCTTTTTCATTTATATCAAAATTAACTTCATCAATTTTAATTTCAGTAAGACCTAATGAATTGTTATTATAAAGTTTTGTTTCATTTTTTTTAGTTGGAAACTGTTGTTCAATATCACTAATTAATTTATGAAACTCTATGTTCTTCCTCACAGACCATTTAAATAATATATAAATGATAACAGGAATTGAAATATTGAAAAAAGTTATGTTGAATATTTGAAAACTAAATAACATGTCAAATATCTTCAAAGAAGGTTATTATACTTCTGTTTCATTAAAAACATCATATAATCAACATCTAATTTGTCAGTTGTTTTGATTACGTATGTGTACTGAAATCTACCCGAATTAAGTTCCCTTGATTTTTCCTCTGATAATTCTTTTGGATCATCTAAATCGAAGAAATTTTTAGACACAACCCCATCTTCACTTTTTGACCCTCTTACTATTTCGAATATAATAGTTGATTTTCTAAATTTTATATAACAAATATTAGTACCATTAAGATTCAAACCAACATAGTGTCTTTTAGGGATTAATTCAACACCTTCAAATTCATTAAATCGTTCAATAAGTTCTTCCCATTTTTTATTGAGTGAATCGGACATTCTTGAAGTATGTTCATCAATCGTATGAACTTTAACCTCATTTGAAACTTGTGAAATTATTGAACTTTTAGGACTAGATATTGAATCAATACTCTCAGTAGAAGTAGACTTATGTTTATCAAAAACCACAGTATTATTAGAATATCTTTTTATCTCCCATAGTTCAAAAGGTAGGTTTTTGAAATTTACACTGTCCTTTTGATATGAATTGAATGAAGGAGAAATAAATATGATTCTTGATTGTGACCAATCAACATCTTCTAACCGAAGAACTTTATTATAATGTTGAGATAATGTGAGTAAAAAATCGGATTTATTATTTAGTAGTAATTGTAGATATGTGTATCCTTGGTCAATCACAGAATAACTGTTACCTTTTTTGTACTCAATGATTACAAATGAATTATTCTCAGTATCAAAACATAATGAGTCTAACCTGTATTTATCAACCGAGAGTTCAGTACAAATGAATTCTAATTGAAATAAAGTTTCAGTGTTATTTTCAACTAATTGTTGAATATCCTTTTCAAGTTTAAACGGTTTACGTTCTACTTCTTCTAAACTGTTGTTTTTGATTGTAAATAAATTCATCACCCTCTTAGTTGATTTAATAATTCTGGTCTTGAGATAAACATCTGAATCATTCGGTCTTTAGTTTCTTTCTTCTCAAAAAACTCATACAATTTTGTACTGGTATCTAATGTTCTAATGTTTTTGTTTTCGTATATCTTTTCAAGTTTATCTCTCTTGTTTGAATCCGTATTATCAGAGTTGACAACTTTTACAAATTCATCATCTTGAATAATATCTTGAAATAGTTTTTTGGAACTTTCTTCAGTTCCTTCAGGAGTATTCCCTCCAAAGTAATCGTTAATTTGATTAATTATCTCTGAGAGTAAATCAAACTCCTCCTCTTCTTTTACTTTTCCTTCTCCGTATGAATTAGGATCAAAGTAAGTATCCTTATCATCTAAGGATATATTCAACTTTCCTTTTATATCGAGATTCAATGACTCTAAATCTACCAAATCAGAGACATCAATTCTCTCAAGTCCATCTACTGGGAACTTCTTTCTTAGATATTCAAAAAAGATATAATGTTTTTCAAGTTCGATATTGTCAAACTGATGAATCATTGACACATATCCGTACAACTTACAGTAATTGGATATTTGACTTCTTGATAAATCTCGTTCCTCATCTTCTAAATCTTTCCATCTACTAAGGACAATATTCAAAGTTGGTTGTAAGTTTGAATCATCTCTTTTGTCTTTGAAGAAAATTGTATTCCAATCATCAATTTCTTGTGGAGTAAATAAATCGAAATTTCTGATTTTGTCTAATATGTCATAGACTAAATTTGGATCAGTATCTTCCGATAAAATGGTAGTTTGATAGAAATTCTGAAATGATTCTTGAATGGTTTCAACCTTATTGACAAAATCTAAAACGAATGTACTTTTCTTCCCTTTTGTTTTTCGATTCAATCTCGATAAAGTCTGTACACATTGTACTCCTTGAAGAGATTTATCAACAAACATCGAATGTAGAAGTGGTTCGTCAAATCCAGTCTGAAATTTATTACAAACGATTAAAACTCGATATAAGGGATTTTTAAATCCAGTAGGTATATCTTTACTATCAAAACCGTTTTCTTTGTTTAGAGAGTACTCAGACACCTTCTCACCATTGTAATTTACTTCACCACTAAACCCAACAACACATTTAATTTTATTTTGAAGTCCTTTCTCTTTGAGTTGTTTATTCATCTCTACAAAAAACTTCACAGTGTCTTCAATTGAACGGACAATTACCATTCCTTTACCTCTACCATTTATTGATTTTATGGTGGTACTTAGTAGGTGGTCAATGATGATATTGACCTTTCTTGAAATTGTTTCAGGGTTGGAGTCAACCCACTTAATCAATTCTTTTTTTCCTCTACTTTCAGGTAATTCAACATCTTCTCCTTTTCCACTAAGTTTGAACCATCTTTTAACAGGTGTAAATGATTTCAAAACATCCAATGTAAATCCTTCTCCAATGGATTGTCTCATCGTGTAGGTGTGGAATGGTCTTTTTGAACCATCCAATTGAGGGGTTCCAAAAACTTCAATTGTTTGAGGTTTTGGAGTTCCAGTAAACCCAAAGAATGAAATGTGATTTTGTTTCTGACGAGATTTCATTTCTGAACGAATCTTTAATATCTCATCATTTACCATATCATCATCAACCTCGACTTCATCTTCAAGATTCAACGAAAGAGTCTTATTTAGGTTTTTAGTTCCTTTTCCTCCCTGTGATGAATGAACCTCATCTACAATTACTCCAAAGGTCATCCCATTTAACTCTTTCATTCGATTTACAACTACTGAGAATTTTTGAATGGTTGTTACGATGATGTTTTTCCCTTTAGAAAGAGATTGTCTTAATTGTTCTGAGTTCTTATCGATCTGTTGAACTACTCCTTGAACTTTCTCTAAACTTTTAATAGTATTCTGAAGTTGTTTGTCTAATACTTTTCTGTCTGTGATTACAATGATTGAATCAAAAACTCTGTCTTGACCTTCATTTTTGAAAAGATTGGTCAACATAAAAGATAACCAACCAATGGAATACGATTTACCTGAACCTGTTGTATGTTGAACTAAATAGTTGGTTCCAACTCCATCATTCAAAACTTGATTCTTGAGTTTTCTGATAACCTCTAACTGATGATATCTTGGAAAGATTAATACAGGTTTCTTTTTCTCTATTACTTTTTGTTTTTCATCACTCCATATATATTCTGATTCATTGGTAAAAAGAACAAAATTTTCAATGATATCCAACAAGGAAGTAGGAGTTAGAATCTCTTTCCACAAATAATCTACTTTGAATCCCTCACTTACAGTTTCAGAGTTGTTCAATGTTTTATTGAATGGTAAAAAGAAAGTATCCTCTCCATTCAATTTGGTAGTCATATTTACAATATCATTATCAACACTAAAATGACATATACATCTTTGAAATTGTAATAAGGGTTCTCCTTTTGGATTACGATCAAATCGGTATTGATGATCTGAATTTTCAACAGTTTGACCAGTTAATTGATTTTTTAATTCAATGGTTAAAACTGGAATACCATTGATGAAAATGACAATGTCAATTGAGTTGTTGTTATTAGGAGAGTAATGTAGTTGACGTACTAATAGAAACTTGTTTTTTAGGTACTTGTCCTCTCTGTAATTGACATTCAGATTACTTTGAGGTTGAAAGTAAACGGTTTTGATATTTCCTCCATGAACATCATTAAATCCTTTTCTCAACACATGAATCAGACCTTTATTCTCAATTTCTTTACTTAATCTTTTCAGTATGTTTTGGTTGGTTGACTCACCATATTTTTTTTGAAGAGATTGGTAAGTCTCCTTTTGAGAAGTTTTTAAAAAACCAATAAACTCATCACCAACCACACACAAATTCTTATCATACCAGTCATCATTAGTTAAATGAACTTTTGAATGGAATTGTAACCCATCATCTAAAAGAGAATTGAGTTCTCTTTCAATATGTTCTTCGTATCTTTTTTCGGTTGGTTTCGGTGTATAACTCATATCTAATCCCAATTACCACAATTATGAAAAACCAATTCTGTTTCTCCACAATTCGGACATTTATATTTTTTATCTTTTAATTGATATTCTTTGTCATCCATAATATCACCTATTTTCCACTCAAAAACGTTAGTTAAATCATAATTTCTAGAATGAATTTCACCAAAATATTCAACCTTTCTTCTACATTTTGGACATTTCAACTTCTCACTGAATAGGTTTCGAGAAAACACATTCCCACAATTAGAACATGATGAAGGGACATTACAAATAGTTTCAAAATTTGTCATTCCTCCACCTACAAAGATTTCTTTAAAATCTTTCTCACAGTGATTACAATATGGTTGAATAATAGAACCCATTATTCAACTACTTTTCGTTTACCAGTTACTACTTCAGAGATAAGGGATTGACGATACTCTTTAAGGAGTTCTATTCTCTTTTCTTCAATGGAAATAGTTTTATCAATTAGTTGGATTTGTTCATCCAAATACTCAACGATTTGTTGTTGTTCTGATAGAGGGGGGAAAAATATAAGAATATTTGATATCTGTTCTGTTGAAATATTTGGTTGGTTGGTTTCTTTAAGTTGTTGTTTGAATTCTTCAATAAACGAAAAGGTTCTTACAGAGTAAAACAAAAACCTTTTAATTACCGAGGATTCATTTGGTCTGAAAACACTATTTCTCTGGTTAAGGAGTGTTTTGTATTCTTCATTAAAAAAACAAACCTTTATTCCTGAGGAAATAATAGGACGAGTTAAAACAAAAACTAAATCACCTTTATTTACAATAAAGTTTTGATGAGTATTATAAAAAGACTCTGGTAGAAACTGTAAATCATCCCACGATATTCCATTATTCTGAATATTAGAAATCTTTAAGACTCTTATCTCCCCTTCAGAAAGGAAATCGTTACTGTCAAATGAATATCCACTAAAAAAAACTCCCTTGTGTTTTAACTTAGATTTTTCCCAATGACTCGGAATCTCTCCAATCCATTCCACACCACTATCTTTCATCTCCACATTGGGATTCAATCCTTTGGTAACTACTTCATTGATAAGAGAGGTTCTTTTTTCTTTGAGTAAGTCAACCTTTCGTTGGGTTTTCTCAATTAGAGAATCAATGAGTGAGGTTTTGGTATCTAAAAAAGAAACGATTTTTTGTTGTTCTGAGAGGGGTGGAATTAGAATTTTAGATTCTTTTACATGGTCACCATCAACATGAGGTATCCCCATTCCAATAGTATTATTCTTGAAATCCTTCTCGTAAAACTTCAATAAATACAATGAAAAATCTTGACTGAGTTTTTTATCCTTTAAGGAAAGATGTGATACCGTAGAAGAAAGAATTCCTGTTTGATTTATCTTGATAACTTCACCCGAATTAGACCCATCCCATAGTAATCCAATGTCATTCTCGTCTACAACAACTAATCCATCTTCATTGGAAAATTCGGTGGGTTCTTCCCCTCTTAAGACATTCATAGATAGATAAGGTAAAGACTCACTATACCTCTCATCTGTCAACTCTTTTGGTATTTTACCTTTTTGAACATTAAAAGAATAACTAAATCTTTTCTTGTCCCAATGACTTGGAATCTCACCAATCCATTCAACTCCTGAATCTTTATATGAATCGTATCTTTCCATCAATCCATTATTTGGTTTAGAAGATTCTCTGATTCCTTATCAAGTTCCAATAAATCACGAGTAATATCCTCTGAAGAACGAAGTGGTTTGTATTTGTAGAAATACTTTGTAAAGTTGATTTCATAACCCTCTTTACTCTTATCAAAATCAATCCATGAATTAGGTAAATGAGGTTCTACCTCACGAGAGAAATATTGTTCAATATCCTCTGAAAGTGGAACTCTCTCATAATCCCTAAGTTTTGAATCTGGTTTTGGACTTCCTTTTTTATCTCGAACGATTTGACCATTCTCAACTTGTGGTTGTTCAATAGGAACCTTAGTATATCCAAAGAATTCATTATCAAAAATCTTTGAGAATTCATTCTCTTCAAACTTCTCATAGGTTTGAAGTATTTCCTCTCTCTGAGTATCATCTACATACTTTCGTTTACTACCTAAAGATTTCTTCATCGTTTTAAAGAATGAAGAACCATCAATGAGTTGAACCTTTCCTTTTCGGTTAGGTCTTTTGTTATTAGTAACAATCCATATGTAAGTTGAGATACCAGTATTAAAGAATAATTGGTCAGGAAGTGATACAATACACTCTAACCAATCGTTTTCAATAATCCATTTTCGGATTTCAGATTCCCCACTACCACTATCTCCTGTAAAGAGAGGTGAACCATTGAATACAACTCCAATTCTTGAACCTTGAGTTTCCATTTTAGAAATCATATGTTGTAAGAAGAGAAGTGAACCATCCGAAACTCTTGGAGTACCTACTGAAAATCTTCCTCCGTATTCTTTTGATTCATTGGTGATTTGTTTTTGTTCTGATTTCCAACTCACACCAAAAGGAGGGTTGGTAATCATATAATCAAACTTTCTATTACCATCAGAGTGTTGGTCATTGGTTAGAGTTGAACCTAATTTGATATGATCAGGTTCTTCGTTGGTAATCAGAAAATCAGATTTACAAATTGAATAGGTTTGTGGATTTAGTTCTTGTCCAAAGAGATTGATGTCAATGTTAGAATTTATATTTTCTTGTACCCATTCTTTTCCAATAGTTAACATACCACCAGTTCCACAACATGGATCATAAACAGACACAATTTTATCAGGTTCAGATAATTTGTCTTTGTCGGGAGAAAAAACTAATGATACTAATAATTTAACAACATCTCTAGGAGTATAGTGTTCTCCACTAGTTTCGTTACTCATCTCTGAGAACTTTCTAAGAAGTTCCTCAAAGATATTACCCATCACATGATTGTCTATTTTAGAAGGGTGTAAATCAACATCTGTGAATTTTTCAATGAGGATATATAATTTGTTATTGGAATCTAACTTGTCAATATGTTTTTGTAAACCGAAGTTTTGAATAATGTCTTGAACATTCGAAGAAAACGAACTCAGATAATCATAGAAATTTTCAGAAAGTTTGTTAGGTTCTTGTTTTAACCTATCTAAAGAATATTCGGAATAATTTGAAAATTTAATATTGAGTTTGGAATGAATAATCTTAGAAGGGTCATCTAACTTGTCTTTGTATTCTTTATGTAGTCTGATAATTTCACTTTTATGGTCTTTAAGGACACAATCCAATCTTCTTAAAACCACAAAAGGGAGAATAACATCACCATACTCATGTTGTTTGAATAAACCTCTTAAAACATCGTCACATACATTCCAAATGAACGATGATATTTCGTTATGATTTGACATATTTTTTGAATTGAATCTAAAAATAGTCAATTAATAAGTTTTCTGGTAGTAGAAGTGATCTTATTATATTATTTCCTTTTGTTTTTACTTTTTTCTATCTCCCCTTTGATATACCCTTTGTTTATTACTACAAACTTATCAAGGTATTTTCTTTCAGAGTTAGGTCTTTTAGGAGTTGGAGGTTCGTAAAATTCAGAATTTTTATATATTCTTCTTAACGAACTCAACATATCAATTTTATATTTTTTATCCATCCAACCATCAATATTTCCTTGATTGTTTAACCACCTTAACATCCTCTTTTTAATTAATGGACTCAACAATTCATTTAATCTATCTTTAATTTCATCTCTGTGGTGAGACATGTGTTCAGGATGAAGTTCAGAATATTTGTCCAACTCAGTTTTACCTTCAATTAAATCTAAATATTTACAGACTCCGAAGTTTGTCCCTAAATAAATTTGTTTTCTTTTTCCTCCATAACTAACAATAATTGTCCAACTCTCATTTCCTCTGGTTTTCAAACTGTATTCCTGAGTTTGAAAATATCTATTGATTTTTTTTGTTTTACTCAAAGAATAAGTAAATGAAGGGGTAAACTTTTTATGATACTTAACGAGATTGTGATATTGTTTGGTTCGTTCTTTTTTCCATTCTCTTAGTTCATTTTTCACATTTTTCAACTCTTCCTCCATTCGAGAAATTCGTTTCTCTCTTCTATTAATATTCCAAATTAATCTATCGTATTTGAACTTGGGTTTCCATTCTTCTTCAGGTAAGAATTTCCAGTCATCTCCTATCCATTTTAATTTATAATCCTCCATAATGAATTGATTTTTTATCAAGATACGATTTCAAATTATTTGAATGAAAAACATTACCAGAAACAAACTTAAAAGTTGTGTGTTGGTAAAGTGGTTTTAAACTGTAAGTGTAAGAAAATGAGAGAGTAACCTCGACTTACGAAAAACAAATTTTAACACTTAAACCCACTTGTTATGAGAAATTCAGTTCTAAGACAAAAACCGATTGATTCTGATCAATCAATTAACTATTTTATCAACCCTATCGATTTTCATATTGATGTATCAAAGAGAAGAGTGATTTGTGATTACACGTCTTTAATTAATGGACATTTTTGTGATTTAGATATTCAATGGGGACTATTATTTATTTGGTCTAATAAGTTGAAAAAGTATGAGTCAGTTTATTATCATCATACATGGAATATTGATGATGACGATATTATATATGATGATTTCAAATCTATTCAATCATTGAATGAAAGTTTTTCATATATCAATGTCGATTCATCAAAGGAAATAACCTATAGGTTATTAGATGGGAGTCTTTTTAAGTCGAATGTTATTAATGTAGATAGAAGATTTGAAGAGATAAGTAAGAAACTTTCTAAGATGTTCAAAATTCCTCTTAAAAGACCAACTTTAATTTACATTACTGATATAGGTTATGATGGTAACAACTCTAAATATAACTGGGAAAAAATGGAACAAAGATGGGATTATATTGAATCTAATGAATTAGATTTCACTTACAGAGATGTTTCATAGGTTCTCTTAACCTTATCAATTGTAGAGAAACTACATCTACAACGAAAAGAAATCTCTTGAGTAGTATATCCGTTCTCCAAATCTTTTATAATCATCTTGGTTTTAGGTTTGGAGAGGAACTTCTCAATACTTTCTTTAGTACCAACCTGTCTACCACGATATTTCCCTTCAATCTTACTTTTTTCAATTCCTTCTCTCTGTCTTTCACGAATCATCTTTCTTTCGAAATCGGACATGGTGGATAAAATTGAAATCATCAACTCTGAAAACACATCAGTTTTACCTTCTTCGTTGAGATTTTGGAAGTTGGGGTTTCTACACACGATTCTAATCCCTTTTTCGGTGAGTTCCTTCCAAACATTCAAAACGGATAAAGTATCTCTCCCAAGACGATCAATAGAATGAACCTCGACCTGAGTAAGTTTCTCATCATCTATCAGTTTTTTGATTTGAGAACCCTTTGGTCTTTCCCAAAGAGGAATGGAACCAGAACATTTATCGGTAAACACATAATCGAATCCTTCCAAATTATTCATTTGACGAGATTCATTTTGATCTTGAGTTGAAACCCTTGAGTAAAACACTTTCATTTCTTTACTATTTTTAGGTGGTTATTCAATATGTCTAATATAGTAAATTTTACTGATGTTTTCAAACTATTTACAAAGTTTGAATTTTACTCTTTGGGGTATAGTCTAATATTGTAAAAGAAAATTATTAACTTACGATTACTTCCTACAACCCCTATTTTTTAATTCATGGTTTATTATGAAAGTTTTTTATCGATTACCTTTTCTATTACTTATTGTTTCATGTAAAAGTTATAATCCTGGAGTTTCAGATTCAAGTATGACGATGGGATTTGTGAGTCTTGTGTTAATTTTTGGATTTTTCCTGATAGGGATTCTTTGGGTCACTTTAGTTGTTGAACCAAGAGAGGAAAGAGAAAGATTGGTTCAACAAAAAATTGAAGAAGAAGAGGAAAAAAGGGAAATAGAAAGAGAAAGAAAAGATTTTGAAGAACTTAAAAAAGATAGAAAATTCTATAATTCTCATAATATACTATTGAATAATATTGAGAAACTATCAGTGAATACTCCACCTTGTAACAAATGTGGTGAAGAAATATATACACTTTGGGATTTGAATAAAAATACACTTACGATTAGATGTAATGGATGTAAAAAGAAGTTTGTAATTGGAAATGATTCGATTACAAATGGATTTGTGTCAAAATTAGATGAGAGTTTTAATATCTACATTTCACTTTTGAAAAATCCTAATAGATTTTTGAATGACCTTAAAAATCATGATTTTAAATTTTCATCGTTACGGATGAATACTCCTTTATGTAGGGGGGTCGAATTTGAATCTTCAGGAGGAGAAATAGAAAGTTTGACAATCGAACGAAATGAATCAAGAAGGATTTCCCAAGATGTGAAAGATAAAGTATGGAGAAGGGATGAAGGTAAGTGTATCAACTGTGGTTCAAATGAAAAATTAGAATTTGATCACATTATTCCCTTTTCTAAAGGAGGGTCAAACACTTATAGAAATATCCAACTACTTTGTGAAAAGTGTAACAGAGAAAAATCTAATAAAATTGGTTAATACAATCAGGATTCTTATTAAGAAGTCATAATAATTTTCAATGAAAAACACTAAAAATCCAAAAGATGTAGTTAATGAAATATTAGGTTTATTAATTAAGTTCACAAGTATTTACTTTAAAATTGGTAGAGTTGATTTTGGTAAAGACATTATTAATTTTTCTAATTCAGACACTTATTCATTAACTGAAAAATTATTTCCATTATTTAAAGGTTTTAATAATATAACTAAGAGAGACCTTGATCTTTACCTTAAATACTATAGAAACTACTCCATTTTTTATGAGTTTTTCAAAAGTACTAACAAACCTCATTTTGGTAAAAATATAATGTTGTTAAGGTTATATTATATGGATATTTTAAGTTCCAATTCATACTCAACAAAAAAAATTAGAAATAAGTTTTTTCCAACGGTATGGAGTAATCCACCTCGACACTTTGAAACCTCAGATATATATGAAATGGTATTTAAAGATTTAGTATTGTTTTTTAATCCGTTTTTTGGGGAACATAAAGATATTATAGAAGGATATTATGATGAAAATGTTATTTCAGATATTGACAGTCATGAACCTATTATCTCAGGAGTAAGTTTAGATCGTATAAAATCAGTTAAAACTAACATTAAAAATCTTATAAATAAATTCATGTCTGAAAAAGATAAGTTTTATGATAGAAACTTAATAACATCAAAGATTATAAGTGAGTTTGAAACTGATAAACTAAATAATTGTATAGACGAAACTTATCTCAATAATTTTATTGAAAATTTACTTTTTGATATTTCAAGAGAAGAAAGAATATTGTCAAATAGATTTCATACTAGTGGACTGGTTAATCAGATAGAAAAAATTAAAAGTCTATCAAAGACCGTAGATACTAATTATTCAGATAATGACGATTTTATGGTATATATACATTCTGTTAAAATTTATAAACCTGTAACAGTAGAAACAAACCCGATAAGTCTTTACAAAGAGTCAATATATATTGATAATCAAAGAAAATTTAAGATAGAATTTCTAAACAATATTTTTTATTTAAAAACTTCAATTTTTAATTATAGTAAAGATGATATTGAATTTCGATTTGGTCTTTCTAATAATTTTGAAGAGGAAATTTATCTTTATGATGAGGACATCAAACTATTCAATCCAGAACTTTACTCTGTGTTGTATGTAATATGTAATGTTTTTTCAAATGAGTATGAAATTAAACACAAGAAATTATATTTCACAAGTGAATCTAATAATTATAACCCTCCAATATCTTTAAACTTTAAATTTATTGATAGTGACATAGATGTTTAATTTTCAAGATAAAGTATGATTATTATTTAGTACGATTGGTTTACTAAATAAACCAAAAATAGTTTACTAGGTAAACCAAAAAGTATTTGATTATTTTTATAAAATATTGAAAATCAATAACTTTATCATAAAAACATAACTTGGTGTAAGTACAGGTATTACTATACTAACTCAGAAACTTTTCTATGGTAAATCTCCTCTGGAATCAATCCCTTTTCAAATAGATCTTTTAACTCTTTAAGTTTACCCTCTATATTATTTTCAATCTTTTCATTTGTTTGAAAATCCTTTTCACTTAAATCCATTGAAAACATCTTTTTACCTTCCTCATCCAGTTCCTTTGTTGTAGTCGAGAAATACCTTCTAAACACTTTTTCAGTAGTATGACCTGACATAGACATTAACACATGAGTAGGTATATTATTTTCAACACCTTCTCTAATGAAAGTTCTTCTCATGATGTGTGTAGTTAAAAACTTATATAAAGGTTTTCTTAAATCACTTCCTTCAATTACCTGACCTTCTAATGAAAATTTGGGTTTAGACACCAATCTCTTTAATCCAACAATTCTTCCAATTTCTTTTAAGGAACGATTCATCATCTCATTAAAGATAGGTTTTCCCTTTTTAGTTCTTGGAAACAAATAGTCTTCTCGAGATTTATTTTTTGAATATTTCTTCCAAATCTGAAAAGTTAAATTGTTGATTGGAACTTTTACTTTCTTTCCAGTCCTACTTTTTTCCATACTAAATACAAAAAAACCTTTTGTTCTATCATCAGAGAACTGGTAATTATCTAACTTCAGTTTAACAATATCACCGAACCTTCCTCCTATTCCACACCCAAAAACAAGAATATCTCTATAAACTTCTAAATCTGTATATGTAATAGTTCTACCACTTTTTAGATAGTCTGTAATATATGATTTTGTATATGATGTATGTTTTTCATTATTATAATTAAATAAATCGAATTTATACAACTGAAGTACTTCATCTCTGTTTAAATAAATGACCTCTCTTTCGTTTTCATGTGAAAAACTTATAATCTTAAAATTGTGATCAGAATAACCATTATCTCTACTCCAATTAACTAAAGAACTTAACACCGTAAATCTTTTTCTAATTGTTGTCGGTTGTTCTCCTTTATCATTTAAATAATTAAGAAATTTCCATTGAAAATCTTCATCAATGTCATTGATTGTAAATTTGTAATTCACCTCGTTTTGATGAAGAATTACGAACTCAGAAATCCTATTTAAATTACTTCTCAGAGTTCTCTTGTAACCATCTCTTAGTACTGACTTAGTATTTATAAAATCGAGATATTCATTCAAAATAAAAAGAAAACCTAATTGTTTAAATGTCTTCTTCTTTTTCACCTTAAGATTAGACTTTAAATAAGATTTTAAAAGATCAGTTGTGGGGATTTCAAAATTCAGATTAATCTTGTAGATAATATCTTCAATCTCTTTTATCTTTTGTCTGATTATTAAATTTTTTTCTAAATAATCAGAGTCAGTTCTCTTAATGAAGTCTTTAGAATATGAAGAAGTTAAATTAAAGTTCCAGTCCTTGAGTTTAGTTTTAACACCTGTACTGATTTTAATTTTCTTTCCCAAAGAATAGTAATATATACAAACACCTAATTCATCATGTTTGTTATAATCTTCTTTTTTCTTTTGATATGAAAGTGAAACGTGGATACTCATGACATTTAAATTTACAAAAAAAAGTAAATATTTGTCACCTTATTTGTCACCTATTAAAAATAAAAAATCCTAAAACACTGATTATTAGTATTTTAGGATTTAATTTTGTGACCTCGGAAGGATTCAAACCTTCAACCTTCTGAGCCGTAATCAGATGCGCTATTCAGTTGCGCCACGAGGCCATTTCCATCTTAATGGGCTGCAAATATAATGGCTTTTTACTTCTAGTACAAACTCTTTTAAGAAAAAAATTATCTGCGTTTTCCAATTGATATTCCCATACGTGGAAAAAAGCCTGGTCCTTCATTCGATACTGCTAATGCTCTACCTATTCCAGCAAATACACTAAAAGTGATATCTTTTTTAGTAACCCATTTTTTTCCAAGAGACAACCCTACATTAAATGCGGTAAATGATTTTATTGAATTAGAAGGATTGTAAACATAATCACATTCATAACAGTAGTCATAGTCATAATACCAACGATCCACCTTACCAAAGCTTAAGTTTCCAAATCCCTCAATAAAGAATCCTGAATTAGGACGATCTCCAAAATACAATTTATAGAATGGAGTAATTGCAAGAGATTCGTAATAATAAGGTGCATCCGCATTAAAACGGGATTCACCTTCGAGTGCCATTAAAGCGCTAATACCCCAACTACTCTCTTGATCGATATAGTTTTCAAAAGTTACATCCAATGTTTTAAATATCAACAAATTAAATGCATTAACACTCTTTTCTGAAGTGTAGGTTTCTTGAGCAATACTTGTGTATGAAACGATTAAGAAAAATGCTAAGAGTAATTTTTTCATTCTATTTTTTAAAAATTAAACAACGATCCTTGTGAGGGATAGTCTATTGGTGTTAATAAATCTTTGTAATCATAATTCGCCTTATTGATTTTATCACTTACCGAATAAGGAACAATTGATTCGGCTAATTTATGATTTATTTGATCGAGCTCCCACATCTTATCATAAGAATTAGCATAAATAAGTGGCATTCGATGGTGAATGGATTCTAGGTGTTGATCCGCTTCTTTAGTTAAAATAACGATTTGATTCTCAATAATAATACCTCCCATATAAAACCAATCATCAGTTGTAGTAAAATAGTATGGGATGTTCGCTGTTGTAGATCGTTTCCATTCAAACCAACCAGAAGCAGGAATCAAACACTTTTGATACCCTTTAAAACTAGGCTTTTCATCTAAAGTTTCAATTCTAGCATTAATAAGTGGTTTGGAAGAAGTGGACCAACTAGGAAGAAAGGACCATTGAGCTTTAAAAGCAGAAAAGGATTCATCAACAGCTACTATTTGCTGACTCGGAGCAATATTATATCGAGGTTCCATTGGAATGTGAAACTTCTTTGAAAAATCATCAATACCTTTTGCAAAACCAAATCTTCCGCACATATCCCTTAATTATACAATTTTCATTGTTCTATTTATTTATGCTCGCTTCTCTCGCATGAATATTTCTCACTACTTCGTAGCTCTTTAATATTTATGCTCGCTTCACTCGCATGAATATTTCTCACTACTTCGTAGCTCGTAACATTTCTCTTTTACCAGGAGGTCCAGGAAGTCGTTCAACAGTAAAACCTACTGCTTGCATGTTTCTTCTCACTTCTCCCTTTGCCGCATAAGTTACTAGTACTCCCCCATCTTTTAGGGATTGATACATCTTTTCAAAAATCTCTATGGACCACAATTCTGGTTGTACTCTATATCCGAAAGCATCAAAATAAATCAAATCAAAACAGTTCTGATCTTTAATTTCCTGAAACTTTTGTTCTCTCTTTGTAAGTCTAAAATTAGTATTTAAATCTTCTGCTTTATTCCACGCTACACTGTGCATCTTGTGAAATACCTCTTGCAAGCCCTCTCCCTCTATTTTTGTAGCATAATCCATTTCAATAGCCTGCTCTAATGGTACAGGATAAGCCTCTACTCCAACATAGTTGATTTGAAGCCTATTTTTTTGAACTTCACTGAAGGTAATCAATGCATTGAGTCCTGTTCCAAAACCTATTTCTAGAATAGCGATATTTTGTTTGTTTAGATGCTCTAATCCCGATTTGATAAATACGTGGTAAGCCTCTGCAATAGCTCCGTGTTTGGAATGATACTGCTCATTCCAATCTTCCATATGAAGTGTCTTGGATCCATCCCCTGTTGTAATTACGGTTCGCTTAGGTAAACTCATAGTTCAAAGTTCAACAATTAATCCTAAAAAAATGAATCCCAATCCTTAATAATTTTTAATTTTACACACATAATTAATTAAAAAGCAAATGAAATCATTTGGGACTCCTTTAAAAGTTGAAAAAGCAACTCAATCAAAAATTGGACAAGTAGATTTCCAATCTTTGAGTTTTGGAAAAGTATTTACAGATCATATGATGATCTCAACCTACAAAAATGGTGAGTGGAGTATCCCAGAGGTCAAGCCTTATCAAAACCTAAGTCTAGCTCCTTCTGCCCGAGTATTTCACTACGGACAAGAAGTCTTCGAAGGAATGAAAGCTTACAAGGATGATGCCGGCAAAGTATGGTTGTTTAGACCAATGGACAATTTTAACCGTATCAATATTTCATCAGAGCGTCTAGCGATGCCTGCTTTTAGAGAAGATTACTTCTGCGACGGTTTGTCAAAACTCTTAGAATTAGACCAAGAATGGATTAAATCTGGTAATGGAAATTCTCTTTACATCAGACCATTTGTAATTGCTACCGAGGAAGGGGTTGCCGCCTCTCCAGCTAATGAATATATGTTTATCATCATCTGTTCTCCTGTTCAATCCTACTACGCAGGTGAAGTTCGAGTTAAAATTGCTGAGAAATTCTCAAGAGCTGCTCAAGGGGGAACTGGTTATGCTAAAGCTGGTGGAAACTACGGTGGATCCTTCTACCCTGCACTACAAGCTCAGAAAGAAGGATTTCAACAAATCGTTTGGACTGATGCCAATACTCATGAGTATATCGAAGAAGCAGGAACGATGAATATCTTTATTCGAATCGGAGATAAACTTCTCACTGGACCTACTTCAGAAAGTATCTTAGACGGTATTACAAGAAGAAGTCTTATACAACTTGCTGAGGATAACAATATCGATATTGAAGTTCGCCCTATTAAAGTAAGTGAGGTTGTTGAAGCACATCAAAATGGAGAACTCAAAGAAATGTTTGGAGCAGGTACTGCTGCAGTAGTAAGTCCTATTAAAGGATTTGGATACAAAGGTGAAAAATACGAACTCACAGAGGTTGAGGATAAGTATTCTGATCTATTTAAAAAAATCATCACAGATATACAGCAAAACAAATCTGAAGATCCATATGGATGGAGAGTTGCTGCATTCTAATAAGATAAAAAGGTATTACAAAAGAAAAGCATCTTAATTGAGATGCTTTTTTTTATTCCTATACAAAGGTTAATTACTTATCTAAAATTTCTTTGATATTGGGCTTAAAGTAGTTGGGGCCTTTAAGCACTTTACCATCTTCTCTGTAAATCGGTTTACCATCTGCTCCTAATTTACTCATATTGGAGCGCTGTATTTCTTCAAAGACCTCTTCGATCTTATGTTGCATTCCGTGTTCAATAATAGTTCCACATAAAATATAAAGCATATCTCCAAGAGCATCTGCCACTTCAACTAAATCGTTATTATTAGCTGCTTCTAAATATTCCTTATTCTCTTCATCCATTAAATTGAATCGAAGTTGATTCTTTGCTGCACCTAAATCTGCATGAGGACTTTCTTTATATCCTAACTCAAAAGCTTTGTGAAATTCTTGAACAGCGTTAATCTTGTGTTTCATGTGTAGGTATTTTCATTAGATTTGTGTAAAAATAGAGAATATGTTCACTAAAGGACAAATCATTTTTGCAGTATTATTTGTAATTGGCTTTACAGCCTTTATTTTTCGCTCTTACGCCAAGGATAAAAATTTACATCAAAAAAATTACAAAGGAGTTAAATGGGTCGCCTTGGCTTTTTTACTATTCATCGCACTACTTTTTGTTATTAAAAAACAATTAAACTTTTAGAATGCAAACATTGAAGACCTTGAGTTTTGTTTTTTTAGGTGGTGGTCTGGGTTCTGTACTGAGATTTCTAATTAGCAAAACACTCAACCCTTCATTTAGTTATTTCTATTTAGGAACCTTCCTATCAAATATATTAGGAAGTTTGCTTATTGGTATCCTGATAGGACTCTCTTCACGATATCAACTCATCAATTCTAATCAACACGCATTACTCGTTATTGGATTCTGTGGTGGATTTACCACTTTCTCAACTTTTGCCTTGGAAAATCAAAGTTTACTCAAGGCTGGTGAATACACTTATTTAGTACTATATGTATTAGCGAGTGTTGTTGTAGGTATCTTAGCGGTACTTGCTGGTCTTTACCTTACCAAAACATCATAACCCCCTATTTATCGCTTTATTTTAAAGCATTACCCCTTTTAAAACACAAAACAGGATCTATTCCTGTTTTTTTTTGTTAGCACCCCCCCCTATTTTTAATACTTATCAAAAAATAATAGGTTTATTTTTTATTATACCTTCATTTTTATAGGGTATAAAATTATTAATATCATAATTATTTAATTATACCCCCTATTTTTTAGGGGTATGTTTTAAAATATATCTACTTTTGATCCATAATCATTAAAAAAACTGATTTAACACAATTCATTATGAAAAAAATTGAAGCAATTATCAGAAAATCAAAATTCGACGATGTAAAAGACGCTTTACATGAAATCGAAGTCAATTTCTTTAGTTACTGGGATGTAACTGGAGTAGGAAACGAAAAAGAAGG